>NZ_JAPEPB010000002.1:300000-600000 GCF_026340565.1 Kitasatospora sp. NBC_01287
TGATCCCGAACAGGTTGATGGAGCCCATCACCTCCTTGAGCACGCTGAGGCCCGGCAGGCCGCCCTCGTTCGGGCTGATCCCCGGGTCGTAGGCGAGCTGGACGGCCTTGTCGGCGAGGTACATAGGGAACTCCAGTTCGATTTTGGGCACGCAAAGGTGCGCCGAGAGAGGCGAGGGGGAAGGGGGGAGGGTGAAGCGCCGGTCAGACGACTCGGCGGGCAGCGACGATCTGCGACTGCCAAGAGGCGAGCGTGTCGATGGAGACGACCGCGCCTGTGTGCGGGGCGTTGATGATCAACCCGGAGCCCATGAACATGCCCACATGGCCCGGGTTCGCGGCGCTGCCGTCGCTGCCCGCAGTGAAGACGAGGTCACCCGGCTGCAGGGCGCCGACCGAGACCGGCTTGCCCTCCGCGACCTGGGTGAACGTGGTCCGGGTCAGTGACACCTCGGCCGCCTTGTAGGCCATCTGCATCAGTGAGGAGCAGTCGCAGCGCCCCATCGGGTCCGGGCCGTGGGAGTCCGTGCAGGAGCCGCCCCACTGGTACTGGGTGCCGAGCTGACCCATGGCCCAGCGGATCGCCGTCTGCACCTGAGCCGGAGCACCGGCAGGGATCGTGTACCCGGCCGGCACCGAGCCCGGCGGGATGGTCCCGAAGTCCGTGCCGTCACCGCCGCTCGAGCAGCCGGCAGCGGTACTCGGGGCGGGGCTGCTCGATCCTGCGGACCCGGACGGCGACGGACTGGGCGACGCAGTGCCGGTCTTCGTCAGCAGCGGCTCGATCGCCTTCTGCAGCGCGGTCGCCAGCGGCTCCCACTTCGCATAGGCATCCGGCAGCCCCGACTTCTGAACGGCCTGAGCCGCCTGGGTGACGGTCATCGACTGCCAGCCCGGGACCTGCTGTAGTGCCGTGAGCGAGGAACTGAGACCCTGGCGGACCTGCGCCGTGTTGCGGGTATGAGCACGGAAGAGACCGCTTCTATGCTTCGGCGCAAGCAGGGCGCGCAGGGTCTGCACATCAACGCGGAGAAGATCCGTGACCTGGAACGCGGTAGACGCGTACGTGGCTGGATGTGGCGATCTCCCGAAACGCTGGGGCAGGTGGCGCGCATGCTGGCCCACGTCTATAGGGTTCCCGACCGGGTGGTGATGGATGCCTGGCACCGCAGTCGCCCGGAAGACCCTCTCCCGGTGCTCCCTGGTAGGCGTGGCGGTCAGCCGTCCGAGGAATCAATGACTGCCTGGCACGCCCTAAACGACCGGCAGCGAGACTATCTGACCTGCATTTTTCAGCAGGATCAGGAGGCCGAGGAGGAACAGCGGCAGAACCGCTATGCGGGAGCTGAGCACCGGCCTGCGACTGAGTGGCGACGCATGACACTGGCGATCTACGCACCGGCCGACGTCGTCGGCTACACCCGCATTCAGTCGCGGCTGCGGGAGTCTGGCGTTCATGACTCGGGGGTCGGTTCTTCGGTGGCAGCCCTGGAACGACGCGGTCTGATCATCGCTTATCGGGACCGGGTCTACATCGACGGGCTAGGAGACGTACCTCGCACCCTGGTGGAGATGACCCGGCGTGGCCGGGCGGTGGCCCGCGCAGCGCTCGGTGTTCGCCGCGAAGCGGAACCGCCCGCGCCGCTGCTGTCGTCGTGGCTGTGGAAGATCGTGCTCCGTGTCGCGCGCGCCGGGGCGCATGGGGTGGACGGCAGTCTCTCCGGACGGGGGCCGCACTACCTCGCGGTGGGGCAAAGTCCTGACGGGCGCACCCCGAGCCGGGGTTTCATTGTGCTCCGGCACCCCGATGGGGTGACTCACGGGCCGTACCTGTGGTTCATCACCGACTCCGGGCGGCGCCACATCACTGACCATCTCAGCGCCTACCGCGCCCTGTATCCCGGTATCGACACCCAGGGCATCGAACAGATCTTCGCCTGAACTTCCTTAAGGGTTCCAGGGGTTCACTGTCAGTGCCCTGCCGTAGGGTTCCGACTCGTGATTCAAGCTGACGACAGGACAGACATCCAGCAGACTCATGTTCTGCTGGAAATCGTCAAGGCTTTCGCAGTGTGCGAGCACGCGATGGCTGGCGAAGAGCTGGACGGCCCGAAACGTCTGGACCGTCTTATCGAGGCCCACGGCATCCTGATGGCGGCATGTGGCCCCGGGCATCTGATCCGGTTCGATGAGCTGCTGGGCAGGCTCACCGGCGACCGGGCGGGCTCCCTGGAGGGGCTGCTGCCGGACTGGATAGACACCAAGGATCTCGCCGGTGTGCGGCTCATGGACAGCGAAGGAGTCGCCACGGAAGACGGGTTCGACTTCCGGCAGGAAGCTCAGCGCGTCATGCGGGCCGCGCAGAAGGTCGGCAAGTTCACCGGTCAGGTGACGAAGCCCAAGCTGGATGACGAGTACAGTCAGGAAGCCGTCTTCAGTGCGATCAAGGGCCCCTTCTATGAGAGGCACCGCACCACGCTGGTGGAGAACCCGACGGTCCCCACCGGCAGCCTCTCGGACCTCAAGCTGCCGTCCCGTGCCAACGACTTCTACAAGTCGATCGCCCAATACGCGCAGTACAACGGCTGGTGGTGGCCGTGCCCTGCCTGCAAGTGGCCGATGAAGGTCGCGGTCACCAGATCCGGCGCACGCACCCAGGGCAGGGTGCGGTGCCTGTACCCCTGGCACGAGGAGACGGGCGCGTCCTACGAGTTCGTTGTGACCGCCCGGAAGAAGACGGCGCCTTCCCTGAGCCCGACGTTTGGGTGCCGGGTCCCGTCGGGACGGTTCGCGACGCTGTGGACCGGGGCACTGCCGCAGGTGCCGCAGGCCCAGCCGGTCGAGGAGCATTCGGTGCTGGTGCGGCCAGTGTGGCGCTACACCGTCGTTCCCGGCCTCCCGGAGCTCAGCCTTCACCGGGCCGTCGCGGCAGCTCTGGACGGAACCGGCTGGACGTCACATCTGTGGCCCAATGGCGACCAGTGTGACCACTGGATTACCCACCAGGACCGCGAGAAGCCTTGGTTCCCGGCCGACTTCAAGGACTACACGTGGGTGAACCACCTGGTCAGCAAGCTCCACATGGACAGTGGTGACAAGGGAGGTGCGGAGTACCTGGTTGTGCCTGACTACCGCCAAGAGCAGGTGGCCCAGCTCGACATGGTGTGCCGCGGGTATGGGATGAAGGCGGCGATGACCGCGACGGCCTACCTGGAGATGGTCGTTACCAAGATCAAGGAGGGCCGGGCGTGAGCGGGGAGATGACGGGGCGGGAAGCTGGTCTGGCGGGGGCGCTCGCGCTGGCGGCTCACTACTTCCCCCGCAAGGACGATGAGGGCCGAGTCCTGGCCGGTTTCGAAGAGGCCACCTTCTTCGCCCACCGCAAACCGCGCGCGTGGTCGGAATGGGCAAGGCTGCCGGTAGCCGAGCGGAACGTCATCCGTCAGGTGATGGTCCTGATGTCGCAGGAGTGGACCGACCCGAAGAGGCTCAAGGCAGCAGCCCTCGCGCTGATCGGAGCCCTCGCCCCCGACCCCGACATGGCTGACAGGTCAGGCGGTTCGCTGCGGCTGCCGGCCGGGGAGCCGCAGCTGGCCGACGCGGTGATCCCCCGGGTGGGAGGGGATTGCCTCGCCTACGCGCAACGCATTACCGGCCCCTTCTTCACCTTCGGCAAGCGTCCCAAGGCGCAGGCGTTCGCGGGCCCGGGAAAGCACAAGACGAGGACCGCCTACCTGGGAAAGGAGCACGGCACGACGAGCCGGGACATCCACATCCAGGAAACCCCCGGCTTCCTTGAAGCACCTGGCCACGAGGTTCTGCCGCAGGTGAGGACCCGCCCGCAGCACGACCGGGTGGCACCAACGGTGAAGGAACTCCTGACGGTCGCCAAGACCCTCAGCGGCCGGGACAAAAGCGTCGCCTACCTGCACAAGACCCTGAAGCGCTTCTTCAAGGGCATGAAGACCACCGACGGCGAGCTGACCGAGCTTGACTTGACCTCGGGGGATCTCCAGGTCCTCAACGCCCCCACGGGAAGCGGCAAGACAGTCCTGGTACGGGTCATGGCGTCCTGGGCGGCGCTCAACGGCATCCGGATCGCCCTCGCCGTCACCGACGTCCGCGCAACCCTGGACATGGCAGCCCCGGGAGGCCGTCCTCGTGGGCATGGTGTCTTCAGGCCATGTTCTGCCATGTAGCCATGGGGAGCCCGCCGTTCGCGTCATACTGTCCACACTGCCTCACGCAGTGTGATCAAAATGAGGGCGGCTCCCGCCCGGAGCCTCCTGTTCCCCGGATGGGAGCCGATATGGCAAGGCCTTCACGCTTCCCCTTGCGCGTGCTCATCCCCCTGCTCGGCATTGTCCTGGCCACCCTCGGCCTCCCTCGGCCGCCGGCCGCCTGGGCCGACACGACCGCGGCGGTGGTCTCCCCCGAACCGCCGGCCGCACGACTGGTCGGGCTGGACCGGAACGGCGACCTGGAAGCCTTCGTCCGTTCCCCCGACGACGGCACCGTCTGGCACGCCGGCCAGCAACAGCCCGGCACCAACTGGAGTGACTGGACCTCGCTGGGCGGCGCCTCGGACACCGACCCGGTAGTGGCGACGAACTCGGACGGACGCCTGGAGGTCTTCCTCCTCAAGAACGGCGTCCTCACCTCGCAGGCGCAAGCCGGCAACGGCTCCTGGGGCACGACCTGGACGCAGCCGCATCCCGGACACCTCGACAGCGAGGTGTCGGTCGCGGCGAACCTGGACGGGAGCCTCCAGGTCTTCGGGGTCGCGGCCGGCGGCCTGTGGACGATCGCCCAGACGGTGCCCGGAAGCGTGCAGGGGGAGAACTGGGACCCCTGGACCACCGCGGGTGCCCCTGGTCCCGGCGTCTCCCTGGTCGGCCGGCCGGCAGTGGCGCTGAACGCCAACGGGCAGCTGCAGGTGTTCGTCCGCGGCAGCGACACCGAGATCTGGGGCGCGACCGAGACCAGCGCGAACGCGAAGGAGTCGTGGAGCGCCTGGACGCCCATGTTCGGGAGCACCCAGGGCGACCCCGCCGTGGCCCGCAACCAGGACGGACGGCTGCAGGTCTTCGCCACGGGCATGGACGGCAACGTCTGGTACGACACCCAGACGAGCGACGGGACGGGGTGGACCGGCTGGGGGGAACTGGCGGGCGGGGGGACCCCGTTCGGCACCATGGCGGGCGACCCGACCGTGGCGACCAACGCTGACGGGCGCCTGGAGGTCTTCGCGCACCTGTCCGACGGCACGGTCTGGCACACCAAGCAGACCCAGCCCGGCAGTACCACCTCGTGGAGCGTGATGAGCGCTCTGGGCACCGCGGGCGGCGACCCGACCGCGGTCGCCAACCAGGACGGGCGCCTGGAGTTCTTCGACCTCCAGAGCGACAACACCCTTGGGCACCGCGCGCAGAACGAGCCCGGCGCGCCCCCTCCCCCCACCGACGACTGGGCCGCCTGGGACAACCTCGGCTACGGCTTCGACCCCTGCCGGGGCACCGGCACACCGACCTGCCTGAGCATCCTCAACGCCGGCGACGGAACCGCCCTGGCACCCGCGAACACCACCGACGCGAGCCCGTGGGTCGTCTCGGCCCCTGCCCAGAGCGGCACCGCCGCCCAGCAGTGGACGATGGTCCGGGACAGCAGCGGAAGCGGTCTGTTCCAGCTGAAGAACAAGGCCATGAACAACCTGTGCCTCGACACGGCGTTCGACCTCGGGCAGGGCGCCTGGCGCACCAACCTGGTGACCTGCAACAGCCAGGATGTCGGCCAGCAGTGGTACGTCGAACCCGGCAGCACACCGGGGACCTACCAGATGAAACAACTGAGCGGCAACGACGGCTTGGTGGCCACCTCACAGGACCCCGGCACGGGCGTGGACACCATCGTGATGGGGGATTCCGCCCAGTCGTTCGGGGGCTACAACGTCTGGAAGCCGGGCACGTCCTCCGGCGTCATGACGGGCATGGCCCAGTTCGCGGCCCAGTACGGCCTGACCCTCTGCGCCAAGGACAACAGCACCTGCAGCTTCAGCGTCGACAAGAGCCTTCCGACGGCCTACATCGAAGGGCGCACCTGCCTCAAGGGCACGCTGTACTACAACGCCACCAATTCCGTTCAGACGCCGTTCGCCAGCATCACTGACACCACCGGCTGGGAGAACACCGTCGGAGGCTCCCTCACGCTCGGGGGCTCAGTGGGAACCGGGCCGGAGGCTGCCATCTCGTTCCAGGTCTCATCGTCCGTCACCGCGTCCTACTCGCACAGCTTCATCGGGACGCAAGCGATCCAGTACTCCTCCTACCTCACGCTCCAGCCAGGGCAGTACGGCTGGCTGGAGACCGGAACCGTCACCAAGAAGGTCACCGGTACCTGGTCCTTCGACAAGAACCGGGTCGCCTGGACCACACTCGGGCAGAGCTCCGTCCACGCCTTGGACGGCACCGACAACGCCGGCAGCACCGTGAAGATCGTCGAGACCTCGACGAACCCGCCCAGCAACTGCTGACTCCCGACTCCTGGGTCCGGGTGAGGTGAGTCCGGCGGCGGTTTCCTCGACGGCATTCGCCAGGTGCGTGAAGTAGCACTGACGTCCTCACGCCGCACCCGCACACCGCACCCGCGGCCACCCCTCTCTGTCAGCCTTGGGTGAGACGTCCCGCTTTGTCGGGTTAGCCTGAGAGGGCCCGAGTAGGAGTTCCATCCCTGATGACCAGCACCAATCCGTCCGCTGCCGACCCGGCTCCCAGGCCGAAGCGCCGCACGTTCAGTCCCGAGTACAAGCTGCGGATCGTCGCCGAGTACGACGCCGCGCCCAAGAACGAGAAGGGTGCGGTTCTGCGCCGCGAGCGCCTGTACCACTCGCACGTCACCGAGTGGCGGGCCGCGCGCGATGCCGGGGCCCTGGAGAACCTGGTCGACCACCGCACCAGCCCGGCCCGCCCGAAGAAGTCCGCCACCGAGGTCGAGAACGAGAAGCTGCGCCGGCAGGTGGAACGGCTGGAGAGGGAGCTCGCCCGGAACAAGGCAGCGTTGGAGGTCCTGGGAAAAGCGTCGGCGCTCTTGGAAATGATCTCCGAGAGCGCGGACTGAAGCACGCCGCGGACCCCGTCGTGGACGAGGCGTTCACCGCCGTCGAACACGAGCTCGGCACCACGGCCGCATGCCGGCTGACCGGCCGCTCCCGGGCCACCCACTACCGCAGGCTTCAGCCGACGCCCGCACGCAAGCCCAGGTCGCCCCAGGTCCAGCCATCGGCCCTGACAGCCGAAGAGCGCACTGCGGTACTGGAGTTGATGAACAGCCCCGAGTACGCCGAACTGGCGCCCGCGCAGATCTGGGCCCGTGAGCTGGACACCGGGCGCTACCACTGCTCGGTCTCCACGATGTACCGGATCCTGCGTGAGCGGGGGCAGTCCGGTGAGCGCCGCCGCCAGGCCACCCACCCGGCCAAAACGGTGCCCGAACTGGTCGCCGACGGCCCCTCGCAAGTCTTCACCTGGGACATCACCAAAGCTGCCGGCCCCAGGAAGGGCATCTGGTACCACGCCTACGTGATCATCGACATCTTCAGCCGCTACATCGTCGGCCACACCGTCGAACTGGCCGAATCAGCCGAGCGGGCGGAGGAGTTGATCCGCGAGACCATCGCGCGCAACGGCATCGTCCCCGAGACCGTGCACGCCGACCGGGGCACCTCGATGACCTCCAAGAAGGTCTCCCAGCTGCTGATCGACCTCGGCGTCACCCGGAGTCACTCGCGTCCGAAGGTCTCCAACGACAACCCTTACAGCGAGGCCCAGTTCAAGACCACCAAGTACATGTCCGACTACCCCGAGCGGTTCGACTCCCTGGCCCATGCCCGCGAATGGTTCGACGCCTTCATCTCGTACTACAACCACGAGCACAGGCACTCGGGTATCGGACTTCACACGCCCGCCAGCGTCCACTTCGGCACGGCGGAGGAGATCCGCGACCAGCGGTCCGTCACCCTCGCCGAGGCCTACGCGCGCCACCCCGAACGCTTCGGCCGCCGTCCCAGACCACCCGAGATCCCGAAGACGGCATGGATCAACGACCCCGCCAAGCGCAGGGAACCCGCACCACAAACCTCATAACGTCACGACCGTCTCACTGGACTTGAAATCTTCCGCACCGGTTGGGCCCGGTCGTGCTCCACGCGGGGTCTGGCAGGCGTCCATGGCGTCCATGGCGTCCATGGCGTCCATGGCGTCCACCACCCCTGAGGTGGGCGCGACCGGGCTCGCCCCCGGCTGCGACGCGGACGGAGTCACTGCGAGTGCGGTGCGATGTCCTGAGCTCCAACCGGGTGTTCCCCGCTGAGGAACCGGTCCTCGCACCAGGCCACGGCGTCATCGCGGGTGGTCGTCCAGGAGCCGGGGTGTCCGTCGGCCTGGTCGAGGAACGGCTGCTGGAGGGCGATGGCGACGTGGTGGCCTCGTCGTTGGAGGTCCGCCAGGGTGGCGATGATCATGGTGGCGGGGCCGGGGCTGATGCCGGTGACGGCCGTGAGGTCCAGGACCATCGCGCCGGGTGTGGCAGGGGTGGCACGCACCACGGCGTTCAGGAGCTGTTCGGTCTCGGTGAACTCCAGGTCACCCTGGGCGCCGACGACGGCGATGCGCCGCGGGTCGCGATCCAGGACCGCGGCCTGCGCGGAATCGCGGGCACGGGAGGACCGTGCCGCGTGCACGGTGTCCGTGACCGTGGTCGTCAGATGCACCGGCGCGTGCATGAGGTGCAGTGAGAACCGTTCGGACATCTCGGTGAGGGCGGCCACGGCCCGTACGGGGTTGCCTTCCGTGTCCAGCGGCGTGCTGTAGAGCGCGATCCCGAAACGACCTGGGCTGGCCGCGATCAGACCGCCGGCGACGCCGCTCTTGGCCGGCAGGCCGACGTTGAGCAGCCACTGCCCGGCACCGTCGTACATGCCGCAGGTGGCCATGACGGCCAGGGTCCGTACCGCGACGTCCTGGCTCACGACACGTTCACCGGTGACCGGATTGAGGCCGCCCTTGGCCAGGGTCGCGGCCATGACCGCCAGGTCGGCCGCGGTGACGCGCACGGAGCACTGGCGGAAGTAGGTGTCGGTCACGGAGTAGGGGTCGTCCTCCAGCGATCCGGCCGAGCGCATCAGATAGGCCAGCGCGCGGTTTCGGTCGCCGCTGGCCGCCTCGGAGGCGTACACGTCCTCGTCGTGGTCGAGGGGGCGGCCGGCGAACGCCGAGAGCCAGCCCAGGATGCGGGCGGAGCGCGCCGCGGGGTCGGCCGCCTTGACCAGGGCAGTGGTGGCGATCGCGCCGGCGTTGACCATCGGGTTGGCCGGCCGGCCGGTGCCCGGCTCCAGACTGATGGCGTTGAAGGCCTCACCGCTGGGCTCGGCACCGACGTGCCGGAGCATCTCGTCGGGCCCGAGGTCGGTCAGGGCCAAGGCGTAGACGAAGGGCTTGGAGACCGACTGGATGGTGAAGGCGGTGTCGGCCTTCCCCGCCTGGTAGCGGTGGCCGGACATGCTGGTGATCGCGATCCCGAAGTCGTCCGGGTCGGCCTGGGCGAGTTTCGGGATGTAGGAGGCGACTTCACCGCCCGTCAGTGCGCTGATGCGCCGATGGAGCTCGTTGAGGGACTCCGTCACCGGATCCATGAATGCCTCACGCTTCCTGTCGCCGCTTCACTCGCCTGGCGCGGGCCGGCCACTAGTAGCTGTCGTAGCCGGGCTCACCGTTCGGCCGGTAGACGCCGACGACGGTGCCGCCCTTCGTCGTCGAGACGCTGACCGGCTCCAGCGCGGTGGGGATCGCTCCACCGGCGAACAGCCGCTTGCCGGTGCCGATGATCACCGGGTGGATGGTCAGCCGGTACTCGTCGACGAGTCCGTGATGCATGAGGGTCTGGGCGAGGTCGCCGCTGCCGACGACGTTGATGTTGCCGCCGTCGGACGCCTTCAGCCTGCGCACCGCATCGACGGTGTCGCCCTCCAGCAGCGTGGAGTTCTGCCACTCGACGGACGTCAGGGTCCGGGACGCCACGTACTTCTGCATGCTGTTCATCCGATCGGTGAACGGGTTGTCGGGATCGGCATTCGGCCAGTACGACGCGAAGATCTCGTACGTCTTGCGGCCGAGCAGCATCGCGTCGGAGTGCTCGTACCAACCGGCGATGGCCGCGCCGACCTCGTCATCGGACACCGGTTTCTGCCAGCCGCCGTACTTGAAGCCACTCTCGGCGTCCTCGTCCGGGCCGCCCGGCGCCTGCATGACGCCGTCGAGCGTCAGGAACGCGCAGACGATGATCTTGCGCATGGTGTACTCCGTTCGTCGATGGGTAGACGGTACAACCGCCTGGAGCTCATCGGCGGGACTGCCGCGGCGCGGCACCGAGCCCGATCGGCACGATGAGCGCCCACCGGGTCGAGGCGCCGGCAGAAGTGCGGAAAGCAGCGCGCGGTTCGAGCGTCGAGGTACGGCAGGTGGCTGATCAGGGTGCGGTGGATCCACCCTGTCGTCCGGCTGCCCTGGACGGTGACCCTGTACCGCTGGGAGCCGAACGACGAGGTCCACGTCTCGATGATGTCGATCCGGTCGCCCAGGTGAGCCACTCCGACGACGACCGCACCGGTGTCATGGTCGGCCCGGACGTCGGGCGGTGGGTGCGCCAGGGGGTCAGGCCGGGGCCCTGCCCAGGGTGCGGATGGCGGGGACGCAGAGCATGGCGGCGAGGCAGAGCAGGCCGATGACGGAGGAGCCGAGCAGGACGTGGTTCGGGCCGAGGGCGTTGGCGACGGGCCCGGAGAGGGCGCGGCCGAACGGGATCACCATGATCGAGCCGGCGACGTCGTAGGCGGAGACGCGGCTCAGCACGGTGAGGGGGATGTGGGTCTGGATGGTGGTGGCCCACATGACGCCCCAGAAGGCGTAGCCGCAGCCGGCCAGCACACCGGTGAGGAGGGTCACGGTGAAGGACCAGTTGAGCGCGGGGGCCAGCGGGCTGAGGGAGTAGCACAGCATGGCGAGGACACCGGCGACCAGGGGGCGGCGGGGGCGCACCCGCATGCCGAGCAGGCCACCCACGATGGTGCCGGCGCCGTCGGCGGAGGCGATCCAGCCGTAGCCGGCGGAGCCGTGCTGGCGGGTCAGCAGCACGGCGGCGAGCGGGATGGCCGGACCGAAGAGGAAGAGGCCGTAGGTGGACCAGAGCACGATCACGCTCCAGAGCCAGTTGCGGGCCCGGAACTCCTGCCAGCCGATGGCGAGGCGGTGCCAGATCGGCTCGTCGCGGCCTTCGGGGACGGTGCCGAGGCGGCGCAGCGGGAGCAGGCCGAGGGCGCTGGTGGCGAAGGTGGCTGCGATCACCAGGAAGGAGCCGGCAGGGCTCCAGAGGGCGACCAGGAAGCCGGCCAGACCGGGACCGAGCAGGGTGGCGCAGGCCTCCGCGATCCGGAGCAGGGCGTTGGCGCGTTGGATGTCCTCGGCCACCCGGGGCACGATGGCGGCCAGGCCGGGCTGGAACATGGCGGTGGCGGCGCCGCTCAGGGCCAGCAGGGCCATGATGTGCCAGAGCCGGATGTGGCCGGTGGCGAGCAGCAGGCCCAGGGACAGCATGGCGACGGTGCGGACGGCGTCGGCGCCGACCATCATCAGCTGCGGGGTGAACCGGTCGGCGAGCACACCGCCGAAGAGCACGAGCAGGGCGGTGGGTGCCATCCAGGCGGCCAGCGCGTAGCCGACGGCGTTGAGGCCTTCGCCGGCGTGCAGTACGGCGGCGGTCAGCGAGACCATCAGCATGCCGTCGGCGAGCAGCGAGGAGCTGCGGGCCAGGAAGAAGAGTCGGAACGGGCCCGAACGCCAGGGGCTCGGCAAGGTGTCCGGCTGACGATCCGTGAGCTGGTCGGTGGTCATCTTCCGCTTCCTTCCGCGAGGGGGCGCAGTGCGCGCCAGTCGCCGCCGGCGGGCGCGGCGGGCACCAGGACGTACCGGCGCGGGGCCAGCACACCGGTGCGGGCCGGGAGCCGGGCCAGCAGCGCGGTGTGGGCCGCCGCGGGGGTGAGGGGCCGGCCGCCGGTGGCGATCCAGGCGGTGAGGGTGCCGTCGTCCTCGTCGGCGACGTGCGCGGGCAGGCCGTCGAGGGCCTCGGAGAGGGCTTCGGCGATGGCCTGCGGCCGGACCCAGCAACCGTCCACCCGCTGCCAGTCGGGGCCGCGGTCGGCCGGCGCGACACCGGTGACCGCGGTCAGGTCGGCCAGCGGGAGGTCGCCTTCGGCGGCCGCTTCCAGCAGGCGGAGCAGGCCGGTGAGGAAGCCCTCGGCCTCGGTGCGCTCGAAGAGCGCGGGATCGGCCCAGAGCGAGAGGTGGAGCAGCGGGTCGATCTGGTGGGCGAAGCCGAGGAGCCGGGTGGGCAGGGCCTGGGTGGGACCCCAGGTGAGCTCCGCCTCGGGCAGGTCGGTGCGGTCGGACTCGCCCAGGAAGGCGTTGAGCGCGCTGACGTCGTTGAAGACCACGTCGCGGGCGAAGTGGCTGCCGCGCTCGGTGGTGGTGCGGTCGATCATCTCCCAGAGCCGGTGGGCGTCGAACCGGCCGTGCCGGTAGGCGTTGAGCGCGGCGCCCCAGGTCTTGCGCAGCAGGCCGTCGAAGCCCGGCACCCGCAGGTCGAGGAGGAGCAGCGCGTCCTGGGAGAGCGGGGTGATCGAGCGGGCCAGCCGGGAGTTGAAGCGGTTGGCGGTGGGCATCGCGGTGACGCAGGCGCGCTGGCCGGCCCGGTGGCCGACCAGCGCGCACCAGGCGGCGAGCAGTACGGTGGCGGGCGGTGCGCCGGTGCGTTCGGCGGTGCGGGCGAGCGCCCGCGCGCCGCGCCGGGAGCGCAGGGTGAGCCGGGGTGCCGGGCCGTCGGCGTTCTCGAGTCGCGGTTCGGCGAACACGGCCTGGGGGCCGGTGCGGATCACCTGCTCCCAATGCCGCATCGCGGCCTCGGACTTGAGCTTCCCGTCCGGGCTCGTCTCCTCGGCGGCGAGCTCGATCGGGGTGAGGCTGTCGGGCGCGGGCAGGTCGGCGCCGCCCAGCAGCGCCAGCCAGTCCTCGCGCAGCACGGCCAGCGCGCCGCCGTCGGTGAACACGTGGTTGGCCGCCACCGCGAGGTGAACGGGCTCGCCGCGTACGGTGAGCAGCGAGAACCGCAGCGGCAGTTCCTCGGCGAGCCGGAAGTCCCGGTCGCGGTCCCGGCGGGCCAGCTCGTCGGCGATTCGCGGCAGGTCGGCCGGCAGGTCGACGTGCAGGTCCTCCCGGTCCACCACGATGACGGTGAACTCGCCTTCCGCGAGCACCAGTTGCTCGTCGTGGTGGGGCAGCACGGTGCGCAGCGCCTCGTGCCGCAGCACCAGGGCGCGCAGCGCGTCCAGCACGGCCGCCGTGGTGCTGCCGTGCGGCACCGGCCAGACGTCGTGGATGTTGGTGAGCGCGGCGCCGTCGCGCAGCAGACAGCGCAGCATGTTGGACTGCCCCATGGTGAGCGGGCCCGAGCGCTCGGCGCCGCCACGGAAGGTGAGGGTGTGCTTCATCCGGCGAGCTCCGTCCGGGCGGCCGCTTCGATCAGCGCGGGCCAGGCGTCGGTGAGTCGGGCGAAATCGTCGAGATCGCGGACGGTGTCGGTGAGCAGCCGCGCGCGCCGGTCGGCCAGGGCGTCGGCGGCCTGCGCCCAGGGGCCGCCGAGCCGGCGGTAGCAGCGGTCCAGCACGTCGAGCCGTTCGGCGTTGCCGGTCTGCTCGACCTCGGCGACGGAGCGGACGAGGTCGGCCACCGTGGCGTTGTCCAGCAGCCCGTCGGGAGTGAACAGGTCGGCCGCGGCCAGCCGGGCGTAGAGCGCCTCCAGGTACGGCGCGGCCAGGAAGTACTTGGCCAGCCGCTCCTGGTAGGCGAGGAATCCGGGGCCCGTGCGCCGCTCGTCGGTGTGGAAGTTGACGATGTGCCGGTTGTGCAGCACTCCGGGCAGGCCGGCCCGCTGGACCAGGTGGATCAGGAAGTAGTCGCTGCCGATGGTGTCGATGGCCGGCGGCAGTGGGACCCTGCCCCACACACCCGCGTCGAGCGCGATGTTGCACATGTCCACCCGGGTCGCGCTGACGTGCGTCAGGGTGGTCCGGTCGTGGGTGAACGCGGTGCTGCCGGCCCCCCGGAAGGACTCCCGCACCAGGTGGTCGCGCCAGATCGGCGGGCAGTCGGCCGGGATGGACAGCCCGATGATCTCCCGGTACACCTCCGGGTCGGCCTGCTGGATCGCCGCCAGGTCCACCGACATGGCGCCGATGAACGAGCCGCCGACCAGCGCCACCGGCAGCGGCGCGGCGGCCGGCGGCAGCCGGTCGGTGCTCAGCAGCGGCGCCACCTCGGCCGCGCGGCGGCCGATCGCCGTCAGCTCGTGGTCGATCGGGTAGACGGGAACGCCCGCCAGCTCCTGGTAGCGGCTGTCGGAGTCGCGGCGGTGCACGGAGGAGCAGCCGAGGGCGGCGGCGAGCAGGAAGGCACGGTTGGTGCAGGCGCCGTAGGAGACCCCGGCGGGCAGCAGCAGATCCAGCAGCAGCTTCGGCTCGGGCGCCCCGGAGCGCTCGACCGCCTCGGCCAGGAAGGCGCGTTGGGCGGCTTCGTCGATGTGGTGGACGACCACACCCGGTGCCGCCGGCAGCTCGGCGACCGTGGCGCGGTGGGCGGTGAGCGCGGGGCCGCCGCAGGAGTCCAGGACGAGCACGTGCACCTGGGCGTCGAACCGCGCCGCGCCGTGGGCGGCTTCGGCGGCCAGAGCGGCGATGGCCGGGGCGCAGTCCCGGTTGGTGGGCAGTGCCAGGCAGACCCGCGTCGTCACACCGGCTCCCCGTGCCAGGCCTTGAGCCCCAGCAGCTTGCTGCCCAGGTCGGTCAGCTCGGCGGTGGGGTAGCGCTCGGACTCGTGCAGCACCGGGTCGCCGACCAGGGTGCGGTTCCAGCGCGGGGTGCGCAGGTGCTGCCAGGAGTTGATCCGGGACTGCCGCAGCCGGTCGTGCTCCTCCAGGGCGGGCATCATCGACAGGTACTGGACCGCCCGCACGCCGTCCACCGAGGTGTTGCGCGCCACTCCGTGGGCCAGCAGGCCGTTCCAGATCAGCAGGTCGCCTGGGTGCAGGTCGGGCCGCACCACGGGGAACTCCGCGCGGTCGACCGCCGGGCGCAACGGGTCCCGGCCGGCCGGCTGGGCCACCCGCCACTGCTCGAACTGCCGGAACAGCTCCGGGTCGCACTGGAACCCGCCGGTCTCCGGGCTGGTGTGGTTGAGCGCGATGATGCCCTGCACCCGCTGCGGCGGCACGCCGATCACGGTGTCGATGTCCCAGTGCAGCTCGATGTCGAAGCCGCGGTCGGTGGGCTCGATCAGCGCCCGGTCGCGGTTGCGCACGTTCGGCGGGTTGAGGTTGAGCCGGTCCAGGGTGACCCAGAGTTCCTCGCAGTCCCAGACGTCCGCGAACGCGTCGTAGACCCGCTGCGACTGCCGGCTGTTCCAGAGCAACTGGTGGTGGTATGCCTCGACGAAGCCGTAGACGTGCAACTGCCGGTCCAGCTCGGTGCGCCACGGCCGGTCGGCGTACCAGCCCTCCCGGTCGTCGGGGCTCAGGCCCTGGAACTCCCAGGTGAAGTCCAGCAGTTCGCGGGCCGACCGAGCCGGTATGGCCTCGCGCACGATCACGTAGCCGTAGGTCTGCCAGTGCGCGAACTGCTCCTCGGAGAGCACCCGCAGCGGCCGCGACTTCTGGAGTTCGCGCAACGTGGTCTGGGCGAGGTACGACTCGCCGTCGTTGCTGAAGTACGGCCGCTCGCTCGCCGCCCGGTAGAGGCGGGGACGGGGACTGGGCGCAGATGTCATCACGTGCGGGCCTCCGGAGGGCGGGACGGGCGAGGGAGTACGCCAGGGCAGGTGGCGACCAGGAGGGGGACACGCCCTCCGGCAGGCTCGCTGTCGCAAAGATTGGTCCAGACCACATCTCCTGTCAAGTCGCCTTTAAATCAGGGGACATGTCAAATTTTTACTATCGCACCGGGTGAACCGGACTGCGGATCGGAGCCGTTGTCTCCTCACGAAAAGGAGGCACTTGCCATGACCGACACCATGGGCCTGCCGGAGATTCGGCTCAACAGCCCCGGCCCCGGCCTCATCCCGCTGGACCCGACCCACACCGCGCTCCTGGGCGGGTTGAACGACCTGCTCACCGGCCTGGCCACCCGCCTCGCCGCCCCCGAGGTCACCGGGCCGCCGCTGCTGCCCGCCGAGCAGCTCGCCCGGCTGGACTACTTCCGCAACTTCCCCCATCTGGGCCTCAGCGCGGGCAGGTTCGCCGCCGAGAGCCACGACGCCCTGGCCGGCGGCGCGGCCCCCGCGGGGCTCCCGCTGGAGCCCACCGGCTACCTGCTGCCCTCCGCGACCTGCTACGGGCTGCTGCTCAGCCTGGCCGGCCAGGACATCGGCACGGACGGCCTGCGGCTGTCCGCCGTCGGCCGATGCTTCCGCAACGAGACCCACTACGACGGGCTGCGGCGGCTCTGGGGCTTCACCATGCGCGAGGTGGTGTTCCTGGGCGGCAAGGACGAGGCCACCCAGCACCTCGACCGAGGAGCCGAGTTCATTCTGGAGGCAGCAGGCCGACTGGGCCTGGAGCTGACCCGGGCCGCCGCCGACGACCCGTTCTACGACAAGGGCGGTTCCCGCGCCCGGCTGATGGCACTGGACCCGGTCAAGCACGAGTTCCTCGCCCCGGACGGCACCGCCATCGCCTCCGTCAACCGCCACCGCAACTTCTTCGGCGAGCGCCTGGAGATCACCGCCGGCGAGCAGGGCCCCGTCCACAGCTCCTGTGTCGCCTTCGGGCTGGAGCGCTGGGTGCACGCGATGGTCCTGACCCACGGCACGCCCGAGCGGGCACTGGCCCGACTCGCCCGCGCCTGACCCCGCCCTTCCAACGCCCCCCTCTTTTGACGACCCCCTTTCCAACGACCCCACCGTCTCGACCGAGGAGAACCATGGACCGCGTCACCGCCTGGCTGCACCACAAGAACCCCGGCCTGGACGGGCCGATCGCCACCGACGAGGACCTGATCGAGGCGCGCTTGATCGACTCGATGGACTTCCTGGACTTCGTCGACCTGCTGGAGGGCATCACCGGCAACGGCATCGACCTTCAGGAGGTCACCATCGACGACTTCCGCACCCTGGACCGGATACACGAGCGGTTCCTCGCCGTCCGATGACCCGGGTGCTGGCCGCGACCACGGCCGAAGTCCTGGCGGAGCTGGACCCCGGCCTGCTCGCCGACTGGGAGCGGCGGCGGCTGCGGCGCATCCGGGTGCCGGCCCGCCGGGCCGACGTCACGGCCGCCCGCCTGCTGCTCCGCCGGTGCGTGGCGGAACAACTCGGCTGCCTCATCGCCGAGGTGACGATCGGTCAGGTGTGTCCGGAATGCGATGCCCCGGGCCATGGCCGGCCGTACCTGCCGGGCCGTCCGGACACCGGGATCAGCCTGAGCCACGCCGATGGCATGGTCGCCGTCGCGGCCGGCCCCGGCCCGGTCGGCATCGACCTGGAACCGCTCGACCGCCCACTCCCGCGCCCGCTGCACCGGCTGTTCCCGCAGGCCACCGGCGACCCGGCCCGCCTGCTGCGTCTCTGGGTCCGCCGTGAAGCCGAACTGAAGTCCGGCGGCACCGGTTTGCCGGTACGGGAGTGGACGGACCGCCGATTGGGCGCCGTGCTGGCGGTAGCGGGTGGTCCGGCCGCGGCGTGAAGCTGCCGCGGTCGCCTTCTACCGCCGCGCCGACCGGGTCGGCTCCACCGGTACAACGGCTACCCGCACCCGGCGACATCCGGCCGCACCCGGCCGGGGACGGGGGCCGCCGGGTGCGGGGCTGGTGATCCCAGGCCCCCGGGTGGAGCTCAGGCTGCCCGGGGCGAGCGGGTTCGGCGGAGCCCGCGCCATGGTCGTTGACCGTCATTCGGTTGGCGCACCACGGGATATCGCACAGTTGGGGCCCGCCGAGTCCAGCCGCACCGCTCCGCCGGTCACGCTCCTCAATGAGGCCTCACCGAGAAAGCCTCATTGACCATCTGCCCTTCGCTGGGTGGGAGCTGCGATCACGGGCCAGGAGTGGCGCGCTGCGACACGCCGAGCCCGCTTTTCGCGGAGTTCAAAGATCCTTGAGATCTCGCAATGGTTCGCATGCATTGTTATGGCGTTCGAGTGAGGCCCCTCTTCGGAGGGTGCAGGTGGCCCAGCGAAACAGCGAGCCCGTGCACGATATGGCCGTGATCACACGAAGCGGATTTCTCACCGCCACCTCCGGCACGGACCCGGCCCCGGCCGCAGCCACGCGCCCGGCTGCGGCCGGGGCCGGGTCCGTCGCCTCGGGCGTCGAAGCCGCACTGCGGGTCACCACCGATGCCTGACCAAGGCGCGCCTCCTCCGATCCCGACGCTCCCCGACACCCCGGCCACCTGCAATCCGTCCGAGCCGCCGCCGACTCCCCCTACCGCATCCCCCGAACCGGCGAGCCCGCCCGCCGCCTCCTCACCCCCGCCGACCAGCGCATTACCCACCGCCGGCTCTCCAGCGCCGTCACCTGCTGTGCCCGCCACGCCCGCCATGCCCGCCATGCCCGCCATGCCCGCCATGCCCGCCATGCCCGCCGCAGCCTCCCCCCACCAGGCCGACACGCCACGGCCCGGAGCCCTCAGCCCGACGAAACCGTCCGCCTCACCACCGGCCCAGCCACCTCAGCGGCCCGCCGCCACCGTGGTGCCCACGCACCCCGAGCCACCGCCTCCCCCGCAGACCCGGCCTGGACGAACCACGGCACCGGCCACCACCTCGGCGGCACCGCCCACGCCGATCAGCGCCCAACCGGCCCTCACCCCGCAGACCGTGGCCTCACCCGCCGCTGCCGCCGCCCAGCCAGGCCAACCACCCCACGACATGGTGGTGCTCCTGACCACGCTCCTCCTGGTGATCGTCCTCATCCCCGCCCTGACATCCGCCTGCAGCCAGAGCTGGAGAAACCGTTGATCTTCATCCTCATCCCAGCCGCGGCGGTTGCCTACGCCATCGGCCTTCTCGCCTTCCTGCGACGGCGCAGGCCCGCCGACACCTCCCCGCACAGCGCCCTGGCCCCGGTCCCGAACCTGCTGGCCTCCATCGTCGTCCTGCTGTCCAGCTTCGAGGTGGTCACCGGGTGGGCCGCGCACACCACCGCCCAGGCGGTCCACCCGCCCGAGGTCGTCTTCGGCATCGACGTCCTCGCCTCCGCCGCCCTCCTCGCCTACCCCGCCCTCGCCGGACTCCCGTTCACCCCTCGGTACCAGGTCCTCGTCGGCCTCTTCGCGGCCCTGGTGGGCGCCGTCGTCGCGCTGTCCTGGCGCTTCCAGCACTGACGCACGCACAGCGCAGCCCGTACCGGGCGATCCGGGACGGCGCGCTCACGGCGTGCCGAGGGCGGCCTCCTCGCGGTCCAGGTCGTGCTGCAGGCTCCTGCGGGTGGCGTCGCTGATCCGGTGCTCGTCGTAGAGGCGGTGCAGTTCCGTGCTCTGGACAGCGATCACCTCGTGCCACAGCTCGCGGTAGGCGGCGTCCGCGGTGCTGCCGTCCGGGCCGTCGACGCTCTGGTCGAGGCGGGCGATCAGCCCGCGCCGGACCCGGTCGATCACGGCCTCGGGCATCGCCTCCAGCGAGGCGAAGTCGTCGACGAGGGCGAGCGCGGCGCGGTCGAGCGCCTCGCGGGCGTCCACCTCCTCGCGGGCGGTGTGCTCGGGCTCGAGCACCAGGCCGGAGCGGTTGACCACGGCCGCCAGGCTGAAGCCCTGGACGACCAGGGTGAGGACCACGACCGCCGTCGTCAGCACCAGCACCAGCGGGCGGCCGACCAGGGCGGCGCCGTCGCTCGCGGCGAGCGGGATCGACAGGGCCGCGGCCAGCGGCATCACGCCCCTGGTGCCGGCCCAGGTCACCACCCCGGCCACCCGCCAGGACAGCCGGCCCCGGGAGGGCTTGACCGCCCGGGTCAGCGGCAGCGTCGACAGCACCCGCACCGCGATCAGCACCGCCGCCAGGGCGAGCGCCTGAAGCGGCCACCAGCCGCTGCCCGCGGGCAGGTTCCGCACCAGCGCGGGCAGCTCCAGGCCAACGATGCTGAACACCACGCTCTCCAGGATGAACACCACCACCGCGTAGACGGCGTGCAGTTGGAGGCGGATGTGGGCGTCGGTGAGGCGGTGGCCGCTCCGGCCGAGCAGGACACCGGCGACGACGACCGAGGTGATGCCGGAGGTGTGCGCGGCCTCCCCCACCACGTACGCCGCGTACGGGGTGATCAGGGCGATCACCGTCTCCAGCACCGGGTCCGTGGTGCGGCGGCGGATCAGCCACACCAGGCCCGCGACCGCCGCGCCGATCAGGCTTCCACCGCCCCCGAGCAGCAGGAACTCCCCGCCCGCCGCGGGAAGGCTCACCGCCGCCCCGGTGGCCACGGCGATCCCCGCGGCGACCTTGAACAGCACCAGCGAGGTCGCGTCGTTGAACAGGCTCTCGGCCTGCACCAGGACCTGGACCCGGCCCGGCAGCGCGAGCCGGCGCCCGAGCGCGGTGACCGCCACCGGATCGGTGGAGGACAGGACGGCGCCCAGCACGAAGGCCATCGCCGGTGGCAGCCCGGTCACCGCGACCGCCGCGAAGCCGACGGCCGCCGCCGAAGCGAAGACCAGGCCGAACGCGAGGATCGTCACGGGCTTCCAGACCGCCCGCAGATCGCGCAGCGACAGTTCCTCGGCGGAGGCGTACAGCAGCGGCGGCAGCACGACCAGCGCGATCGCCTGCGGCGGGACGCGCAACGCGGGCACGCCGGGTATCAGCGCCGCTCCGAGACCGGCCAGGACCAGCAGCGATGGTGCGGGCACCCGCCAGCGCCGGGCGAAGGTGGCCACGGCGGTGGCCAGGACCACCAGGAAGAGAACGATCCCCACAGCGCGCATCCGCGGAAGCCTCCATCACGACGAGCGGGGGCACCGCCGCCCGATCGCCGCGGTCGTCCCCCGAGCCGACCAGACTTCCCGGCACACCAAAGGTAATTTTGTCGGGATTTTAGCAGTGCTCGGCGGGGGTGACGGCGGGCGCCCGCCCCCGAAGCACCGGCCCCCGGGCCGGAAGCGCTCCGGCCACGACAGCGGGCGATCACGGGTTCACGATGGAAGAGCGTGTACGTCGTCCTCAGCGACCGAAGGGAGCCGGCGATGGGCAAGCCCGTCATCGTGGGTGTGGACTCGTCACAGGCCAGCAGGGACGCGCTCGACTGGGCGGCCCGGGAGGCTTCACTGCGTGGCGAGCCGCTGAGCGTCCGCCACATCTGGGGCGAGGAGACCGTGCGGTCGCCCGACGGCCGGGAGTCGCCGCCCAGCAGGCAGGCCGGCGAAGCGCTGCTCGACGAGGTGCTCTCCCAGGCCCTGCGGCGCTACCCCGACCTGGAAGTCTCGATCGAGCTGTCGGACGGGCGGCTGCGCGACGCGATGACCGAGGCCGCGCACAGCGCGGACCTGCTGGTGCTGGGCGCGCGCGGGTCGGGTGGCTTCCCCGGGCTGCTCGTGGGCTCCACCAGCCTCTCCGTCGCCGCACGCGCCGCCTGCCCGGTGGTGGTGGTCCGACCCGCCGATGCCGGGCCGGCCACCGGCGGGGTGGTCGCGGGTGTCCACGGCGACCGGGGGGACGACGAAGTGCTGGGTTTCGCCTTCGAGTTCGCCCAGCGGCGCGGCCTGCCGCTGCTGGCCGTCCACGCCTGGTCCTACCCGCTGATCACGATGCCCGGCCACGCCAACCCCCCGGTCTTCGAGGAGAGCCACATCGCCGCGGAGCGGGCCCGGCTGGTCGCCGAGGTGCTGGCCGGCTGGCGTGAGCGGTTCCCCGAGGTCGACGTCACCGGGACGGCCGTGCGGGCCCAGCCGGCCGGGGAGTTGGTCACGCGCTCACACGAGCGCCAACTGGTCGTGGTGGGCCGGCGCGGCGAGCCGCACGGCCCGCTCGGCCGCCTGGGCTCGACGAGCCAGGCCACCGTCCTCCACGCGGCCTGCCCGGTCGCCGTCGTGCCCACCTGACCCGCGCCGACCGGACCGCCGGCGATGGCCGGACCTCGGACGGGCTGAGCCCCGGTTCACCGGCATCGCGGGGGTTCACGGCCCGGGGACGGGTCCAGCGCGCGATCGAGCGCACTCCTCCCTCGCCTCCGGTCCCTCGTCTCCCAGTCCCTCGCCTCCGGTCCCTCGTCTCCCGGTCCCTCGTCTCCGGTCCCTCGTCTCCCGGTCTATCGTTCCCCTGGTCGCAGGTGGTCTGCGGGGGCGAGGAGCGGGTTGTGGAGACGTTGCGGCGGCGCCTGGGCGTGTTCGACGCCGTGGTGATCGGACTGGGCTCGATGATCGGCGCGGGGATCTTCGCCGCGCTCGCCCCGGCCGCCCACGCGGCGGGCTCCGGCCTGCTGATCGCCCTGGCCGTGGCGGCCGTGGTGGCCTTCTGCAACGCCACCTCCTCCGCCCGGTTGGCCGCCCGCCACCCGCAGTCCGGCGGCACCTACGTCTACGGCCGCGAACGGCTCGGCCCGTTCTGGGGCTACCTGGCGGGCTGGGCGTTCGTGGTCGGCAAGACCGCCTCCTGCGCGGCGATGGCGCTGACGGTCGGCTCGTACGTCTGGCCGGGGCGGGAGCACCTCGTCGCCGTCGCCGCGGTGGTGGCGCTGACGGCGGTGAACTACGCCGGAGTACAGAAGGCGGCCTGGCTCACCCGCTTGATCGTGGCGGCCGTCCTGGCCGTGCTGGCCGCCGTGGTCACCGCCTGCCTGGCCGGGGGCACGGCCGTCGCGGCCCAGCTGGACGTCGGCGCGGACGCGCGCCCCGGCGGCATACTCCAGGCCGCCGGGCTGCTCTTCTTCGCCTTCGCCGGCTACGCCCGGATCGCGACCCTGGGCGAGGAGGTCCGTGACCCCGGCCGCACCATCCCCCGCGCGATCCCGCTGGCGCTGGGCATCACGCTGGCCGTCTACACGGCCGTGGCGGTCGCGGTGCTGGCCGTGCTCGGCCCGGACCGCCTCGCCCAGGCCACCGCACCGCTCGCCGACGCGGTCCGCGCGGCCGGTGCCCCGGGCCTGGTGCCGGTGGTGCGGGCGGGCGCCGCCGTCGCCTCGCTCGGCTCGCTGCTCGCGCTCATCCTCGGCGTCTCGCGCACCACCCTGGCGATGGCCCGCGACCACCACCTGCCGCCTACGCTCGCCGCCGTCCACCCGCGCTTCCACGTCCCGCACCGCGCCGAGCTCGCCGTGGGCACGGTGGTCGCCGTCCTCGCCGCGACGACGGACGTACGCGGCGCGATCGGCTTCTCCTCGTTCGGTGTGCTGGCCTACTACGCCGTGGCCAACGCCGCCGCCTGGACCCTCACCCCCGCCGAGGGCCGGCCACCCCGCGTCGTCCCCGTCCTCGGCGCGGCCGGCTGCCTCGCCCTGGCCCTCTCCCTACCGGCCGCCTCGGTGCTCTCGGGAGCCCTGGTGCTCGCCCTGGGCGCCGCCGCCTACGGCCTGCGCCAGGCGGTCACCCGCGACTGACCTGAACCACGGCTCCCCGTCTTCGTGCCCGCCGACCGCACCGCGCACGGTCGTCCGGCAGCGCTGCCGGACGACCGTGCGCGGTGCGGGCCGCGATTCAGACGACTTTCAGAGGAGCGGAACATGGCATTTCCGGCGCGCCGCCGCCAGCATTGACGGCACTACGTCAAGTCGGCGTCCCGGCGGTGGCGCTCCACCGCACTGCTCCGGAGTCCGCTGGGCCGGCCACGGTGCCCGACTCGTCCGCCGGGCCGTCCGCCCGGTGTCCCCAACTGCCCGGAGGCCCTCATGCCCCTGTCCGCCGTCCCCCGTGCCCGCTTACTGGCCCGCGTGCCCGCCGCGCTGCTCTGCCTCGCGGTGTCCTGGATCCACGTCCAGGACCAGGGCGGCTTCCCCGGCGACAAGACACCGCACTACGTCGGCGTGGGCTACTACCTGCTGGAGGCGGCGGGCGTGCTCTGCGCGGTGCTGCTCCTCGCCGGCGGCCGGCCGCGCGCGTTCCGCGGCGACGCCCACCCCGTCGCGTGGCTGCTCGCCGCCGGTGTGGCCGTCGGCCCCCTGCTGGGCTTCGTCCTCTCCCGGGGGCCCGGCCTGCCCGACTACAGCGACGACAAGGGCAACTGGACCGAACCCCTCGCCCTGATCAGCGTCGCCGTGGAGGGCGCCCTGCTGATCACGGCCGCCGCGGTCCTGCTGGCCGTGTCCAGGACGGCGCGGACCGCCCCGGGGCGGCGCGTGCCCAGCGCCTCCACCGCCGGCTGACCGAAACAGGGACCGGGACCGAAGCCCGGACCGGGACCGAAGCCGGGACCGGAACCGAAGCCGGGGCCGAACCCGTCGGGCCGTCACCCCGGTCGGATCCTGACGCACCGTCATCGCGGCTGGATCCGGCCGGATCCCCGGCAGGCGGCCGCCGGTGGCCACTGCCCCGGTCAGCCGCCCGGAAGCCGATTCGTCCGGTACCGGGCGGTCGTTCCCCGCTCGGTCACCGACTGTTTCCACGGCGCTGGGCCGTTGGCGGCCCGTACCTGCGAACCTCCGGGCGATCCCCCGCCGGCCCAGGAGGCAACACATGGCACATCCCTCGCGCAGGACCGTTCTCCGCACCACCGCAGTGGCAACCTCGCTGGCCACTGTCCCCGCCTCCACCCTGCTGTGGAGCCGGCCGGCCGTCGCGGACGCTCCCGGCCCCGAGCAGGTGCACCTGAGCTTCGGCGACGATCCCTCGCGCGAGATGACCGTCTCCTGGGCCACCGCCGCCTCCGTGAGCCGTCCCCGGCTGCGCCTGGGCACGGCAAAGGGCGGGCTCGGACGGGTCCTCGACGCGGAGACCCGCACCTACGTGGACGGCCTGAACAAGGTCGAGACCTACACCCACCGGGTCCGCCTGCACGGCCTGCGGCCTGACACCCCGTACGTCTACGAGGTCTCGCACCAGGGCGCCACCGCGAAGCGCGGCACCTTCCGCACCGCGCCCGAGCAGGGCCGCACCGCGTTCCGGTTCACCAGCTTCGGCGACCTGGGCACCGGCTCCGCCGCCTTCACCAAGTCCTCCATCCACGGGGCCGCGGCCGTGCGGCACGTCGAGCAGTTCGCGCCGCTCTTCCACCTGCTCAACGGCGACCTGGCGTACGCCAACAACAACACCGGCGTGCAGCCGCAGGCGTGGGACGCGTTCATGAACAACATGTCCGTCTCCGCCGCGAACCGCCCCTGGATGCCCGCCCCGGGCAACCACGAGGTCGAGGCCGGCGGCGGCGAGCTCGGCTACGCCTCGTACCACACCCGCTTCGACCTGCCGGACAACCACACCCGCGACTTCTGCGGCAACTGGTACAGCTTCCAGGTCGGCTCCGTGCTCTTCCTCTCCCTGGACGGCAACGACCTCGCCGTCGAGGACGACGCCAGCATCGACCCGGCCACCGGCCACTCCATCTACATCTCCGGCTACAGCGAGGGTGCCCAACTGCGCTGGCTGGAGCGCACCCTGGCCCGTGCCCGGGCCGGTCACGACGTCGACTGGATCGTGGCCTCCATGCACCAGTTCGCGATGTCCTCCTCCGCCACCAGCCACGGCGGCGACCTGGGCATCCGCGAGCAGCTCCTGCCCGTGTTCGACCGCTACCAGGTCGACCTGGTGCTCTGCGGGCACGACCACGACTACGAGCGCACCTACGCCGTTCGCGGCACCGACCCCGGCAGCCTGCTGCGCCCGAGCGTGGTCAGCGACGAGATCCACGACATCGACACCTCCAAGGGCACCGTCCACCTGATCCTGGGCGGCGGCGGCACCGCCTCGAACGACGACACCTACCTGACCGACCCCACCGGCGCGGGCGTGCCGGACGCCTTCGTCCGCACCCAGCGGCTGACCTTCAAGGCGGACCCGGACGCGAAGGAGAAGGCCACCTGGTCGGCGGTCCGCGACCCCGACACCGCCTTCCCCTACGGCGTCGCGGTCTTCGACGTCGACCCGGGATCCCTGATCGGCGGGCGCACCACGATCACCGTCAGCTACTACCACACGCCCGCCGCGACAGCGGCGACCCCGGTCCCCACACCGGTGCTCTTCGACCGCTTCACCCTGCACCGCCTGCGGCGCGATGCCAAGCCCGCCCACCACGGCGACCTGGCCACCGCGGGCCGCTGAGGACAGCCGGGGCCAACCTGGGCCAACCTGGGCCAACCTGGGCCGGCCGAACCCGTCAACCGGGCCCGACGGGGTTGTCCCGCGCGGAGGTGGGCCGGCGCCGCAGGACGCTGCGCCGCCGGTCAGCGGTCGCCGGTCAGCGGTCGCCGGTCAGCGCGCGAGGTCGGCCCGGTGCGGTGGGTCGGCGCCCGGGCGGGTGCAGGTGAGGGCCGCGGTGCGGGCGGCCAGCGCGAGCGATCCGACCACGCTCGCGGGGAGCCGGTCCGCACCGGTGGCGGCGCGCAGCTCGTCGCGGGCGGGTACCCGTCCGGGCGCCGAGCCGCCGCCCAGCAGCCCGGCCCGCAGCAGCCCACCGAGCAGGCCGGCCATGAAGGCGTCGCCGGCACCCACCGTGTCCACCACCTCGACCGGGATCGGGGCGACCCGGTGGCTGCCGTGCCGCCAGAAGGCCAGCGCGCCGCCGGCCCCGCGGGTGAGCACCACCAGTGCGGGGCCGGTCCGCACCCACCGCGCGGCCGCGGTGGCGCTGTCCTGCCCGGGGTAGAGCCAGCCGAGGTCCTCGTCGCTGGCCTTCACCAGGTCGCTCAGGGCGACCAGTTCCTCGACCCGCGGCCGCTCCCGCGCCGCCGTGCCCAGCAGCGCGGGGCGCAGGTTCGGGTCGTAGGAGACGGTGGCTCGCGGCCGCGCCGCCCGCACGGCCGCGAGCACCCGCGCGGCGCCGGGGGCGAGCAGGGCCGCGACGGATCCGGTGTGCAGGTGGTCGACCGGGCCGGTGGCGGCCAGGTCGATCACCAGTGGTGGCAGGCTCCAGTCGACGTCGAAGCGGTAGCTCGCCGCGCCGTCGGCACCGAGCACGGCGGTGGCGGTCGACGTCGCGGCGTCGGCGACGACCGACCCGTCGGTGAGCAGCACCCCGCTCCCGCCCAGGCGGCGCCGCAGCTCCCGGCCGTGCCCGTCGCCGCCGATCCGGGTGGCCAGGCGCACCGGATGACCGAGCCTGGCCAGGCCCAGCGCCACGTTCGCGGGGCTGCCCCCGGGCACGGCGCACCGCCGTCCGTCCGGTCCGGTCAGGATGTCGGTGAGTGCCTCACCGATGACCAGGGTGGACGGCGCTCGGTCCGCTCCCCCGGTCATGGCGTGATGACGATCTTCCGGCCCTTGCCCGCCTGGAACTGCCGCAGCGCGGCGGCGTAGTCGGCCAGCGGGAGCCGGTCGCTGATGAAGACCCGCGGGTCGAGGACCCCGGCGGCGAAGAGCTCGGCCGCGCGCTCGTAGCTGTGCAGGACCGCCATCGAGCCGGTGATGGTGATCTCCTGGTTGTAGATCCGGTAGGGCTCGATGGTCGCGCGGGCGGCGTAGTCCGCGACGCCGAACTGCAGGTAGGTGCCGCCCTTGCCGACCCGACCCAGGGCCTCCTGGATGGCCCGCTCGTTGCCGGTGGCGTCGATGACCACGTCCCAGCCGCGCGGCCGCTCGATCTCGTCGGCGGCGGTGACGGCGTTGCTGCAACCCAGCAGGCGGGCGGCGGTGAGGCGTTCGCTGTTGACGTCGACCATGTCCACGCTGGCCGCGCCGGTGCGCTTGGCGAGCTCCAGCATCATCAGGCCCATGGTGCCCGAGCCGTAGATCAGCACGCTGCTGGCCAGCCGGCTGCGCAGCACGTCGTAGCCGCGCACCGCGCAGGAGAGCGGCTCGATCAGGGCGGCGTCCTGGGTGCGGACGTGCTCGGGCAGCCGCACGCAGTTGGCGACGGGGGCGAGCGCGAACTCGGCGGCGGCGCCCGGGACGGTGACCCCGATCGCGGCGAAGCGCTCGCACAGGTTGCTCCGCCCGATCCGGCAGTAGTGGCACTCGTGGCAGGGCAGCGAGGGGTCGACCGCGACCTGGTCGCCGACCGACAGCTCGGTGACCGCGGTGCCCAGGGCGACCACCTCCCCGGCGAACTCGTGCCCCGGGACGATGGGCAGGGTGGGCGCGAACTCGCCCTGCAGGATGTGCAGATCGGTGCCGCACAGACCGCAGGCCGCCACGCTGACGATCACCTCCCGCGGGCCCGGCGTGGGATCCTCGACGCTCTCCACGCCCACCACTCCGGGCGAACTGATGACAGCGGCCTTCACCGCGGGGCCTCCAAGGAGATCTGACCGGTCATTTGACTGCTCCGAGCGAGAGGCCCTGGACCAGCTTGTCCTGGGCGGCGAAGCCGGCGATGAGCACCGGCACGGAGACGCAGACGGCGGCGGCGCACACCTTGGCCAGGAAGAGGCCCTGGCTGGTGACGAAGCCGGTGAGGAAGACGGGCGCGGTGCCGGCGACCACGCCGGTCAGCACCCGGGCGAACAGGAGTTCGTTCCAGCTGAAGATGAAGGAGATCAGCGCGGTGGCCGCGATGCCGGGCATGGCCACGGGGGCCACGATCCGCCCCAGGACGGTCAGCAGGCCCGCGCCGTCGATCGAGGCGGCCTCCAGGATCTCCCTGGGCACCTCGGCCAGGAAGGAGCGCATCATCCACACCGCGATCGGCAGGTTCATCGAGGTGTAGAGGATGACCAGCAGCCAGATGTCGTCCAGCATGCCGGTGTTCTGCGCGATCAGGTAGACCGGCAGCAGGCCCGCCACGGCCGGCAGCATCTTGGTGGAGAGGAAGAAGAACAGCACGTCGGTCCACTTGCGCACCGGCCGGATGGAGAGCGCGTAGGCCGCGGGGATCGACAGCAGCAGCACCAGCAGGGTCGAGGCGACGCTGGCCGTCAGGGAGTTGATCAGCGGCGGCCACGGGCTCACCCCGGTGCCGGCGCCGAAGAACTCCCGGTACCCCTGCAGGGTGAGCCCGGCCCCGATGCTCGGCGGGTTGGTCGCGGCGGCCGACTCGCTGTGCAGCGAGGTGAGCACCATCCAGGCGAACGGCAGGAAGAAGAGCACGCCGCACAGCCAGGCCAGCAGCCCGAGCAGCGCGCCGTTGCGCCGGGCCGAGGCGGTGCGGCGGCGCGCGGCGGCGCGGGAGGCGGAGACGGAAGCGGAGGCGGAGGCGGAGGCGGAGGCGGACGGGGTGGTGGTGATCGCGGCCGTCACAGTGACTCCTCCCGGAACAGCGACGAGACGGTCCTCAGGGCGAAGGTCGCCAGGAGGATGGTGCAGATGACCACGAGCACGCCCTCGGCGGAGGCCTGGCCGTAGTCGTGGCCCTGGTAGAAGGTCTGGTAGACGGTGTAGGGCAGGTTGGCGGTGCCCAGGCCGCCGGAGGTCAGCGTGAAGACCGCGTCGAAGTTCTGCACCACGTAGATGCTGCCGAGCAGCGCGGAGAGCTCCAGGTAGCGGCGCAGGTGCGGGAAGGTGAGGTGGCGGAAGACCTGCCAGGTGCTCGCCCCGTCCACCCTGGCCGCCTCGATGACGTCGACCGGCCGGCTCTGCAGGCCGGCGAGCAGGATCAGCATCATGAACGGCGTCCACTGCCAGATCAGCGAGGCCTCCACCGCGAGCAGCGGAGTGCTCGACAGCCAGTCCGGCTGCGGCGCGTGGCTGCTGCCGAAGAGGCTCCAGAGCCAGGTCAGGGTGCCGTTCAGCAGGCCGTAGGTGGCGTTGTAGATCGCGTGCTTCCACAGCAGCGCGGAGGCCGCCGGCACGACCAGGAAGGGCGTGATCAGCATGGTGCGCACGATGCCCCTGCCCCGGAAGCGGCGGTCGAGCAGCAGCGCGAGCACCAGCCCCAGCAGCAGGCTGACCAGCACCACGGCGGCGGTCAGCAGCACCGTCGTCCCGATGGACGAGCGCAGTGCCGGGTCCTCGAACGCCGCCGTGTAGTTGGTCAGGCCGCCGAACCCGCGGTCGCCCGGGTCCAGCGCGTTCCATCGCATGAACGAGATCACCACGGTCCCCACGAAGGGGAGTTGGGTGACGACGATCATGAAGATCAGGGCCGGGAGGAGCGGCGCCCGCCGGGACCAGGCGCCCCGGGCCCGGCGGGTCGTCGGCGGGTGGCCGGGTCGCGGCGCCGGGGGGCGCCTGCCGCGCGGCATCGAGATGGTGCTCAAGGGTGCCTCCGTCACTGTCCGGCGTACTTGGCACCGACCTTGGCGGCCAGCGCCTGACTGTTCTTCAGTGCCTGGTCCACGCTGGTCTGGCCCGCGATCGCCGAGCTGATCTGCTGCGAGACCTGGGTGCCCAGATCGGTGAACTCCGGGATGCCGACGAACTGGATGCCCGGCGCCGGCCGCGGTTGCACGCCCGGGTTCTGCGGGTCGACGCTGGTCAGCGCGGTCTCGGTGGCCTGGGCGAACGCCGAGGCGGCGGCCACGTAACTCGGGTTGCCATAGGTCGAGGTGCGCTTGCCGGCCGGGACGCGGGACCAGCCGAGGCTCTGCCCGACCAGGTTCTCGTACCCCTGCCCCGAGGCCCAGGAGATGAACTTCCAGGCGTCGTCCTGGTGCTTGCTGGCCTTCTGCACCCCCCAGGCCCAGGTGTAGAGCCAGCCCGAGCTCTTGGTCTGGTCGACCGGCGCGGGCACGTACCCGACCTTGCCGGCCACCGGCGAGTCCGAGGCCTCCAGCGAGCCGGCCGCCGAGGTCGCGTCGTACCACATGGCGACCTTGCCCTGCTCCATGTCGTTGAGGCACTCGGTGAACCCGGACTGCGCCGCGCCCGCCTCGCCGTGCGCCCGCACCAGGTCGACGTAGAAGCTGGTCGCCGCGGTGAAGGCCGGGGAGGTGAGCTGGGCCTGCCAGTTCTGGTCGAACCAGGTGCCGCCCATGGTGTTGACCACCGTGGTCAGCGGCGCGATCACCTCGCCCCAACCCGGCTGCCCGCGCAGGCAGATGCCCTTCATGCCCGGCTGCGCGCCGTCGGCCTGCGCCGCGAGGTCGGCGACCTGCTGCCAGGTCGGGTTGGCGGGCATGGTCAGGCCCTTGGCCGCGAACACGTCCTTGCGGTACATCAGGAAGGACGACTCGCCGTAGAAGGGCTCGGCGTAGAGCTGGCCGTTGTACGTCAGGGCCTGCGCGATGGTGGGCAGGATGTCGCTCTGCTGGAACCCGGTGTCGCCGCTCGCGTACCCGCTGAGCGGGGCCAGCCAGCCGTTCTTGGCGTAGAACGGGACCTCGTAGTTGCTGATGGTGGCGATGTCGTACTGGCCGGACTGGCTGGAGAAGTCCTGGGTGAACTTGTCCCGGGCGTCGTCCTCGGGCAGCACGGTGAAGTTGACCTTGATGCCGGTGCTCTTGGTGAAGTTGGCCGCGGTCAGCTTCTGCAGGTCCTCCATCTGCGGGTTGTTCACCATCAGCACGTTGATGGAGTGCGCCTGCGAGCCACCGCCGGCGCCGCCCGCGCCGCCGCAGCCCGCGAGGGTGCCGGCGCAGAGGGCCGCCAGGCCCAGCGGCAGGGTGGTGCGCAGGACCGCCTGTCTGATCGTCATGGTGCGTGTTCCTCTCCCTGGACGAAGCCGGTCGGGTGGGACCGGTTCGGGGCGCGCCGGATCGCGGGGCGGCGCCCGCGCGTCCTGCGGAGACGGCGGCCGCCGCGCCGTGGCCGGCGGCGGATGGTGCTCGGGGCCCGGTGCCTCAGGCCCGGATGACGTGCGGTCCCAGCAGGGCGTATCGATGGGCTTCCGCGCTGGACAGTTCGGTGTCGGTGACGATCGTCTCGAAGTCGCCGACCTCCGCGAAGCGGCAGAAGCTGCCGGCGCCGAACTTGCTGTGGTGGCCCATGAAGACCCGTCTGCGGGACACCTCCAGGGCCTTGGCCTTGACGTCGGCCACCACCGGATCGGGGGTGGTCAGGCCGAGGTCCCGGGAGATCCCGTTCGCTCCCAGGAACGCCAGGTCGATGACGAAACCGGAGAGCATCGCGCAGGCCCAGGAGCCCACGGTGGCCATGGTCCGGCCACGGACCCGGCCGCCCAGCAGCAGCACGGTCATGTTGGCCGCGTCGGCCACGGCCGCGGCGGTCGACAGCGACGCCGTCACCACGGTCAGCGGACGGTCGTTCGGCAGCAGCGCGGCGAGCAGTTGCGGGGTGTAGCCCTCGTCGACGAAGACGCTCTCCGCCTCGCCCACCAGCTTGACGGCCTCGGCCGCGATCCGGCGCTTGGCCTCCACGTGCCGGGTGACGCGCTGGGCCAGGTCGGTCTCGAAGCCGGTGCTCTCCACCGGGTAGGCGCCGCCGTGGGTCCGGCGGACCAGCCCCCGGCGCTCCAACTCGCTCAGGTCACGCCGGACGGTCTCCAGCGCGACCCCGAAATCGGCGGCCGCGGCGGTGACCTCGACGCGCCCCTGCTGGCGGGCCAGGACCAGGATCCGGTGTTGCCGCTCCGCTGCCCGCATCTCCCGTTCTCCCTCCGCCCGTTCGGACATCGGAAGCCCGAATGTGCCCGCAAGAGATTTATACCGCCCGGCACAAGTGACGGACAGCTCCGTGGCCGACCGGAACACGCCCGAATTCTGCCCGCTCCCGGTGGAGATGACCGCAGGTCAGCGGCGCGGGCCGGGTTTGCGGCCGCGCCCCTGGTGCCCGAATGCCCGGCTGCGTGCTCCCGGTTCGGACCGGGAGCACGCGATCGGGTGCGCCGGGCGGGCCTCTCCAGGGCCTCTCCGGGACCTCTCCGGGGCCGCGCCTGAGCACCGGCTCCCCCTGGTCAAGTCCCCTGACCACGCACGGCCGGCGCGGTCGGAGGGCTTGACCACGCTCTCGGACACCGCGACACTCGGACCCCGATGGTCCGGGTGGGCCGCCATCTTGTGCCGATGGTGGCGAGGCCTCACCCGCCGGAGTTCAGCCGAACACTGTCACGCTGAACCGGTCACGGCCGGGACCGACGAGCAGGTCGGTCGCCGACGACCGTGGGATCGACCCGGAGCCACTGCGGAGCTGGATCCGGGAGCGGGGCGCGCCGCGTGCCCCTGGCGCCGTGTGCCCCTACCGCGACAACAGGCTCCGCAGAGCGAGGCGACACACCGGGTGTGTCGGGGCTCTGCCTTTTCCGAGGGAGAGACCGTGTCCGAGGGACAGACCGTGTTGGAGAGCGGTTGCCTGCGGGTCGAGACCCTGGGACCGCTCCGTGCCTGCGCCCGGGGGCGCGAACTCCTCCTCGGCTCGCCGAAGCAGCGGGCGGTGTTCGCCGTTCTGGCGCTCAGCGGCGGCAGCGTCGTCTCGCGCGACGAGCTGATCGACCACGTCTGGGGCACCTCTCCGCCGGCCACCGCGGCCGGCAGCCTGCACACCTACGTGTCCGGACTGCGCCGGGCCCTGGCGGGTCTGGACGAGCCGCTGGCCAGCTCGGGAGCGGGCTACGCGCTACGGCTCGGCGCCGGGCAGCTCGATGTCCGGGTGGCCGAGCAGCTGGCGGCGCGGGCCCGGGGCAGCCGGGCCCGGCAGGACCCGGCCGCAGCGGTGACCGCCCTCGATCAGGCACTGGCCCACTGGCACCCGGGCGCCGCGCTGAGCGGCCTGCCGGGCCCCTTCGCCGCCGAGCACCGGACCTGGGTGGCGGATCTGCGGCTGCGGCTCGTGCTGGAGCGGGCCGAGCTGCTCCTCGGGCTCGGGCGAGCGGCCGCGGTGGCCGAGCAGTTACGCGGCCAGGTGCCGGAGAACCCCTACCACGAGCGCCTGCGCGCCCTGCTGATCACGGCGCTGCACCAAAGCGGCCGGACCGCCGACGCGCTCGCGCAGTACCACGACCTGCGCGCGCTGCTCGCCGAGGAGTTGGGGATCGACCCGGCGGCCGAGCTGCGGGCCCTGTACGCGTCGCTGCTGACCGACAACGCCCGGCCGTGCGAGCGCCCGCCCCGCGCGGCGGCCGGTCCCGAGCGCCCGGCCGCCGCCGTCCGGCCCGCGCAACTGCCGCGCGGTGTCGGCGCCTTCGTCGGCCGCACCGCCCAGATCGGGCAGCTGCTGGAGGCCGCGCGCACCGGGCCCGCCGGCAACATGCCTGGCGCGGCGGGCGGCAGTCCACAGATCGTGATGGTCGTCGGCGCCGGCGGGATCGGCAAGACCGCGCTGGCCGTGCACTGCGGTCAGCTGCTGGCCGGTGACTACCCCGACGGCCAGCTCTACGTGAACCTCCACGGTTTCGATCCCGGACAGCCGGCGAGCTCCCCCGCCGACGCACTGCACCAGCTGCTCACCTCGCTGGACGCGCCGCGGATCCCGGCGGACCAGGAGGAGCGGGTCGCGCTGTGGCGCAGCATCGTGCGCGACAAGCGCCTGCTCATCGTGCTGGACAACGCCGCCTGCGCCGACCAGGTCGAGGACCTGCTGCCGGGCGGCGGCCCCTCCTTCACGGTCGTGACCAGCCGCAACCGGCTCAGCGGCCTCGCGGTCCGCTACTCGGCCCGCCGGGTGACCCTGGTCCCGTTCACCGCCGAGGAGTCGCTGGAGCTGCTCTCCGACGCGATCGGGAGCGCCCGGGTCGGCGCCGAGCCGTCCGCGGCACGGCGCCTCGCCGAGCTCTGCGACCACCTGCCGCTGGCCCTGCGGATCGCCTCGGAGCAGGTGACCGCGGGCCCCCGCTCCCGGATCGCCGAGCTGACCGCCGAGCTGGAGGACGTGCGGCGCCGGCTCGACACCCTGCGGCTCCCGGACGACGAGCTGCACTCCGTGCGCGGCGTGCTGTCCTGGTCCTACGCCGGGCTCGACGCCGCGGCAGCCCGCGCGTTCCGCACGCTCGGCCTCTTCCCCGGCACCGGCATCGGCCTGGCGGCGGCCGCCGAACTGCTGGACCTCCCGCCCTCGTCGGCCGCCGCGGCACTGCGGAGCCTGGCCGCCCAGCACCTGGTGGAGGTCGCCGACGGCAGGTACCGGATGCACGACCTGACCCGCGGCTACGCCGACGAGGTGGCCCGCGCCGGCGAGCCGAGCGCGTCACGCCGCGCGGCCATCGAGCGGGTGCTGCGCTGGTACGTGCTGGCCCTGGCGCGGGAGCACCGGCCCACCGGCCGAGAACTCCCGTTCACCCCGGCGGCCGGGGCGGGCCGCGAACCGCGGCACTTCGACGATCAGCGGGAGTTCGTCGCCTGGTGCGCTCGGGAGTGGGAGAACCTCGCACCCCTGGTCCGCACGGCGCGGCGGATCGGCTGCCACGAGCAGGCCTGGCAGCTGGCCTACCTGCTCTTCGACTACTTCGCCGCGGCCGGGCGGGCACCGGAGTGGGTGGACACGCTGCGGATCGGGCTGCGCAGCGCCGAACTGCTCGGGAACCGGCGGGCCCAGGCACTCCTGCTCGACCAGCTGGGCACCGCCCACTGCCGGTCGGGGCAGCACGAGACCGCGGCGCGCCGGCTCCGGCAGGGCCTTCGGCTGGCGGCGGAGCTCGGCGACGACGTACTGCGCGCCGGGCTGCTCGGCACGCTGGCCTCCGCGCTCGGGGCGGCCAAGGACTACGCGGCGGCCCTGCCGTGCGCGGGAGCGGCCCTGGAGCTGGCGCAGCGCGCCGGCTCGGCGCACCACTTGGCGGGCTGCCTCGATGTGCTCTGCGAACTGCAGCTGGAACTAGGTGAGTTCGAGGAGTCGCTGCGCTACGGCAGACGCGGGCTCGCGGCCGCGCGGAGCTGCCGCGACGGGCTGTTCGAGGCCAACCTGCTGATCAGCCTGGGCCTGGCGGAACACGGCCTCGACCACCTCGGCAAGCCGCAGCGTCACCTCGGGAAGCCCCAGCGCCACCTCCAGGACGCGCTCGCGCTCGCCGAGGCCGGCGGCGACCGGTACCACGAGGCCCTGGCCCTGTTCGGCCTCGCCCGGGTGCGCCGGCCGACGGGGTCGGCCCGGCCGGGCGCCCACGGCCTGGCCACCCGGGCGCTGCGGCTGCTGAGGGAGTTGGAGGCCGAGCAGGCCAACGACGTCACGGACTTCCTCCGTACGCTGGGCGCCGGCTCCCGACCGGCACCGGCACCGGCACCGGCACCGGTAATTGCACCGGCCTTGGCAGCGGCACCAGCACCGGATCCGGTGCGCCGCGCCGGATAGCGCCTTGCGGCCGGCCGCGCTGCCAGATGAGCACCGCCTCCACCCGGCTGCCGGCTCCGAGCGACCGGAAGATCCGGTTGATGTGGTTCTTCACGGTCTTCTCGCTGACGTGCAGTCGCGCGGCGATCTCGGCGTTGCGCGCGCCGCGCGAGACCAGGGCCATCACCTCGTGCTGACGCTGGGACAGGGCGGCCACCGGGCCGTCGGCGACGGGGGTGGGGCCGGTGGCGGTGGCGGTGTCGGTGGCGGTGTCGGTGTCCGGCGCCACGGTCAGTCGCGGTCGGCCCTCCCCGGGCGACCGCTCGGCCGTCGGACGGCCGCCGACCTCGACCACGTTCAGCCGGTACTCGGCGCAGAGCCGCCTGGCACCCGGAGCACCCACCCGCGGGTCAGGGCCGACCACCCCCTCCAGGGCCGCCCCGGCCACGGACCGGTCGGTGGCGGCCGGCCCGGCCGCCGGCCGCACCGTGACCTCCACGTACGGCATCCGGACGATGTCCACGACCAGGTTCTTGCTGGCGAAGACCTGCCGGATCCGGGCCAGGATGTCGGGGCTGGTGATGGCGATCCGCACACAGGTGGCAGGAGCGGCCGGCGCGGAGGTGGCGGCGAGTGTCATGCCTCCAGCGTGGCGGGGCCGGCTTCACACATCCTTCAGGTCCGGTCCAGACGGCCCCCGGTGTGCGGCGCCCGCCGACCGGGCCTGCTCATTCCGCTGGTCCTGCTGGCCATGCTGGACCAGTTGGTCCTGCTGGTCCTGCTGGTCCTGCTGGTCCTGCTGGTCCTGCTGGTCCTGCTGGTCCAACTGGTCCAACTGCGCGAGTACTTCGGCCTCGGTGGGCACGTCGTCCCGGTCCGCCCAGCGTAGCGTCGAGACGATCATGTCGAAGAGCAGGACGACGGCCCGGACCGGCTCGGCGTCGACCTCGCCGTCGGTCAGCACGGTGAAGGTCAGCAGCCCCCACACGCCGGGCGCGTCCGGGTTGGCGACGTAGTACGAGACCCGCCAGGACGGTGCCTTGCGCCGCACCCGGCCGCTGTCCACGACCGAGGCCACCCGCACCGCCGGGGCACCGCCGACCTCCAGGTAGGTCCCGTCCGCCCCCGCGTCGGCGAGGATCGAGGCGAGCAGTTGCTCGGGGTCCTCGTCCTCGTCCCCGCCTTCGAGGACGGTCACCAGCATCGATCCGGGCAGCCGGATGCCGCTGAACTCCTCCAGCGGCAGCAGCACCGAGCGGGCGCCCTGCCGGGCGGCCTCGTCGGTCGCCTCGGTGAGCTCCTTGCGCAGCATCCGGCGCCACGGACCGACCTTGTCCCGGGGCAGCGAGTCGGGCAGGTGGTGGCGGATCACCCCGTCGATGACCCGGCGGCGCAGCGTGACGGTGTCCGGGGTGGTGGGAATCTGCACCCAGCCGTCCGGGAGGACCAGTTCGAAGTCGATCACGATTCTCCCCCGTCACCGGCCGTGACGAAGCCGAGCTTGGCCGGGCTCGCGTCGGCGGGCGCGCATTCGTCGGCTATCCGGTGCATCAGCTGCTCGACTCCGTGACCGATCAAGGCCATCAGTCCCATCTCGAAGACGAGCGTGGTCAGCAGCACGTCGATGCCGACGCCCGGCGCGCCGCCGGTCGGCGGCACGTCGAGGCGCAGCGCGGCGTGCAGGCGCGCGTAGGCGGCGCCGTCCGCGCTGCGGCACAGGGCGAACACCCGCAGCCCGTCGCCGATCGAGGTGGTCACGTAGTCGACGATCGGCTCGCGCGCGTCGCCCTCCAGGCCGCGGGCGCCGACCAGGTGCATCAGGTAGTTGGGATCCCCCGCCACGGGCCCGGTGAACTCCACGACCACCGGGACGGGCGCCCACCTGGGCCGGCCGTTCACGAACACCGCGCCCCAGGCCAGCCGGGACCACGCGGGCAGCCGGCCCGCGCGCTCCAGCAGCCAGGCGGCGGCGTCACGTCCCACCAGCTCCGAGGTGAAGGGGAACGCCGTTCCCGCGTCGGCGGGCCAGGCCGCGCGCGCGGCGACCATGCCCTCGGCCGTCCACTCCTCGAACAGGGCCACCAGGTGCTCGGTCCACGCCTCGTGCGCCGGGTCGCCCGGTCGGGCGGTCGGCACCCACTCCCAGTGCCACGGCAGCCGGGTCAGCGCCGCCAGATCGTTGCTCATCGCCCCTCCGGCGCTCACGAGGCGGCCACCTTGCCGGGCGGGTTGACCGAGGGGATCCAGCCCATCAGGCGCCCGCCGGTGTAGACGAATCCGGCGCCGAGGCCGAACGCGCCGTTCAGGCCGCCCCAGGCGAACCAGAGCGGTGAGATGCTCCCCAGGCCGCCCGCCTTCATGATCGCCGAGAGGTCGAGGGGGCCCTTCAGGCCGGTGATGATGCTCGCGAAGTCCTTGCCGAACTTCGCCGGATCGGTCAGCAGGGTGGCCCACATCTCGCCGGCGCCCTTGAGCTGGGCCCAGGCCGAGGCCCAGAACCCGGTGTCGGGGGTGATGACACCGAGCTTGCCCAGCACCCAGTTGGTGGCCGGGTTGTTGAACCAGTCCGACATGTTCTTCCAGTCGGCGGCCGCGTTGGGGCCCGGCGCCGGGACCGGCTCCGGTTCGGGGCGGACCGGCGGGGCGGGTTTGATGGGCGTGTTCCCCGGCCCGAACGGCCGGGAGTAGTTCGGGGGAGGTCCGCCGGGACGCGGGTTGCCCGGCCCGAACGGCCGGGAGAAGTTGGGGACCGAGCCCCCCGGTCCGTCGCCGGGCGGCCTCAGCGGCACCAGTTCGATGTCGCCGCCGCCGCCCGGGCGCTCGGCGAGGGCGGCGGTCTTGGCAATGCTGGACATCCCCTTGCCCACCAGCGAGACGACGGCGCCCAGGCCCGCCATGCCCAGCCCGATGGCCCCGAGGATGACGTCGACGACGCTGCCCTTGCCGTCGTGGTAGAGCACGATGTTGGCGATCAGCGTGACCGCGCCCGCCACCACGCCCGCGATGACCAGCACGTCCACACCGGGGATCAGGATCGCGAGGGCGCCCAGGATCATGCCGATGATGGCGAAGATCTGGCTGATCTTGGCCATCACGGCGTCCAGCTTGTCCTTGTAGGAGTCGGTCAGCCCGTCGTCGTACCTCCTGGCGCTGACCGCGTCGCCGAAGCGCTTGCCGGCCACGTTGAGCGCGTCCAGCGCGTTGTTGAGCCGTGTCTTCGCCGCCGCCATGCCCGCGTTCGCGTCGGACTGGGCCTTGGTCTTGTCGGTGCCCTTCTGCTGCTCCTGGGGGGTGGTGGTGCCGTCCGAGCTCTTCTGCGGGTCCGGCATGCCGTTCGCCTTGGTCTGGGCGCTCTTGGCCGCTTCGGCGTCCGTCAGCGCACCGGCGGTCTCGCTGAGCCCCTGGTCCAGGTCCGGCTCGTACTTGTTGATCTCGTTGGCGACGTCGTGGTAGCGGACGGCGGCCTTGCTGAGCCTGTCGTTGAGCGAACTCGCGCCGGACTTCAGCCCCTCGACGTACTGGCCGGCGAGACTGTCGCTGTTGCTGTCGACGATCTGCCGCAACTTGGCGGTCGCGTCGTCGATGGTCGAAGCGATGAGGGCGTAGCGCTTCTGGGCCGCGTCCACCACGTCGGGGTCGGCGTGGACGGGGTCCGATTCCAGGTCCAGCGGCGACCAGTCGAGATGCCTGATGCTCATTCGGTCCTCCTTTCCCGACTCGTCAGCTCTGGAACGAGTCCAGCAGCTGCTGGTCTCCCTGCGTCCACGCGGCGTCGACCTTGGTCACCTGGTCCCGCAGGGCCTTCATGTCCTTGACCATCGCGTCGCGGTGGACGGTCCAGTTGTCGGCGAAGTCACCCATCGACAGATTGGCGTTGTGCTGTCCCCAGAGCCCCTTGTCGTCGTTCTGGAAGTCCAACGCCCCCTCGAACTGGCTGATCAGCGAGTTGAGGTCGTTGACCAGGTCCTGCAGGTCCTTCACCACGAGGTCTGCCATCAGTGCTCCCGGTTGTCGTGGGCGGGTCGGTGGGGCTCGGCCGGTGCGGGCGCCGGCAACGGGATCCTGGCGGGCAGCAGGGTGCCGCTGCCCAGGTGCACCAGGGCCGCGCCCGGCGCGACCCTGGCGGCGACCTGGGAGCGGGACAGCCGGACGCCCACCAGGTCGCCGTCGCTCATGTTCGGCGGCGACAGCAGCACGCCGCGCCGGTTCTTCTTCACCTCGGCCTGCCAGCCGGAGAAGCCGCTCGCCACCGAGGCGACCTCCCCGCCGATGATCAGGCCCCGCCTGCTCCCGGAGGCCTTGCGGACGAACGCCCGCAGCCAGTCCCGGCAGCGCAGGTCGCGCCAGACCTCGGCGTCGTCGACCACGAGCACCACCGGCCCGGCACCGGGGTCGAGCAATTCGGCGAACTCGGCCTCGGTGGGCTCCTCGCCGGTGAGGACGCCGCGCACACCGGGCCGGTCGGCGAAGCCGCGCAGCGGGGAGTTCATCGGGGCGCCGATGACCAGCTCGGTCCCGCCGCGCAGCAGTGACTCGGCCATCACGGCCAGCGCCGTGCTGCGCCCGGACCGGGAGGGTCCGGCGACCAGGAAGGTCGGCTGGTCGCCCAGCAGGTCGGCCCCGACCGGCTCCAGGTCGTCGCCGGCCACGCCCACCAGGGCCCACATCGGCGCGGGGGTCCCGACCATCTCCCACGCCTGCTCGAACGCCAGCTGGGTGGGTAGCACCGCGATCCGGTGGGGCCGCGCCGACTTCGGGACCGCCGCCTCCCGCTCGACCAGCCGGGCGGCCAGCGCGTGCACCGCGGCGACCTGCGCCGGTCCCGAGGGGTCGGCGGCCACCAGCGCGACCTGGGTCTCGATCGCGCTGACCGCGCGGTAGCCGCGGCCCGGCGGCAGGTTCTCCGGGATCTTCCGCGCGTTCAGCCCGGCCAGGCTCGCGTCGCTGCGGTCCGAGAGCCGCAGCACCAGCTTGTCCTCGCAGAGCGAGCTCATCCGGCCGCTGAGCAGCATGTGGTCTCCGGCGACGACCAGGTGCACCCCGGCGCTGGCCCCTTCGCGGTGCAGGGTCTGGACCAGGTCGGTCAGCACCCCGCCGTCGTACTCGCTGAGGGTCCCCATGAACCCTTCCCAGCGGTCCAGCAGCAGCAGCACGTGGGGCAGCCGCTCCGACTCCGGCCGGGCCGCGCGCTGCTCGGCCAGGTCGGCGAAACCGCCCTCACCGAGCAGCCGCTGACGGTTCTGCACCTCGGCGTGCAGGCGCCTCAGCAGCCGGGCGGCCCGGTCGGTCTCCGTGCGCTGCACCACCGCGCCGCAGTGCGGCAGCCTGGTGAGCGGCAGCAGGGCGCCGTTGCCGCAGTCGAGCCCGTACAGGTGGAGGTCGGCGACGCTCGCGGCGGCGGCGGCCGCCGCGGCGAAGGTGCGCAGCGCGGCCGAGCGCCCGGAGCGCGGGGCGCCGACGATGTGCAGGTGGCCGAAGGTGGCCAGGTCCACCGTCACCGGCTGCTGGCGCTGCTGCGCGGGCAGGTCCTGGACCGCCCAGGAGAACGACGGATCCCCGCGCTCGCCGCGCACCGGGTCCGCCGCCAGCTCGACCACCGGCGAGGACGGCAGCGGCGGCAGCCACGGCCGGCGCTGCGCGGCGATGCCCAGCATGTCGTTGGCCTGCCTGACCGCCGTCACCAGAACCGACAGGTCGGTCACCTCGTCGGTCTCGGCCGTGCTGTGCGGGCGCTGCGGCGCGGGCAGTCCGAGCTCCAGCCAGGAGACCGGGTGCAGGAACGGGGCGGGGGCCTCGGCCGTCCGGTCGGTGCGCGGGCGGCGGCCGCCCACCCGGCCGGTCTGGAACGGGATCAGCGAGCTGTGCCCGAGCCGGGCGTAGGCGCGCCCCGGGGTCGAGGCGGCGATGCTCGCGGCCTCCCTGGCGTCGATGACGTCGGTGCTCTCACCGGCGTCGGTCACCCGCAGCGCGACCCGCAGGTTGGTGTTGGCCCGGATCTCCGCCGACACCACGCCGGAGGGGCGCTGGGTCGCCAGGATCAGGTGGATGCCCAGCGAGCGGCCGCGCTGGGCGACGTTCACCAGGCCGGTGACGAAGTCGGGCAGTTCGCGGGCCATGGACGCGAACTCGTCGATGACGATCAGCAGCCGCGGGATCGGCGCGAGTTCGGGCCGCCGGACGGCGTAGTCGAGGTAGTCCTCCAGGTCCTTCGCGCCCGCGGCCGCCAGCAGGTGCTCACGATGGGTCAGCTCGGCCCCCAGCGAGGTCAGCGCCCGTTCCACCAGATGCGGGTCCAGGTCCGTCACCAGGCCCACGGTGTGGGGCAGTTCGACGCAGTCCTTGAACGCGGCACCGCCCTTGTAGTCGACCAGGACGAAGGTCATGGCGTCCGGGCGGTTGGCCACGGCCAGTGAGGCCACCAGGGTCTGCAGGAACTCCGACTTTCCCGAGCCCGTGGTGCCCGCTACGAGTCCGTGCGGGCCGTGGTTGACCAGGTCGAGAGCGAACGGGCCGTTCAGCGAGTAGCCGACCACGGCCTTGGTGCTGCGGCTGGAGGAGCGCCAGCGGCCGGCGACGGCGGCCGCGGTGGGGTCCTGGAGGCCGAGGATCTCCAGCAGCCGCGCGGCGCCCGGCAGCGCGGCCTCGCCCTGGTTCTCGCTGACGTCACGCAGGGGTGCCAGGTGCCGCCCGGTCGCCGCGTACCAGCTGTCGGCCACCTCGTCCGCCCGGATGCCGTCGATCTGCGCGGCGCGCTGCTGGCGCAGGGTGGCCCCGCGCCCCGGGCCTCCGACGACGACGGCCGTGCACTCCTCCGGAAGGGTGCGCTCGTCGGCGTCCACGCAGATGCTGTGGACGCCGACCGCCGGCCCTTCCTGCAGGACCGTCACCACGCCGGGCAGCGCCCGCAGCCGTCGGGCGCCGTCCAGCACCACGATCACGTCGGGATCGGCGAGCGCGGCCCCGGCTCCGGCGTTGAGCCGTGCCTGCTGGCGGACGGTGATGAGTTCGATCAGCTCGGCGACCCGGTGGCCGAGCGTCTCCGCGTCGGTGCCCACCAGCGCCAGGGCCTGCTGTCCCAGCATCGGCCGGGTGTGCGGCAGCCAGGCCGCCCACTCCCACAGCGACTTGCCGGCCGGGTCGGTCAGGACGTACAACTGCACGTCGCGGGGGCTCTGCAGCACGGCCAGTTGACCCACCAGCCAGCGGGCCATCCGCCGCGGCCAGTCGCCGTGGCCCGCGACCCCGACCACGCCCGTGCGGGCGATGGAGAAGGTGGCGGGGACGTCCCGCGCCACCCGCGGCTCCCGCTGGCGCTCGGTGCCCTCGCCCTCCTCCACGACGACCGCGGTGGGCAGGTCGGCGACGCCGACCCGGACCAGCAGGTGGTCAGGGTCGGTGCGGCGCCGTTCCCAGAGCCTGGCGTGCGGACCGGTCGCGATGACCAGCAGCTCGGCCGGATCGGGTCCCGCGGCACGGCGGTCCAGCCGCTCCTGCTCCAGCGCCGCCGCGATCTCCGCCTCGGTGCTCGTCAACTGCTCCCGGTAGTCTGCCAGTTGCCGCCGCTGGCCGATCTTGCCCTGGCGCCGTCCGGAGATCCAGTTGCCCACCATCATGACCGGCGACATCGCCGCCATCATCAGGAACATCGGGTTGTGCGTCATCACCGCGATCAGCCCGCCGCCGACGGCGGGCAGGCCGGCCGCCAGCCACGGCAGCGCGCTCGGAGCCGCCGGCCTGGGCTGGGTCGGCAGGCGGAACGCGGTGGTCTGGGCCGGGGGGAGCAGCCGTGGGGGGCGGTTGTAGTCCAGGTACTCGCCGTCGTGCGAGGGTTCGATGACGGCGTCCGGACGCAGCACCGGGTGCGCCTCCAGCAGGGTTTCCCCGACCAGGAGTTGGACCGTCTCCCGCCAGGGGACCTCGTGCTCGGGCAGCGGGACGCGACCCAGCAGGGCGGTGGGCGCGAGGGCGCGCACGTGCACCGAGGCATCGAGGGACACCCGGGCGACGGCGACCACCGCCGCCTGGTCACCGCCCTTGGTGACCTGGACACCCGCGCCGGTCCGGATCCGGTGCTCACCCGCGTTGAGGTACCAGACCCGCCCGGCGCCGGCGCCCGCCACCACCCTGATGCTGACCAGGCCGGTGCGGCGGCCCGGGACGGGACCCGGCCGACCGAGCCAGAGGACGGAGCCGTCGTGGATCCCGCTGTCCGCCAGGGGGCGGGAGAGGTCGAGTGGCTGATCGGCGAGGTAGACCGCCGTCACGGGGGCCGCGCCGGGCGGCGGGGCCTGCGCCCCGTCGAGGCTGTCCAGCAGGTTCTTGACGACGTCGCGCAGCGGGGTGGTGGGATCGGCGTCCACGACCACGTCGGCCGACCAGTCCGGGCGCCGGGCAATGGTGATCATCATGGGCATGCTTCCCAACCCCTCGTGGGTCCGGGCGCCCCGGGCCGGTGCCACGGCCGGCTCGGGGCGCGCGTTCGGTGCCGACCGACTGCGCTGCTACTGCTACTGCTACTGCTACTGGTACTGCTACTGGTTGAGGGAGCTGGAGAGCTGGGTGTCCATGTCGCGCAGCGCGGCCACGGCCTTGTCGAGCCACTGCGAGAGCTGGTCCAGGGTGTCCATCGCCTGGTTGGCCGAGGTGACGAACTCGGTGTGCACCTCGTCGAACTTGCCCGACGCCTGCTCGGTGACGAAGCCGTTCGCGGTCAGGCTGTCGACGATGCTCTTGCACTGGGTGAGCTTGTCGTCGATGTCGGCCTTGTTGTTGCGCATCGTGGTCGCGGTGTCCGACATCTCCTGATAGGTGACGTTCAGGTTCGCCATGGTGTGGGTCCCTTCTGGTGTCGCCGAGCGTCCCGGTGGACACCGACACGTCCGGCACGGACGCTCCCGATGCTAGGAACGGACCCCGGGGCGGTCCAGAACTCCCGCCCCTGCCTTGGGCCCTGGGGCCCAAGGCGGGCCGGTGCCCGGCGTTGACGCCGGCCCGCTGGGAAACCAAGGTTCCGAGGACGCCGAATGCCCCGGCGCGGCGGTCGACCCGGGGCAGCACCCGACGACACGGAAACCACGCCGGACGGGGCCCACACACTCGACCGGCCGCCCAGAGCCGAGGAGACACAGGTGACACTGTCGAGCCGATCCGCTGATCGCGTTCCGCGCCGCGGCGACTGGCTGACCCAGGCACGTCGGTCGCGCAGGACCGAGCCGCGATCGGGGCCGGCCCCGCGAGCCGACCACGGCCTGTGGACCGTGGACCGGGCCCTGCGCGTCCTGGCCACCGCCTGCGCCCGCGAGAACCGCGGCGTTCCACTGGCCCACCTGGTCGTCGTCGGCCCCGAGGCCGTCCGGCTGCGGCTGAACACCCCCGACGAGCGTCCCCCCGCCGGCTGGACCGCCGAGGACGGCGGCCGGACCTGGCAGGCGCGGCTACGGCTGCTGCAGAGCGCGAGCGTGGCGGAGTCGCTGGAGGACCCGTACCCGCGGCTGGTCTCGCTCGGCGCCACCGGTCAGGGCTTCATGCTGCTCAACCTCGGACAGGCCGGCGGGATCATCAACCTGGAGGGCGACGCCCGGCAGGCCAGGGCACTGGCCCTGGAGTGGAGCCGCCAACTCACCTCGAACCCCTGGTCACGAGATGTGCCGGTGGTCCGGGTGGGGTTCAGGCCGGGCACCGCGGAGCGGTTCGGACCGACCGGTGCGCCGGCCCCGACCGACGGCGAGACGGCACTGGCCGACGAGAGCGGCGGGGTGGCGCTGCTGGCCGGTATGCCCGGCGGCCGGGACCGCGAACGCATCCACCGGCTGGCCGACGATCCGAGGGGACGCTGGTCGGTGGTCGTCGTGGGCCGGGTCGACCATCCGCGGTGGCGTTTCACCATCGACGCCACCGGTGTCGTGGACACCGGCCTGCTGGACGAACCGGTGGTGCTGCTGCCGAGCATGCCCTCGGACGAACCCGACCACGCGGACGCCGCCGCCGACCCCGTCGGCGCGCCGGCCGGGAAGACCCCACCGGGCGGCCGCCCGCGAGGGCGTCTGATCAGCCGCCGGCGGCTCATCGTCGCCACCGCGCTCCTCGCCTGCCTGGTGGGCGCCGCCCTGGTGCTCACCAGGCAGGGCGCCGCCTCGCACGCCGCTCCCCCGGCCCGGGCCGGAGGCGTCCAGGGAGCCTCCGGCGCGGCCAGCACCCCGGACCCGACGGCGAGCACCGCGCCGCCGCGCTCGGCCCCGGCGAGCGCGGCGGGCACGCTGCTGAACCCCGGCACCGGCAAGTGCCTCAGCGGCTCGACCGGCACGGACGGCACGCCCCTGGTCCTGGGAGCCTGCGACGGCGCCGCGAACCAGCAGTGGACCGCGGCCCCGGACGGCACGGTCCGGACGAAGGGTCTCTGCATGGACGCCGCCTGGGGCGCCACCACCCCCGGCACCGTCGTGCAGGTCGCGAACTGCAGCGGGAACCCGGCGCAGCAGTTCTCCTTCAAGAACGGCACCGTCTTCTCCACCCGGGCCAACCTGTGCGCGGGTGAGGTCAACGGCGGCACGGCGGTCCAGCTGCTGCCCTGCGACCAGAGCGCGCCGGAGGTCTTCAAGCGGGGCTGACCACCGCCGGGCACCCGCGGACGGAGCCCGGCGGCCGGGACGGGAGCGTGTGGTGGCCGGGACGGGGGCGTGTGGTGGCCGGGACGGGACATGTGGCGGGGGCCACGAAGAGGCCCGATCGTCACGCCAGGTGACCGGGTGCGGGCGGACCGTCGACCGATCCCGGCCGTTTTCGAGAGGCGTGCGCCACATCGAAAGCACGGCGGGACGCTCCCGGCGCCGTGCTTTCCGGGCCCACAGCCCGCCAGGAGGCCCATGTTTCCGCGGGTAACAGCCACTGACCTGCGACGATCCCCCGAACATTGAAACGCCCCGACGCATTGCCTAACTTCGATCTCAGCGCACCGAGCGCCACCGCAGGCCCCCCACACCGAACCACGGCCCCGACCAGGGTTTGGTTCCGTGCGGCCACCCGCGATCCGCCCGTCGAAAGGCACGCTTTGATCTTCCGTAACGAGAACACCGCCACCACCACGACCACCACCAACACCACCAAGCGCAACCGGGTGCGGATGGCCGTCATGGGCGGCGCCCTCGCCGTCCTGCCCGTGGCCGGTCTCGTCACGGCGACCAGCTCCTCCGCCGCCGACGCCTCCACCTGGGACAAGGTCGCCCAGTGCGAGGCCACCGGAAACTGGTCCATCAACTCCGGCAACGGCTTCTACGGCGGCCTGCAGTTCACCCCCTCCACCTGGGCCGCCTTCGGCGGCACCCAGTACGCCGCCCAGGCCAACCAGGCCACCAAGGCCCAGCAGATCACCATCGGCGAGAAGGTCCTCGCCGCCCAGGGCCCCGGCGCCTGGCCCATCTGCTCCGCCAAGGCCGGCCTGCACTGACCCCACCCGCACAAGTCCCCCCACCCGGAACCCAAGGTTCCGGGTGGGGGGACTTCTGCATGCCGCCACCCGCACCGGCGGGCCCTGGCGCGCACCCACGGTGCGTGGACGGACGACCAGCCCGACCGTTCGACGGGACTGACAACTGATCAGCACAGGTCAGCGGCACAGCAACTGATCCCACGGCGGGCTCCTCCCGCTGGCGCCATGCCCTCCCGGGCAACTTCACACATGAAATTTGAGCAAACACCATCAACGTGATCTGATAGCCCCGCCAGGCACCACGAGGGGGATCGATGAGCCTGTCCGCATCGTCTCCAGCCGTGCCGCCAGCCGTGGCCGTGGGGGAATCGGACGTCACGCGCGTATGCGTACGCGCGGATCGGGCCGGGGGCGCTGCTCAGAGCGCGAACTCCAGATCCTCGGAGGTCATGGGCCTTGACGTCCAGCCGGCTGCGGGAGCAGCCCCACCACCCCCGCCCTCGCACTGAGGGGAACCGCCCGCGGAATGCCGTCGTCCTATCGCGGGAGTGCTTGACGTCAGGTCAGGTCTACGCCCGTAGTTCCCGCCCGGTGCGGGCCACGCCGCGGCCTTGACGCCACAGCCCCGACCCCACAGCCCTGACGCGGTGGCGTCTCCGGTGCCGGCCCGCAGCCGGCCCAGGCACACCGCGCCCCCGCCCCAGAGGCCCCGCTGACCGCTGGTCAGCCCTACCAGGTGAGTGACAGGAGAGAATCCGCATGTCGGAGATCGACGGATCAGCCAACACCGGCACAGCCGGCCCCGCATCGGCCGGCCCCGGATCGGCCGATGCCGGCCTGCGGCTGCTGAGCGCGGGCGCGGGCGCGGATCGTCTGCCGGACGGTGCCGTCGAGGTGTTCCTGGGCCTGGACGGCGCGTTCCGCGTCACCGCCGGGGCCCGGGTCCGGACGGGCACGGCCGACACCGCCTTCCTGCGCCGGATCGCGACCGAGCTGCGTGTCGCCCCAGCGGGGGCCGAGGCGGCTTCGACTCCGACCGGTGCGGCACGCAGCCTGACCACCACCGGCGTTCCCGGGCACGTCGACTCGGTGTGGAGCGACGGCACCGCTCAACCGGTGCCCGCCTTCGCCACGCTGCTCGACGCGCTGGCCGCACGGGTGCTGCGGCCGGCCGACCCGGCCGCCGTGCCCGGGGCCCTGCTGCGGCTCGACCCGGCCGCCGCGGTGGTCGACACCGGCCGCGCCGTGGCCACGATCGGCGTGGTGCGCGGCCGCACCGCCTACGCGCTGGCCGACCAGGACGGTTCCTTCGGCCTCACCGCGCTGGACGACGCACAGCCCCTGGGCGGTTCGGGGCCGGATGCGGGGCTGCTGCCGACGGCGGTGGCGCTCGGCACCGCGGCCGGCCGCGAGTTGTTCGCGGTCGGCGGTGCGGACGGTGCGGTGCAGGTCTGGGACGCCGTCTCGGGCGCGGTGCTGCACGGGACTTCGGGCGGCGAGGGCGCGCAGGCCGTGGCCGCGGGCCTGGTCCAGGACGTACCGCTGGCCTTCTCCGGCGGCGCCGACGGGGGTGACGTGCGGGCGATGCGCGCCGACACCGGCCAGGCGCTCGGCACCCTGTCGGTCGGCGGCCGCGGGGCCGAGGTGCTCTGCGCCGCGCGCTGCGCCGACCTCGACCTGCTGGCCGCGGCCGGCCAGGACGGGGTGATCCGGGTCTGGGACGTGTCCTCCGGGACGCAGCTGCACCTGCTGGTCGGACACGTCGGACCGGTGGTCGCGCTCGCGGTGCTGAGCCTGGGCGACGAGGCGGTGCTGGCCTCGGGCGGGGCGGACCGGCGGATCCGGCTCTGGGACCTGGCCACCGGCCTGCCGGTGGCCGAACTCGACGGGCACAGCGCCACCATCACCGGACTCGCCTTCACCGAGGTGGCGGACCGTCCGGTACTGGCCTCCTGCGCGCTGGACGGCACGGTCCGCACCTGGGACGTCCGCCGGGCCGTCGCCCTGCACGGCTGGCCGACCGGCGAGGAGTGGCCGACCGGCATCGTCGCCGTCCCCTCGGGCGCCGGACCGGTGCTGGTGGTCGCGCAGCACAGCGGCCGGCTCTCGCGCTGGGTCGCGGCGACCGGCTCGCCCCTGGGCGAGTTCGCGGTCGCGGGCGCGGCGGCGCACCCGGTCACCGCGCTGGCGGCCGGCGAGCTGGCGGGCCGTCCGGTGCTGGCGGCGGGGTACGGCGACGGCACGCTGCGGCTCTGGGAGGCGGGGATCGGCGTGGAGCTCTACGCGCTCGCCCCGGACGGCGGTCCGATCACCTCGCTGGCGGTCGGTCAGGGCGGCCCGGACGGCGCGGTGCTGGTCTGCGGGACGGCCGCCGGGGCCGTCCGCAGCCACCTGCTGAGCACGGGCGCACCGCTCCCCGTGCCCACCCCGCACGCGGGCGCCGTGACCGGGCTCGCCTTCGGTGCGGGCGGCGGTGGCGCCGACACGGCGCTGGTGTCCGCGGGCGCGGACGGCACCGTGCGGGTCCGGTCGGCACTCGACGGGACGCCCCTGCTCCAGCTGGCCACCGGCCAGGGCGGTGTCACCGCGCTGGCCGCGGGAGAGGCCGGGGGGCACCTGCTCCTGGCGACCGCCGGCCGGGACCGGACGGTACGGCTCTGGCACGGTGTCAGCGGGCAGGCGGGCCCGGTCTGCGAGGGTCTGGCCGCCCACGCGGAGACCATCGCGTTCGGGGTCTTCGGCGGGCGTCCGGTGGTGATCGGGGGCGGCAGCGACGGGTCGGTGCTGGTCTGGGAGGTGCGTGACGGGAGCCGGATCGCCGCGCTCACCGGCGGTGCGGCGGCGGTCCGGACGCTGGTCGCGCAGGAGCTGGACGGTGAGACCCTGCTGGCGGCCGGCGACGAGCAGGGCACGCTCCGGCTCTGGCACCTGCCGAGCGGCACCCTGCTCAACGAAGCGGGCCTGGCCCAGGCCGCCCTCGCCATCAGCTTCGCGGACACCGGGCTCACGGTCGTCGGCCCGGGCGGGGTCACCTCGCTCTGACGGCAGGGGCCGGTGTCCTGAGCTCCCGTCAGCCGTCCCTGTCGTTCCTGCTGTCCCTGCTGTCCCTGCTGTCTCTGTCGTCTCTGTCGTCTCTGTCGTCCCGGCTGTCCGCAGCCGACTCTAGGAACTCCCGTGGGGGGAATTGGTGGCTGGTACACACGTGCGGATCGACCTGGACGCGGTCGATGACACGGCGAAGAAGATCAACGGCCTGCTGGACGAGCTGACCACGGCCACCGCGAAGCTGAACGCGGTGATCCAGCAGGTCCAGCCGTCGGTGTACGGCACCGACGGGCTCGGCAAGGCGCTGACCGGCGGCAGCTCCTCGGTCGGCGGCCTCGCCGACCACCAGAAGCAGGTGCTGACCGGTATCCAGGACTACCTGAGCAACTCGACGGCGATGGCGCAGAACCTCACGCTGATGAGCCAGCGCCACCGGGAGAACGACGGTCAGCAGGCGGCCAACCTGAAGGGCATCGGCACCGGCGACCCGACCTCGCCCACGCTGCCGGACGCCGATCCGGCTCCGGAGCAGACCCAGCCGACGCCGACCCCCACGGACGACCAGGCCTACCAGGACGACCCGTCCAAGGACCCGACCTACAAGGACCCGAACGCGCCGACGCTGACCTTCGACACCACGACGACGAAGCAGCCCGATGACGGCGGCGGCCGCGGCGGTGGTGGCGGCGGCGGGCACCAGTTGATCTGAGCAGGCCCGCCCGCCGGTCCTCGCGTGCCCCCTCCGTGGCTCCGCGCCGCCGCGGCTCGCCGCCGCAGACCCCTTCACCCGTCCCGGCCAAGCCGAACCCGTCCCGTCCCGTCCCGTCCTGTCGAGGAGAGTACGTCGCCGTGATCGAACTGCCCGATGATCTCGCCGAGGTCCTGAAGACCGTCCAGAGCAACAAGGACGGTTCGAGCATCGTCTTCCCGAACGCGGACGAGGACCTGATCGGGCAGCTCGCGCAGGCCTGGGACACCTGGAAGTCCGTGGCCGAGAGCCACATCCCGGCCATCGTCGCCAGCGCCGAGCAGGCCTCGTCCGCGATGTCGGGCGACGCGGCGGACAGCTTCCAGGACTACCTGCGCAAGTACGGCAGCGGCAGTGACTCGCACGCGGCGACCACGCTGGCGGCCGGGCGGGCGATCGGCGAGTCGCTGCACGCGGCGAGCACCGCCGTCACGCACACCAAGAACGAGATGATCCGCGAACTGCAGTACACCAAGGAGTGGATCGCCAACAACCCGGCCGGCAAGCACGACGACATCGCCCAGTCGGACGGCGTCAAGAAGGCCGCGGACCTCTACAACTCCTACATCGGCCAGGTCGGCGACAACGTCGACACGATGCTGCGTCAGAACAGCGGCTTCGTGGAGGCGATGACCGGCGCGGGCGCGGTCTGCAAACTGGACGGCGGCGCGTCCTCCGGTGGTTCGGGCTCCAAGCCCGCCCCCGGCAGCGGCAACCCGGACGGGACGTCGGGCCCGGTGCTGCCCACCAGCGTGGACGCGCTGGGGCCGGGCGGTCTGCCGCTGCCCACCGGCCTCGACGCGTTGACGAACCTGGACGGCACGCCCGCCGACGGCACGGGGGTCACCCCGTTCAGCCTCGCCACCGACGGCGGCAGCGGCGGCAGCGGTTCCGGCGGCCCCGGGGGGTCCCAGCCGGCGCTGCCGTTCCAGATGCCCGGTGCCACCCAGCCGTCCCTCCAGCCGGAGGACGGCACCGCGGCGTCGTTCGACCTGCCGGCCACCGGAGCGCTGACGCCGTTCCGGTCGGACAACGGCCTCGCCTCCCCCACCACGCTCACCAGCAAGGACGGCATGCCGGTCTTCCAGCCGCAGTCGGTGACCACCCCGAGGCTGGCCCTGGACGGGATGAAGGGGTTCGACGGGACCGGCACCGGCACGGACGCCTCCTGCCGCGACACCTCGAAGCTGAGCCCCTGGCAGGGCGGGTCGGTCACGGCACCCTCGTTCACCGGACCCGACGGCCTCACGAACGGCGGCCTCGGCGGCGGGTCCTTCCCCGGCTTCAGCCTCCCGGGGACGGGCGGCGCCGACGGGGTCGGCAAGCTGTCGCTCGCCGGGCTCGACGACGGCGGGAGCGGCGCGGGCGGCTTCGGCGGTGGTGGGGCCGGTGACGGGGGCGCGGGCTTCAGCCTGGGGTCCGGCGCCCTCGGCGGCACGGGCCTCGGCGGCGGGGGCGGGAGCGGCCTGGACCTCGGCGGCGGGGGCGGCGCGGCGAGCGGCTCCAGTCTCGCGGGGGCGGCCGGCAGCGCGGCCCTGGGCAGCACCGTCGCGGGGGAACTCGGGGCAGCCGAGTCCACCGCCGCCTCCCTGAGCTCGCAGGCGGCGCGGGCGGCCGGCGGGGCCACGGGCGGCGGGACACCCCTCGCGGGCGGGGCCGGCGCGCTGGGGGGTCGTGGCGGCGGCGCGGGCAGGTCGGAGCGCAAGGGCAAGTCCAAGTACGTCCGGCCGACCCGGTTCGGTGCGGAGATCGCGGACGAGGAGGACCAGGCCGCGCCGACCGACCGGGGCATCGTCGGGGTGGCCGGCGCGACGCGGCAGGGCGACCGCAGCTGGCAGCGGCTGCGCCGCGGTTGGCTGGACGGCGCCCGCACCGAGGACCGCGGGGCGGTCGAGGAGGACGCCGGGCAGCCGACCGCCGGCCCGCAGACCCCCGAGGAACAGCACACCCTGGCAACGCAGTTGACCAGCGCACTGCTCGGAACCGGCCCCGACGCGGCCACCGCCGGCGGTCCGGTCACGGCCGGTGCCGCGCCGGCCCACGAGACGGCGGCGGCCCAGGAGTCGGCGCCGGCCCAGGAGTTGGCGCCGGCTGGGCCGGCGGCGGAGGCCGCGCCGTCGTCCGACCAGGACTCCTACCTCGACCGGGCCAGGAGCGCCGCAGCCCGTCGCGGCCACCCGGACGCCCCCGAGGCCGCCGCGCCTACCGCGCCCAAGAAGGCCCCGCTGCTGGAGGAGGGGGGCTACCAGGTGCCCAGCCCCTTCCTGCGGGCGGCTCTCGCCAAGCTCGCCGACACCGGGGCACTCGAAGGCGCCGGAGCGGCCTAGGCACCAGAGCCAGCCGGACCCACCGACCACGTTCCTCACACTGATTCGGAAACCCCATGGCTGACGCACCCGACTCCACCGGCACGGCCGGTGCCGGCTTCGCGGTCGACCCGGCGCGCTACCGCGCCGCGGTCTCGCCGCTGCTCGCCGCGGTCGATCAACTCACCGAGCTGAGCACCGGCATGACCGCCTTCCTCGCCACCATGGAGGACCAGGCACCATGGGGCAACGACGACTCGGGCAAGAAGTTCGCCAACGGCGACAAGGGCTACCTGCAGTACAGCGCCGACACCATGAAGACCCTCAACGGCATGCCGGACGGCCTGCGCTACGTCGCCGACGGCATCAAGGCGATGGCCGACGGCTACGAAGGGGCCGACGGCTCCGTCCAGGGCGACATGAGCAGCGGGGACGGCCCGACCCCGCAGAGCGCGCCGCTGCAGCCCATGTCCGTGTCGGTCACCCCGGTCGGCCCGATCCTGCCCCGCGAGACGCTGAACCGGATCGCCCAGGACCGCACGACCGTGAACGGGAAGGGCTGAGCACCATGGCAGTCGAGTTGCCCGAACCACTGCAGTGGGTCCTGATGCTGCTCGCCGGCACCCGCTGGCCCGAGGCCGACGAGGACGCGCTGCGCGAGATGGCGGACCGCTGGCGCCAGGCGGCGAAGAGCGTCGAGGACGCGGGGCACGCCGCCGACAACGCCGTCAAGCAGGCGCTGGACGGCCAACAGGGCGCGGCGGCCGAGTCGTTGAACACCTACTGGGCCCAGTACACGGTCGGCAAGGGCACCGCGGACAATCCCGGCTACTTCCCCGGGCTGGTCGACTCCTGCAACAGCATGGGCGACATGCTGGAGGAGATGGCCAACTCCGCCGAGACCGCCAAGATCCAGATCATCGCCCAACTCGCCATCCTGGCCTTCGACATCGCGACGGCCGAGGCCGAGGCACCGGAGACCTTCGGCATCTCGCTCGCCCAGATCCCGATCGCCATCGCGGCCGGCCGCGAGGCCGTGCAGGCGCTGCTCAAGGCCTTCCTGAAGGAGGTCGTCACCATGGCGGCCAAGCAGGCGGCCCAGATGGCGGCCATCAACCTGCTGGCCCAGGGCATCGAGGTGGCGCAGGGCCACCGCAAGAGCATCGACCTCAAGGAGGTCGGGCAGAGCGCGGAGGGCGGGGCGGTCGCCGGTGCGGCCGGGCACCTGATCGGCAAGGGCGTCGGCGAGGCCGGGGCCAAACTCGGCCTCAAGGGCGCGATGGACACGCTCCCCGGCAAGATGGCCACCGGAGCCGGGGTGGGCGTCGCCACCGATGCGACCACACAGGAGATCACCACCGGGCACGTCGACGGCAGCAGCCTGCTCGGCTCGGGGCTCGGCGGCGCCGGGGGCGTCGGCGCGCACGCCGCCGCCGGCGCGTTCCGAGGTCATTCCGGCCCTCCGGCACCGGACCTCCCGCACCACGACCTCCCCACGGGACAGACCCGCCTCGACTCCACCGGCAAGCCCGTCTTCACGAAGAGCGGGAGCCCGGACCTCACGGACGGCGCGGGGGCCGGCCTCGACGGCACGGGCTCCGGCTCCACGTTCCGTGGCGTGGGGCACCCGTCGCAGGACGACGCAGGCACCGCTCCGCACGGCCTGTCACCCTTCACCCTGGAGCGCGACACCACCTCGCCGGCCGGCGGCGAAGCCGACCGGAGCGGCCCGGTCGAGCCGGTCGAGCGGACGGCGGGGGCGCCCCGCGGCGAGTCCGAGCCGGTGCCGCGGTCCGCCTCTCCCGTGCGGTTGAACGCGGACCGCTCGACCACGCCGATGGACCTGTCGGCCGAGACCCGGTCGGCCGAGCAGCGGCCCGACAGCCCGGCGCCCGGGACGTCCGACGCGCCGCGTCCGCAAGCACCGGCGTCGGACACCCGGGTGACGGACACCCAGCTGACGGCCCCCCGGGCACCGGAAGCACCGGCACCGGAAGCCCCGGCGCCGGAGGCCCTGGCACCGGAGGAGGGCGTCCGCCCGGCTCCCGGCGTCGAGACCCCGCGGGAAGCCGTCACTCCCCCGTCGCCCGTGGACCGTGGCGAGGCGCCCGTGGCGCAGGCGGCCCCGGTCACCGAGTCCCCCCGGGACATCACCTCCCCGGCGCCGGCGGAGACGCCGGCCCAGCCGCGGCCCGACGCGCCCACACCGGTGGAGGCGTCAACCGAAGTCCGGCCCGAAGCACCCACACCCGTCGAGACATCACCCCAACTCCGACCCGAAGCACCCGCACCCGTCGAGACATCACCCCAACTCCGACCCGAAGCACCCGCCCCCCTGGAGGCCCCGGCGCCCCAGCACTTCGCCGACGCCACCGGTGCGGCCGCCCCGCGCCCCGAGGCACTCGCGCCGCACCAGGACGCAGCCGGCGTCCCGCAGCAGGTCCCGTCCGGCGTCCGCCTCGACGACACGAGCGTGCCCGCGCCCACCCGTAGCGCGGTCGCCGTCGACCCGTCCACCGTCCGGCTCGGTGACCACGTGCCGTCCCCGTCGGCCTCGTCCGGCCCCTCCCACGGTGACCACGAGGCCCAGCAGCAGCCGCTCATGGCCGGTGCGCCGGCCATGAGCGTTCCGTCCAGCGCGGGCGGCGGCGCCCGCGCCGAGGACACCGCCTTCGCGACCCCCGCCGCCGCGCCGCGCCACGACACGCCGGACACTCCTCCGCCGCCACCGATCGCCCCTCCCCGGCCGACCACCCTGCCCGGGGGGCTGCGTCCGGGCCCGGAGCGCCCCGCCGGGCCGCGCCCCGACCCGGCACGGCCGGCGCCCGCGCCCGGTGCCGGCACCGGCCGATCCGCCGGGAGCGGTACCCGGCGGACGGACCCCGAGCCCGCGGACACCCGGCCGCCCAGCTCCACCCGGGCCAAGTGGACCGCCGAGGGTCTCGACCAGGGCCACTTCCGCACGATGGACCGCGAGCAGGTCGACCGGCTGGTCGACCGGCTGCCGGAGATGACACCGGCCGACCGGGCCAGGGAGCTCGGCGGGCTGACACCGGAGCAGCGGCGCTGGTTCGCCAAGAACCCGGCGCTGGTCGACCGCCTGCGCGACGAACTGCCGCCGGAGGAGTTCGCCCGTACCGCCGCGCGCTTCCTGGTGAACGTCGACCCGCGCTGCGCGCAGCCGGTCGCGGCCCGCGAGGCCGCGCTCGTCCAGGTCGGCCGCATGCTCCAGGACCCGCACGTGGCAGCCGAGTTGCTCAAGCGCGGCGCCGGGGTGACGGTGGTGCCCAAGGACCTCCCGATGACCGACGTCCCCGCGTTCGGCTGGATGCGCGGCACCCACGCCGACGGGGCCTCCGGCGACGGCCGCGGGTGGGACACCGTGCGCGGGTCGGGCGGGCTGGAGACCGCGGTCACCGAGGAGAACCTGCTCGGCGAGACCACGACCGTGGGCTCGGACGAGCACTACGACGACGGCTACTCGACCACAACGCACGAGTTCGCGCACAACCTCCACCAGTTCGGCCTGTCGCCCGCCGACCGGCGGACCATCACCGAGGCGTACCAGAGCAAGATCGACACCGACGACATGACCAGGATGTTCGGCGAGGAGAGCCCGATCGCGTGGTCCGACGGCCGCCGGGAGCTGCACGACACCGACCTGGACAACTACGGCTCGCGGGACGAGCTGGAGTACTTCGCCCAGGTCAGCAACGCGTACCTGGGCACCAACCACGGCACCGACCCGTACACCGGGGAGCCGCGCAACAACGGCGCCGAGTGGGTGCGTGCCAACGAGCCCGACCTGGTCCCGCTGCTGGAGCGGCTGTACGGCAAGGACCCGGCCGCGATCCACCCGGAGCCCGCCAACCCGGTCAACTCGGTGCGGGAGGACCACGAGGTGTTCGCGGCCGTCCGCGATCTGCTGGGCCACGATCCCGCGAGCACCGTGCCCCCGCGGCACGAGCCCCCGGCCGCGCCGGAACAGCACCAGCCCCCGGCCACCGTGCTGGAGCACCACGATCCCGCGGCCACCCTGCCCCCGCGGCACGAGCCCCCGGCCGCGCCGGAACAGCACGAACCCCCGGCCACCGTGCCGGAGCACCAGGAACCCCCGGCGGCCGCCGGTCCCTTCGCGCACGACAACCCGCCCCCGGCCCCGCCGTTGCGGCGCGGCGGATCCGACGCCTCCATGGGCCGGGACTCCGAGGACGAGAGCGATTCCGACGCCTCGATGGGCCGGGCGTCCGACGCCTCGACGGGCCGGGACTCCGAGGGAGAGCCCGAGGGCCGGGACTCCGACACGTCCATGGGCCGGCGCTCCGACGCCTCGACGGGCCGGGACTCCGAGGGAGAGCCCGAGAGCGACTCCGACGAGTCCATGCGCAGTGGCTCCCCGACCGGCCCGGTGCGCCCGCCGGTCGAGCAGCGCCGCCCCCTGCCGGTCGGGGTGCGGCTGGAGACGCCGCCCGGCCGGACGGGCAGGCTCGCCGGCCACGAGGTGCGGGTGGACAGGATCGCCCTGTCCGCCGACCGCCCGATGACCCGCTTCGGAGCCAAGCAGCGCTCGCACACGGTGCCCTGGACGCTCACCCGGCGCGCGGTCGGCGGACTCGCGGGGCGCAGCGCCGACGACCTGTGGCACGAGCTCAAGTCCGAGGTCACGGAGCTGAGGCAGTTCAAGCCGCGCGGCACCGGGGCCGAGGCCAAGGACGCGCCGAAGGTCGCGACCCGCTGGGACGACATCCTGGACCGGCTCGACCGGCTGCCGGACACCCCGCCGCACGACCAGCCGCTGCACGAGTGGAAGGAGCAGCTGGGCGACCTGCTCTCCGGCTACGTCGAGCTGTCGCAGCTGACCAGCTTCGCCTCGTTCGCCGATGGCCGGGCTGTCGGCCGCGGCGAGCGCTCCACCATGAAGGGGCTGGACGACGCGGAGCGCAGGTCGGCGGGGAACGCGGCCTCCCGTGGGGACGACGACATGAGCGCCGACTCGCCGGGGAGTTCGGGTCACCAGGGTGAGGACCCTGACGACGAGCCGGTGGCGGAGGACGGGACGGCGGAGCTCGTCCGCAAGAAGCTGCTCGACCTCAAGGAGAACGGTTCACTGACGCCGGCGGACGTGGCCGCCGCGAAGCGGCAGCTGGCTCGTGGCCTGCTCCGCACCTTCCCGGGGCTGATGACCGGCGAGAAGGGCCGGGGCATCCTGAAGGACCTCGGCTTCGACGGCCATGACCAGCTGAACGTCGCCCCCGGCTCCGGGCGGCAGCCGAAGCAGGGCTTCCTCGCGGACGTCACGGTCAAGCCGGGCGGCGCGGACGGGTCCGCGAGGGTCGGCCGCATCATGCTGAGCGACAAGGACCGTCCCCCCACCCAGTACACCGACGGGCAGCGCTCCCACGCGGCGTCGTGGTCCCTGCTGCGCGGCACGCTGCTCTCCTTCGAGGGGCGGGGCGTCCACGAGCTGGGCGACTGGCTCGGTGACAGGTTCAGCGGCATGGAGAGCGTCGTGCGCGACTCACCGGACCGCGCCACCGAGTTGAAGGCCATCCAGGAGGCCCGGGAGCAGCTCGGCGGCCTGGCCTTCGAACCCGACCACGTCGTGTCCGAGAAGCTGGGCGACCTCCTGGAAACCTTCGTGACGGCCCATCAGAAGATGCCGCACGCGACCTTCGCCGACAACCTCCAGGGCGGCGGGGCCACCAGCAGCGGCGAACTCGACCTGCCGGTCACCAGGGGCGGTTCCACCGGGTCCGGGGTCGGACCGAAGGCGCTGGCGAGCCACTACGACGGAGCGGCGCCGTACGGCATGGAGCTGAAGCCGCTGGTGCACTCCTACCAGGACTGGAAGGCGCAGGCCGAGGTGCTGGGGCCGGTCGGTCAGGAGGCGCTCGACCACCTCGCGGGCCGCTCGTTCACCGACAAGAACCTCGCGCCCCTGAAGTCCATGGCCGGCACCATGACCGCGGGCACGGCCGGGCACTACCTGGACGGGCTGCGCAACTGGGACCACGGGATGTCGATCGCGTTCAAGGAGAAGGGCGAGCGGGCGGTGGAGCACGCGTGGGCCGAACACGGCTCCGCCTTCACCCTGCGCGCCTTCGGCACCCACGGCGCCTCGAAGGCGGACACCGAGCAGCTCGGCGAGTGGTTCCACGACGTCACCGGCGCCGCCCGTCCGACGGACCAGCCGAAGGCGCTGGCGGCACTGACCGAGTACTACCGCGCCCTCGCGCACCCGACCTCGGCCGGCGGAGCACCGGTCCGGCCCAGGCGGGGGCAGCAGGAGCAGGTCACCGGGCAGGCGATGGCCAGGGCGCGGCAGGCGTTCGAGGGCACCGCCGAGGACGGCCGGCCGGACCACACCGACTTCTCGCTCCAGCTCGAATCCGCGCTGCTCGGCAGCACGATCCCGCGCGACGGCGACTGCCTCTACCACGCCGTCAACGTGGCCCTGGACCGGACCGCGCCCTCCCACCACGCGGCGCTCGAACTCCGCGGCCGGGTCACCGACTGGGTGCTGCGGGACGCGAACCTGGACACGGTCCGGCAGTACGCGGCCCAACACGGGGAGAGCCTGGAGACGGTCGTCGACACGCTGGCGACCACCGGCAACTGGGCCGGGAACGCCGGCGACCTCGCACCCCGGATCGTCGCCTCCGCCCTCGGCGTGACGATCGTCGTCCACCGGCCGGGCCAGGCAGCGGTGAACGTGCCGCCGCTGACGCCCCAGCCCGGCCGGGCACAGCTGATCCAGCTGCACCTGGAGGGCGACCACTACACGGTCCACGGCACGAAGCGCAACGAGTGGGAGGAGAGCGGGGACGAGAGCGGGGACGACGGCGACGGTGAGAGCGACGGCGCGAGCTGGGACGACAGCGACGGCGACGGCGAGATCGTCCAGGACCACAAGCGGTTCAAGCCGTGAAACTGCCCAGTTCCTTGGCCGGACCGCCGACCCTGGTCGACGGTGAGGTGGTGCTCCGACCGCCGAGCGCCGATCTGGACGCGGACACCGTGCTGGCCGGCACCCGCGATCCCCTGGTGCGCGAGTTCCTGCAGGGCGTCGTCCCGCACCGGGACCGGGCGGCTGCCGCCGAGTGGCTCGACCTGGTCCCGCCACGGCTGTGGGCCGAGGGCCGGGCCGCCTACTTCGCGGTGGCCCTCGGCGCGGGGCCGGCGGTGGGGTGGGCCGAACTCGTCGACTTCCGGGCCGAGACGGACAGCGCCGAGGTCGTCGTCTGGCTGCTGCCCGCGGCCCGCAACCTGCGGACGGCCACCAAGGCCCTGCGCCTGGTCTGCCGGTTCGGCTTCGACCAGCTCGCGCTGGGGCGGATCGACGCCTACGCGGCGGCCGACAACATGCCGAGCCAGGTGATGGGTGCCTGGATCGGCTTCCGCCGGGCGGGCTACCGGCCGGCCCTGTTCCGCAGCTCCAGCAGCCACCGGCTGCACGACGCCGTGCACGCCACGCTGGCCCCCGAGGACCTCTGCTGACCGCATGGTGCGAGCGGCGTCCAGCCCCGCTGCCCCCGCCCCCCGGCGGCCCGGCGCCCGGCAGCCCGGCCGCCGGGCCGCAGAGCCGTTCGACCAGGGCGCGGGTCAACCGATCTGCTCGGCCAGGGCGATGATGACGCCCGCGGGGCCGCGGAGGTAGCAGAGCCGGAAGATGCTCTCGAACCGCACCACCTCGCCGAGGAGTTCGGCGCCGTGGGCGCGCAGGCGGGCGACCGTGCCGTCGATGTCGTCGACGGCGAACATGACGCGATGCAGGCCCAGCGTGTTCGGCGGCGGGTTCGCCGGCTCGGCGCCGAGCGCCGCCGGGGTGTGGTACTTCGTCAGCTCGACCTTGCTGTGACCGTCCGGGGTCCGCATCATCGCGATCTCGCTCCGGACGCCGTCGAGTCCGACGATGCGATCCACCCAGGAGCCTTCGACCTGAGTCCTGCCCTCCAGGTCCAGACCCAGCTCGGTGAAGAACGCGATGGCGGAATCCAGGTCCTCGACGACGATGGCGACGTTGTCCATCCGCTGAACGGTCATGTCCGCGAGCATAGGGCGGCGGCCGGCCGAGGGCCCGCAAGCGGGAGCGCCGGAGCGTCAGCCGCCGCCCAGGGCGCGGCCGAGGCGTGACAGGGTGACGGGGCAAGGGGGTGACGGGGCGAGGGGGCGAGGGGGCGAGGGTCATCGGCCCGCGGCGGCGCTGAGCAGGCCGGTCACCAGGGCGAGCGGCGGCCAGTCGAGGCGGCCGTGCCGGGCCACCGCGTAGGCCCGCAGCTCGACGTCGGGGGCGGCCAGCGGGACGATCCGCACCGCGGGCCGGGTCGGGAAGCCGATCGGCAGCAGCGCCACGCCCAGGCCCGCCGCGATCATCTCCTGCACCAGGTCGAGGCTGTCGGCCTGGTGGGTGACCCGGGGGCGGAACCCCGCCATCGAGGCGAGCGTGCGGATGACCTCCTCGTCCGCCGTGTTGCGGGAGTTGACGATCCAGTCGCGCGTCCGGAAGCGGGCGAAGACCTCCAGCGTCGTCCCCGCGCCGGGCTCGGCGTCGGCCGGCACACCGAGTCCCCACCTGGCGGTCCACAGCGGGGTCGCGCTGACCGCGGGGTCCTCGGCGGCCGGGGCCAGGTCGTAGTCGTAGGTGAGTGCGAGGTCCACCTCGTCGGTGGCCAGCAGCTCCAGCGACTCGGCGGGCTCGTGTTCACGGATCAGAACGTGGACCCGCGGACTGGTCGCGGCCAGGTCGACCACGATGGGCAGCAGGTAGCCGCGGATGGCGGTGGCGAAGCCGGCGACCCTCAGGGTGCCGTTGGGCTCGGCCCCGGGGCCGAGGTCGCGGTGCGCCGTCTCGACGGCGGCCAGGATCGTCACCGCGTGCTCGGCGAGCCGCCGACCCGCCGGCGTCAGCCGGACCAGCCGCCCAGCGGGCTCGATCAGCGCGGTGTCCATCTCGCGGGCGAGGGCGGCGATCTGCTGCGAGACCGTCGAGGTGGTGGTGCCGAGCACATCGGCGACCGCCCGCATGGAGCCCAGCCGGGACAACTCCGCCAGGATCTGCAGCCGCCGTGTCTCCATCCGGCCATTGTTCAGCTTTCCCGAACGGTTTGTCCATGATCGACACGTGGACGGCAACGGTGCTCGCGACATCTACTGTGCGCATGAGCCCGCTGGAAGCCGTCGCCCCGCCCCTCGCCGCCCGCCCGCGCACCGCCCGGAGCGGAGCCCTGATGGCCATGGGGGCGATGTCCTCGGTGCAGCTCGGGCTGGCCCTGTCGGTGCCGCTCTTCGCCCAGCTCGGTGCCGTGGGCACGGCCGGGCTGCGGCTGGCCTGGGCCGGCGTGCTGGTCCTGCTGCTGATACGCCCGCGCCCCCGGGACTTCGCCGGCCGGGACCTGGCGGCCTGCGCGCTGCTGGGCCTGGTCACCGCCGGCATGGTGCTGCTCTTCATGCTGTCCGCCGCGCGCATTCCGCTGGGCACCGCGAGCGCACTGGAGTTCCTCGGGCCGCTCGCGGTCTCCCTCTTCCGCCCCGGCGGCGGGCGAAAGCGCTGGGCGGCGGCCGCCGCCCTGGGCGTGGTCCTGCTGACCGAGCCCTGGCACGGCGGGATCGACCCGGCCGGCCTCGGCTTCGCACTCGGCGCGGCGGCCTGCTGGGCCGGGTACATCCTGCTGACCCAGCGCGTGGGCGACCGGGTCACCGGGCTGAAGGGGCTGGCCGTCTCGCTCCCGGTGGCCGGCGCGATCGCCACCCTGGTCGCCGCACCGTCCGAACTCGCCCGCACGACCTGGCCGCTGCTCCTGGTCATGCTCGGGGTGGCCGCGCTCAGCACCGTGCTGCCGTTCAGCCTCGAATTCCTCGCACTGCGCCACCTCACCGCCGGCGCGTTCGGCACCCTGATGAGCCTGGAACCGGCGATCGCGCTGCTGATGGGCATCCTGGTGCTCGGTCAGATCCCCGGGCCCGCGGCCGCCGCAGGCGTCGTCCTCGTGGTGATCGCGGGCGCCGGCGCCACCCGTACCGGCGGCCGGGAGGCGCAACCGGTCCGGAGCAACGAGCCCGGGGCGCCGGCGCTCTGCGCCTGACCCTGCCGCGCGGGCTCACCGCGGCAGGTCGGCCTCCCGCACGCGCTGCAGGTGGACGAGGACGTCGTAGGACGGGCCGATCGCGACGTCCTCGGGCGGGCAGGGGTACTGGGTGCCGATCTGGCGGGTGGGGCGGGCGGTGTCCAGCCAGGCCCGGGCCACCGCCGGGGCACTGCGGGTGTCGAGGAAGTAGTCGCGGGAGCGGACCCGGGCGAGGGTGTACTCGTTGCTGCCCGGAGCGGCCGCGTCCACGGTGAACTTCTTCCACGGGCCTTCGAGGCTGGTGTCCTGTGACAGGAAGGAGCCCTGGTCGAAGGTGGTGCCGATGGCGAGGTAGGCCCCGCCGAGCGTCTCGCGCAGGAACGCGCCCTGCAGCTTCGGGTAGTTCACGGGATCGGCGGTCACGTACGCCACGTGCTGGTCGTGCGCCGAGAGCAGCATCCGGTGACCGGTGTGCCGCTGCCACCAGGCGATGTTCTCGGCCATCAACCGGTCGCGCTGGAGCTCCGCGGCGCTCAGCGCCTCGGCGTCGCCGAAGTCGCAGGCGAGGAACGCGGCGGTCTGGGCGATGGACCTGGCGTGCTGCACCGTCCACTCGTACTCCTCGCCACCCGCCCCCGAGCCCTCCAGCAGTTCCAGGGCCTGCTGGGCGTTGGCCGCCAGCCGCTGCCGCTCCGCCAGCGGTCCGCGCGTGTAGGCGATGGCGTCGTCGAGGGGGCGCAGCCCGGCGTAGAGCTCGGTGAAGCGCGGGCCCAGCCGCGGTTGGTGCCGGCCGACGTAGCCCGTCACCCGCTCGAAGAAGTCGTCGCCCACCCGGGGAGCACCGACGTCATCGCCCATGAAGTGCACCCGGCGGCCGGGAGCGCGCCGGTTGTGGTCCCGCATCCACTCGATCAGGTGCAGGAACTCCTGGCGCCCGAACGGCGATCCGCCCAGGGCCTCCTGCACGACCTGGCGCGCGTCCCCCCGCCCGCTCTGGAGGTACTCGTCGATCAGCAGTCCCGACGGCCAGCCGATCTCCAGGGCGAAGGTGGTGAAGCCCTTCTCCTCGACGAGATAGCGGAAGACCCGCTCCTTGAGGGCGAAGAACTCGTGCGACCCGTGGGTGGCCTCGCCCAGGCCCACCACCGCGGCGTCACCGATCATCGCCCCCAGGGGCCGCAGGTCGGCCGTGTCCGGCCCCGGCTCCGTCGACCGCAGCGGATGGGCCGCCAGGGCGAGGGCGCGGACCGGGTCCTGGCCATCGGGCCGCGCCGGGACCTCCTGGTCCGCGTAGGCGGACGTGGGAGCCAGCAGCGCCCCCACCGTGGCCGCGGCCGCCACCAGCAGCGGGCGTCGTCCCATCGTCGTCGTCTTCTCGGTCATGCCGATCACTCCTCAACTCGAACAGCCCGCCGGCGTCGGTGGCGGACCCGGCCCGGTCCCCGGTCGATCACCACTCCATCACCCGGTCGGCGCCCTCTTGTCCGAGCGCGGGACGAGATCGCGTGGGGGTCTGGAGTCCCCCACGGCACCGGGACCAGGACCCCGGTCCCGGTCCCGGTCCTGGTCCTGGTCCCGCTGGGGCTGGGGCTGGGGTCAGCGCTCCATCATCCGCATGCCGGCCTCGTTGTGGGTGTCCCCGGCGGCCGGGGGAAGGCTGGTGAGCTTGGCGAGCTGCTCCTCGCTGAGGTCGACCGCGTCGGCCGCGGCGTTCTCCTCCAGGCGGGCCACCCGCCTGGTGCCGGGGATGGGCGCGATGTGGTCGCCCTGGGCCAGCAGCCAGGCGAGCGCGACCTGGGCCGCGGTGGCGCCGATCTGGGCCGCGACGGCGGCGACCTCGTCGGCCAGGCGCAGGTTGTGCTGGAAGTTCTCGTCGGCGAACCGCGGGTTGTCGGCGCGGAAGTCGGTGGGGTCGAACTGCTCGGTGGAGCGGATCGCGCCGGTCAGGAAGCCGCGGCCCAGGGGCGAGAAGGGCACGAAGCCGATGTTCAACTCACGCAGCACCGGCAGCACGCGGGCCTCGGGGTCGCGGGTGAACAGCGAGTACTCGGACTGGACGGCGGTGACCGGGTGGACGGCGTGGGCGCGCCGGATGGTGTCGGGCCCGGCCTCGGAGAGCCCGATGTGCCTGATCTTGCCCTCGGTGACGAGGTCGGACAGGGCCCCGACGGTCTCCTCGATCGGGGTGCCGGGGTCGACCCGGTGCTGGTAGTACAGGTCGATGCGGTCGGTGCCCAACCGCTTGAGGGAGCCCTCGACGGCGGCCCGGACGCTTGCCGGGCTGCTGTCCGTGCCTCCCTGACGGCCGGTGTGCGAGATCAGGCCGAACTTCGTCGCGAGCACGACCTGGTCACGACGCCCCTTCAAGGCTCGGCCGACGAGTTCCTCGTTGGTGTAGGGGCCGTAGACCTCGGCGGTGTCGATGAGGGTGACGCCCACGTCCAGGGCGCGGTGGATGGTGCGGACGGACTCCGCGTCGTCGGTTCCGGCGCCGGTGTAGCCGTGGGACATGCCCATCGCACCCAGGCCGATCCGGGAGACGTCCAGGTCACGCAGTTCGATGTGCTTCACAGGTGTTCCGTTCACTCGGGCCCGCTGAGCGGGCGCGCGGGTCCGGGCGGGTGCCCGGCCCCTGCTCGACCGCACCGGTGGGCGGGTGCCGCTGATCGTTGGTGCAAGGGGGGTGGCGCACTTTTCAGGGTGGGGCCAACAAGGCCGGCTACGAGCCTCTCACTCCGGAGTGGCCCGGCACCCCCGACACGGTCGCCGAGGCCCGTGCGAACAGCTGACAGGGCCGAAGCCTTCGATCAGTAGGCAACTTCCTGAACAGAAGGAAAAATGCAAGGTGTGGCGCGCATTCTGGTGTAGAATCTGAAGCAGAGGGCGACCTCCGGGACAGGCTTCACAGGGAGGCCGACGGATCGCCCGGCTCCAGGGGGAGAACACCATGAACTACCGACTCGAAGCGGCCCGCGTGACCATCGACGACCGCCTGCGGGAGGCCGAGGAGCATCGCCTGCTGCGCGCCCTGCGCCTGCGGAACCGTGCCGAGCGCACCACCCAGCGCGCCCGCCGAGCCCTGACCAACCTGACCGCATGAGCACCCCGCACCACCACCACGACGGGCCGTCACCAGCACACCGGTGAGGGCCCGTCCCGCTTTCCCCACGCCGAAGCACCACGTCACCGCGTCACGAGAGCAGCGGCGCATGGAGCAGCGGCGCGGCCTGGACGGCGGGTCGAGCGGCGCGCCGGGCGCGGAGGCGGAAAGCTGGAGTGACCAGCTCACCCCGCCCACCCAGGAGGCCCTCATGCCCGCCGACTTCTGCAACGTCCTGGCCGGTCTGATCAAGGACGCCCGCAAGGACGCGGTCGACAAGCAGCGATCGATCGACACCCTGAACCGCCAGCTGGCCGAACTGCGGGACGACCCGGAAGGCAACGCCCAACTCATCCAGCTGGCAGAGCAGCGGCTGACCCAGGTGCAGAGCCAACTCGACGACGACAACGCCCAGATCGAAGCCGCCCGCGAGGAGTACCAGGCCGACAACTGCCCCGAACCCACTCCCTGACCCCGCGGGACCGTGCGCCCGAGCCCTCCCGATCGTGACGTGGCACCTCAGGCACGGCCACGTGCGAGCAGGGCGGCGTGCGGCAGCACCAGCCGGCCGTCAGGCCCGGCGAACTCGGCGCTGAGCAGGTCGAACTGGCGCTTGATCTCGGCCCGGGTCGCGGGCGTCTGGCTCACCACGACCTGTCCGATCGAGGCCACACCGGCGGCGGGGCCGCCCCACCACTCCTCGGGGCCGGCGAGGTGGTCCCACCGGAGCGTCTCGCAGGCGACTCCCGCCAGGCCGGCCGACCGCAGCAGGTCGGCCAGACCCCGCTCATCCCGTGGGAAGTCGTCCTCGGGCGCGAGCGCGGGCAGGTGGGCCGGTCGGACCGCGCCCGCCGCCTGGATCGCCCGGCCTAGCAGCGCCTGCCCCGGCGCGGCGGGCGATGCCCAGATGGTCACGGCGATCCGCCCGCCAGGGCGGGTGACCCGCCGCAGCTCGGCCAGCGCCTGTCGCGGACGGCCCACGTGGTTGAGCACGAAGTTGCCCACGACCGCGTCGAACTCGTCATCGGCGAAGGGGAGTTCCGGCAGGGTGGCCACTCGCGCAGCGGCCTCGGGGACGGCCTGCCGGGCCAGCTCGACCATGCCCGGATCCGCGTCCACCGCCGTCACCCGTGCCCCGCGCGCGGCCGCCGCGGCGGCGACCACGCCGGTGCCGGTCCCCACGTCCAGCACGCGGGCCCCGGGCCGGATCGCCGCCGCGTCCAGCACGTGCGGCACCGGGTACGCGCAGAGTGCGGCGAAGCTGTCCGCGTACGCCTGCGCCCGTCCGGCCCAGGTCTTCCGCTCACACTCGTCGAAGATCGTCACAGCGGTCGTTCCCCTCGTTCATCGGCCGCACCGGAGGTCGGCTCCGTCGACGTCAGGACCCTAACGCAGCGGCCGTGGAGCCTATCCGCTCGATCCCGGCGACCGACCGTGCGATGATCACCTGATCCCACCGACCGAAAGTGCTACCGCGATGCGCCCTGCCCTCTTCACCATCGACACCCCAGGCCCGGGACGGCTGAGCACCATGGCCAGGCCCCGCGGCGACGACTGGCTGGAGGACGAGATGAGCGCCCTGCGCGCCCACGGCGTCGACATCCTGGTCTGCGCACTCACCCGACCCGAACTCGACGAGCTCGGCCTCACCGACGAACCCCGGGCAGCCGTGGCCGCCGGGCTCCGGTTCGTCGCGACGCCCATCCCCGACCGCACCGTCCCCGACCTGCCCACGGTCCTGCCGACCCTGCGGGCGCTCGCCGAGGAACTGCGCGGCGGCGCGCACATCGTCACCCACTGCCGCGCGGGCATCGGACGCTCCTCCCTGCTCGCCGTCGCGCTCCTCATCCTGGGCGGCGTCGATCCCGACACCGCCTGGTCCGAACTGGAGCGAGCCCGCGGCCTGGCCGTCCCGGACACCGCGGAGCAGCGGGAGTGGACCACGGGGCTGCTCGGAGCCACCTCGCGCTGACGGGCGGAGCCGGGGCCGACCGGCCCCGGCTCCGCCCGGGCTCACTCGGCGGCGTCGTCGCTCCAAGCGACGCCGGCGATGCGCCAGCCCTCGGGCGTGCGCACCAGGTGCATGGACTTCGTCCCGCTGCCGGTGAAGGCGGCACCGCGCAGGACACCGGACTTGGCGTAGCGGACCAGGCGCTGCGCGACGTCGCCGGAGACGAGGGTGGTCCCGCTGGTCTCCCACTCCTTGAAGTCGATCAACTCGCCCCCGGTGAGCAGGGTCTGGCGTGGGGTCAGGAAGTCGGCGAGGGACTCGGCCTTCACCGTTCCCGTGCCGCTGACGACCACCGCGCCCGGGACGAAGGCGGGCTCCACGGTGGCGGCCAGCTCGACCGCGCGGCCGTCGGTGTTGGTGAAGGCGTCGAGGAACGCGGCGGAGAGCGCGCCGATCTGCGCCTCGTCCGAGGCCGCCCCGGCCCCGCCCGCCCACGTCTCCCGGGTGACCGACCAGATCTCCATCGGCTCGTCACGCGAGTCGTCGGCCTCCTGGAAGGTCAGCCCGAGCCGACGGGCCGTGCTGATGCTCCGGGCGTTGGCGGACCGCGTGTGCCAGATGACCTGCCGCACCCCCCGCTCGCGGAAGGCCCAGTCGATCAGCAACCCGGCGGCGCGCGTGACGAGCCCCCGCCCCTCGGCCGCGGGCTCCAGCCAGCAGCCGACCTCCGCGACGCCCGTCTCGGTGTCGATGGAGACGAACAGGACGCCGCCGACCAGGACCCCGTCCAGCCAGATGCCGTGGATGCCGGCCCCGGTGCGCCCCTGCGCGTCCCAGTAGCGGCGCAGCACCGCCTCGGCGGACTCCAGGTCGGTGGCGACGAAGCTACGGCCGACCCAGGGCGCGATGTGGGTGCGGCAGCGGTCGAGGTTGGCGAGGAACTCCGCGGCCCGCCAGGGCTCCAGCGGGCGCAGCTCGGCGGCGGGGGCGGCGGACAGCGGTATGGCGTACACGAGGCCTCCAGGCGGCACATGATGACACGAGGTACGTAACAAATGTTTGGTACGTACGTTAGCCGCACGGATGCCTGTTCGGGAAGCCCGTGCGGGCCGGCACCGAGGCGCTCGCCCCGGCGCTCGCACGCCCGCACGCCAGGTGCCGCGGACTTCACCGCTCCTCGGCTACTCCTCGCCGCCGCTGCCGCTGCCACTGCCACTGCCACTGCCACTGCTGCCGCCGGCAGCACCGCTGGAACCGTCCGCGCCCGCGCCCTCTTCCTCCTCCGGGTGCCGGGCGATGGGCTTGCCGCGGCGGGCCATCTCGGCCTCGAAGAGGCGCTGGAACTTCTTCGCCGACTCGTCGAGGACGATCGGGGCGTCCTCGTCCGGGACCAGGCCCTCCGCGCGCAGCCGCTGGTCCAGCACCATGACCGGCTCCTCGGGGTCGAGGTCGCTGGGGCGGGGGCCCTCGGGGCCGTCCGGGCCGAAGCGGACCACCCGCTCCACCCGGATGATCCGCAGCAACCGGCCCTCGACGGTGATCTCGTGGCCCGACCCGGCGTCGAGCCGATCCGCCACCCCGGCGTAGTGCGCCTCCTGCTCGGGGCTCAGCCGACGCTCGACCGGCTCGGCCACGCGCAGCCGCATCGACAGGATGTCCCGGGCCCGGAAGGGGGTGGGCGCGTCCACCATGCCGCTGGGCCGCCACCGGTCGTCCACCCGCTCGGCGACGGTGAAGGCGGCCGGCAGCAGCACCACGCCCGGGTGGGTCCGGCTCGACCGCAGCGCGTCCTCGCGGGCCCCGGGCGGGAAGCCGTTGGCGGCGGGCAGCAGCTGGATGATGTCGGTCTTCAGGATGCCCTCGGACATGCCGGTGGGCGCGGCGGGGTCCATGACGAAGCCGTCGTCCGGTTCGAGGCCGCGGGGCAGGTCGCGCCTCTGGTAGTCGTCCGGGTCGGTGGAGCGGGGCGGCTCGGGACCCTCGGGGCCGCTGCGGATGTACCGCGCGGCCCGCACCACGCGGTAGCGGGTGTCCAGCTCGACCTCGTCGATCTTCTCCCGGTCCAGCCGATCGGCCAGCGCCTGGTACCGCTGCCCCGTCTCGGCCTCACCGGCCTCCTCGGCCTTGGCAGCCTGTTGACGGCAGATCATGCCCAGACCCTCGCGGGCCGACTGCGGGTAGCTCTCGACCATCGAGGACTCCAGCTCCCAGCCGCCCTCGGGCCGCTCGCGGGCGACGCCGAAGACCGGGCTCCCGGCCGAGAGGAGCTGCGGATACTCCTCGCGCGCGGTCCATGCCTCGACATCCGCGAGCTCCGCCACCGGACTGTCGGGGGCCGCGACCCTGATGGTCAGGTAACCAGGAGCATCATCAGCGAAGTTCACCATGGGCACATGATGCAACCGGCCGAGCACCCTGCGCAGCCGAACGGTGCTCCTGTCCCCTTCCCGAGGGACGGGCCGCGGGGACGGGCCGCGGGGACGGGCCGCGGGGGACAGGCCCCCGAGGGACCGACGTAGAGTGGCCCTGCCGACAACGGGGGGCGGGGAAGAAGCGTGTCCGATCAGAATGTTGTGCGCCGTGGTTGCCTCACGGTCTTCCTGGTGCTCCTGGCCCTGGTCGGGGCCCTGATCGGGTGGGTGTACCTCAGCCTCCGGCCGGATCCGATGCCGAACGTGACCAAGGCGGCGCACTCGCCCACCGCCCGCGCCGCCGACCAGCTGATAACCCCGCAGATGGATGCCCAGCTGGCCGGCCTGAAGGCCGCGCTGCCCTGGGCGACCCCGCTGGGGACCGGCGTGTCGGACCTGTGCCGCACGGTGGTCAACCCCACGGGTGAGGACTTCCTCGCGCGCGAGACCTGGAGCCCCGTCACCTGCGGCCGGACCGTGACGCTCTACGCCGCCTTCGACGGCGACCTCACGGCGCGGCTCGGGCAGCTCGACACGGCGCTGGGCGCGGCCGGCTGGCAGCCGCAGAACCTCTCCAACCGGCCGGGCGACCATGGGCTGACCGGTCAACTCGCCTACCTGCACCGGCCGCCGGACGACCCCACCCCGGCCGAGGTGGCGGCGGCCGCCGCCAGGCCGAACACCGTCGACCTCGCCTACAAGGTCCCGATCACCGATCCGACGCCGTACCCGCTCCCGGGTCCCAGTACGGTCGACCGGCAGCCGCTGCCGATCGGCGGGCGGGTGTACGTGGCCCAGGCGCCCCTCGTGCCCTTCGTGGACGACGGCGTCGCCGTGCACGACGACCACAGCCCGACGGACTACTACCTCGCCTGGCAACCCCTCCCCCGCGCCGACCTGGCCGCCGCCTACCCCGCGCACGGGGCCGTGCTGGTGATCACCCTCTCCATCGGGTACAAGACCACCCCGCCGCCCCCGGCGCCGACGCCGACGCCGGCCGTGGATCCCGGCTACAGCCCGTGCTACAGCGGCAGTTTCTGCCCCTGATCCGGGCGCTGTGGGCGGCCGTCAGAACGCGCCGCGGAGCGCGATGCCCTCCACCGTGGCGGCCAGGGTCCGCACCAGGGCGGCCTTGGTGCGCCGCGCCCGCGGGGTGTCGACGAAGGCGCAGTTCAGGTGCAGCCCCGCTCCGGTCCTGTGCAGCCAGAGCAGCACACCGTTCGTGCGGGGCACCGAGGTGTAGAAGTTGGCCCGCCAGGCTCCGTGGCTCGCGGCACCCGGCGCCTTCCTGAAGTCCATGTAGGAGAAGAAGTTGACGGCCGCGGGCCATGGCGCCGAGCGGTACTCGGGCGCCAGCAGGCGCAGCGCCTCGGTGAAGGGCACGTCGAGGCTCCTGGCCATCCTGGTGGAGGCGGCCTGCGCGCCGGCCAGCACACCGTCGAAGTCGTGCTCGTCCGCCACCGGGAACTCGATCGGCAGGATGTTGACGAACCATCCCATGCTGTGCGGATCGGCCCCGCGGCCGCGGGTGCTGACCGGCAGCAGCCCCCGGTAGACGTCAGGACCGCCCTCCCGCCGCAGGCTGACGGCCACCGCCGCCAGCACGCCGGTGGCGAACGTGGCACCCGCCGCCCGGCAGTGGGCCTCCATGGCATCGGCCCCGGCGGCGGTCAACAGCGTGTCCGTCTCGTTGACCGCGTCGTACACACCGCCCGGCCGGGTGCCCAGGTCCAGCGGGAACGGCGGGAACGGGCCGCCCTCGCCCGTGATGAACCGCCGCCAGTGGCCGAGCCGTTCGTCGCCCGCCGCCAGCGACCGGCTGCTGCGGCGCTCCCGCTCGGCGTGCTCCAGCGCGCCCGCCGGCTCGGGGAGCGCGACGTGCCGGCCCTCGCGCAACGCCGCGTAGGCGGTGGCGATGTCGTGGACGGCGACCGTCATCGACATGCCGTCCGTGACGATGTGGTCGCAGGCCAGGTACACCGTCGTGGAGTCGTCCCGGACCATCGCGCCCATCACCAGCCACGGACCGCGCAGCGTGTCGGTGCCGCGCAGGAAGCCCCGCAGGTAGTGCCGGGCCCGCTCCGGGGAGTCGATGCGCCCCACCTCGGCCCGCTCCAGCTTCACGTCCCGCGGGCCGACGACGTCCAGGGCCAACGCACCGCCGTGCTCCCGGAACACGCAGCGCAGCACCTCGTGCCGCCGCACGAAGTGCAGCAGCGCCTCCTCCAGCGCCCCCGCGTCCAGCGGCCCCTCGATCTCGAAGGACGCGGCGAAGGAGTCGCTGCGGGAGGGGCCGGCGACCGGCCTGCCGGAGGGGCCGCTCGCTCGCGCGGACTGCCGGGCGGCGCCGAAGTGGAACTCCTGGTTGTACGAAGGACGCCGGCGCGGGCCGGCGCCATCGGGGCCGGCGGCCTGGGCGGGCACGGCCCCGGTCGCCGACCGGACCGTCCACTCGATCGCGTGGCCGGGCGCGACGACCAGGTCCGTGCTGGGGAGTTGGAGCACCAATCGACTTCTCCTGCGTGTTGCCTGCGGTGGGGTTGGGTGGCGCGGGGTGGGGTGACGTGGCGTGAGGTGCGACGGTCGGATCAGGGGGCCACGTGGTGCGCGGCGTCGTCCAGCGTCCGGGTCAGGGCCCGCACGAAGCCGGCCTTGGTGCGGCGGGCCTGCGGGGTGTCGACATGGATGGTGCTGAGGTGCACCCCGGTGTCGTTGCGGTGGAACCAGAAGAAGATCCCGTTGCTGTGGGACGCCCAGACGTAGGCGCGGGCCTGCCACCCGAGGTGGCCGCGCGCCCCCGGGGTCACCCGGTAGTCCAGGTAGGAGAAGAAGTTGACGGCCTGCGGCCAGACCTGAGGGCCGCACTGCTGGGAGGTCAGCAGGTCGAAGGCCCTGACGAACGGCGTGCCGGTCGACCCGCGCGCGGCGGCGAGCGCGTCGCGGGCGGCGGTGACGACCTGCTCGAACCCCCTCCCCCGCGTCACCGGGAACTCCACCGGGACCGTGTTGACGAACCACCCCATGCTCTGGGCGTCCGGCCCCCGGTCCCTGGTGCTGACCGGCAGCAGCCCCCGGTAGACGTCAGGGCCGCCCTGCCCGTGCAGCGCGAGCCCGACCGCCGCCAGGACACCGACCGACATCCTGGCGCCCACCGCGCGGCAGCGGGCCTCGACCGCGTCGGCCGCGGTCGCGGTCAGCAGCGTGTCCGACTCGTTGACGGCCTGGTACACGCCGCCGGGGGCCATCCCCAGGTCCAGCGGGAACGGCGGGAACACGCCGCCCGCACCGGCGGTGAACCGGCGCCAGTGCCCCAGCCGACCGTCGTCCGCCGCCAGCGCCCGGCCCCGGCGCCGCTCCTGCTCCGCGTAGCCGAGGAAACCGCTCGCCTCGGGCAGCAGGATCCGCCGCCCCTCGCGCAGCGCCGCGTAGGCGGTGGCGATGTCGTGGACGGCGACCGGCACCGACACACCGTCGATCACCAGGTGGTCGCAGGCGAAGTACACCGTCGTGGAGTCGTCCCGGACCATCGCGCCCATCACCAGCCACGGACCGCGCAGCGTGTCGGTACCGCCCAGGAACCTCCGGACGTACGCCCCGGCCTCGGCCCGGGAGGCGATGCGCCCCGCCTCGACCCGCTCCAGCTTCACGTCACGCGGGCCGACGACGTCCAGGGCCAACGCACCGCCGTGCTCCCGGAACACGCAGCGCAGCACCTCGTGCCGCCGCACCAGGTGCAGGAACGCTTCCTCAAGCGCCCGGACGTCCAGCGGGCCCTCGATCTCGAAGGAGCCGCCGATCCAGGACCGGTAGCGCACATCCGCCCGCCGCAGGCCCTGGGCCACACTGAAGTGGTCCTCCTGGTTGTACGACGCCACCGGCCCCACCGACGCGGACGATCCGGGCGGACCGGGCGGCGCCGAAGGAACGGTCGCCCTGGTCGGTCCGGTGTGTCCGGTCGGTCCGGTCGCCGTGGTCGGTCCGGTCGCCCCGGCGAACGACACCGTCCACTCCACCGCGCGCCCCGGCGCGATCTCCCACTCCTCGACGGGTACCTGCAGCACAACAGCCCTCCTGACCAGTTGACACCCGACACACGCCCCGACCAGTCAACGAGGGAACGGACAAGGACCCGGGCCCACCCCACCACGCGCCCGCGCGCCCAACGACTCAATGACTCAGTGACTCACCCATCACTAACGAAGCGATCACCTCGCGGTGACGGCACAACCGGACACCGGCCACAACGCGGCGGCGGACACGTGCCGGCACCGGCCACGGCGGGCCGCCGCCGCACCGGGCCCCGCCCGGATCGCCGAGGGGCCCGCGCCGCCGGGATCACCCAGGGGCGTGCGCCGACCAGAACGAGCAGTAGACGGCGGGCGGCGGTGCCAGGTCGACTGCGGTGCCCGGGTGCCGGGCGATGCCGGGCGTGCCGGGCGGGTGCGGTACCTGCTCGGAGCGGGCCACCCCGGGCGAGAGCGCGGTCAGGTAGGCGTTGCCGAGCACGCCGAAGTCCAGTGCGAGCCGGAACCCGTCGGCCGTGGCGGCATAGAGTCCGGGCGACTCGCGGTCGGCGTTGGCACCGGTCAGGGTGTGGCCGCACGCGCGCCAGTGCCGCTCGACGACACCCAGCAGCGCGCCGCGCCGGGCCGGCGAGATGACCGTCAGCACGTTGCGGTTGCGGGCCACGAACCAGGTCGGCGGCGCCGGATCCGAGGTGCTGTCCACCGCGCCGGTGCGGGCGAGCAGCCCGGCGCTCGGCACCCCGTGGGACCAGGTCAGCCCCGGGCGCACCGCCAGCAGGGTCTCCTGGAGCAGTTCCTCGCAGCGCAGGGCTGCCCGGGCCTGGTCCGCGGTGCCCGCCGCTCCGGTCACTGGGCGGCCACCGGTTGGTTGCGGTCGCCGTGCCCGGTGGCGATGTTGGCCAGCGCCTTGACGTAGGCCGGGTCGTTGGGGTCCTGGTGGAACTCCTGTCCCGGCGGAACACCCGGGACGGAGTTGACGCCCGGCGTGCCGTCCCACTGCGGCGGCACGTCGACCGCGGCGGTCGCCGAGCCCGCCAGGCCGCCCTGTCCGTCCGAGGCGTCCGCGATGGGGCCGGTTCCGGCGCCGGTCCCGATGGCCGTCACCCTGGCCGCGGGGCCGTCGTGGGTGGCCTGGACCCCGGTCAGGAAGCGGTTGAGGGAGGCACCACCGAGGTCGGGCGGCGGCGCGTCGTCGGAACCGCCGTCGCCGTCGTCGAGTTCGGTCTGTGCGAGGCGCGGCGGGGCGTTGTAGTTCGTCCACACCACGGTCGCGGTGGAGGACTTCGGATCGGCCTGGGCGGCGGCCACGGACAGGCGCTGGGCGTAGGCCATGTCTCCGCTGACGAACTGCGGGTCCAGGCCACCGACCGGCGGCACGTAGGTGGCGACGTTGGTCGCGGTGTCGGGGTTGCCGTAGGAGACGATCGCATTGTGGTTGCCGTCCGGTCCACCCAGGCCCAGCAGCAGCAGCGGCGGGTTCGAGGGCTGGTCGAGCTGCTGCTGCAGGGCGTCCAGTCCGGCGAGTTTGGGCCCCGTGGCCCAGGTGTTGTTCGGGTCCGGGTTCTTCAGCGCCTGCTGCATCTGGTCACGCAGCAGGGGTAGTTCGATCCGGTTGGCGGTGTCGCGGTCCTGGGCGGGGATGCCGTCCAGGTTGCCGAGCTGGTCGGGGTGGTCGCGCAGGAGCTGTTGGCGGGTGGCGTCGGGCAGCGAGTCCCACCAAGCCTTGACCTTCGCGGGATCCTTCTCACTCGCCCACGGGTCGAGCACCACGGAGTCGTAGCTCTGCGCCTGCTGGGTGTCGGAGGCCAGCGTGGCGGCGTCGATGAGCTGCGCGTTGGCGACGTCGGCCAGGTGCGCGAACACGGAGGCGGCTCCCTCGTCCAGGTTCTGGGCATCGCTCTCCAGTTGTTGGAGAGCGGCGGCCAGTGCCTGCCGCTTGGGCTCCAGCGATGCCAACTGGGCTCGGGTGTCCGGGTCGTCGCGCATCGCCGGGTTCTCCTGAATCGCCAGATCCAGGAACGCCGTGATCGACGGCTCCCCGCCATCGCCGTCCTTGATGGCCAGGCCGTCGGCGCCGGCCTGGACGGCCAGCTGCTGCCGTCGGGCTATCAGCAGTGCCACCTCGTCCGCGGTGGAGCGCAGTTGGATGCGGACGTTCTCCAGCGCCTGCTGGCAGTCCTTCAACTGCGTCTGCCACTTGGCCAGCTCGTTCTCGGCGCCCGTCGCCGCGTCGCCCGTCCAACCCGAATTCAGCACCTGCGCCTGGACCTTGGCCGACCAGTCGCTGGCATGCGCCGCGAAGCGCTGCGAGATGCCTTCCCAAGTGTCCGCCGCCGCCCACAGGCTGCCCGGATCGGATGTCTCCAGCAAGTCGTAGTACGACCGGTCCATCAGTTCGCCCCTCCGGTGGATCCGGCCGAGTCGAGCACCAGGTGGTTCTGGTCGTCGGAGCGCCGGTACTGCGCCGCCGTCGTCGACAGCTTCTGCGACACGGCGTCCAGCGAGCCGGCCAGTGCCGTCAGATGCGCCGTCCAGGCATCCGAGCAGCTCTGCGCCGGGGCGATCAGCTTCCAGCCGCCCATTTTGGGGATACTGCTGCCATCAACGCTCGTCAGCGGCAGCGGCGACTGCGGGGCCTCGGCCCGGATCGCGCCCGCCACCGTGTGCCCGGCCCCCGCGGCCGCGTCCAACGCATCCGGATCGACCGTGAATCCGCCGCCACCCACCGCACTCCCCCGCATCCTGAGTCACCGTCAGAACATGACCGGCACAGCCTAGACGAGCACAGCGCGTAGTCGCAGGGGTGGTGGTCGGCACACGTTCTTCCCCAGGTGGTGCGTGGTGGTGGGGCCGGCCGACCGGCAGCTGCCCACCCGGTAGGCTCACCCGCCATGACTGACGCATCGAAGGAACACGACCGCCCGGAACCGCCGATCGCCGGCGACGAGACCGCCGCCCTGCTGGGCTCCCTGGAACGTCAGCGCGCGACCTTCGCCTGGAAGTGCGGCGGCCTGGACGCGGACGGCCTGCGGGCGAGGGTCGGCGTCTCGTCGATCACCCTGGGCGGCCTGCTCAAGCACCTGGCCAACGTCGAGGACACCCACTTCGCCCGGCTGCTGCTGGGGCGCGGGCCCGGAGCCCCGTGGGACGCGGTGGACTGGGACGCCGAGCCCGACTGGGAGTGGCAGTCGGCCGCCGACGACACCCCCGAGCAGCTGATGACGCTCTGGCAGGAGGCCGCCGACCGCTCCCGCGCGGTGGTCGCGAAGGCGCTGACCGAGGCCGGCCCGGAGCAGCTGGGCCGCTACACCACCGCTGACGGCCGATCACCCAACCTCCGGCGCATCCTGATCGACATGATCGAGGAGTACGCGCGGCACATCGGCCACGCCGACCTCATCCGGGAGTCGGTGGACGGCCTCGTCGGGGAGTGATCGCCCGGCGCCGGCCGGTCAGGCGCCCAGGCCGCCCGGGGTCAGGCGCCCGGCACGCCCGGCAGCCCGGTGGTGAGGCCGTCCAGGGCGTGCGAGCAGACACAGTCGCGGGTGGCCGGCAGACCCTCCAGGGCCTGGAACAGGACACCGCGCAGCCGGTCGACATTGCGGGCGAACTCGGCCAGCACCTCGGCGTGCGTGACGCCCTCGCCGCTCTCCACCCCCGCGTCCAGGTCGGTGACCAGCGCCAAGGAGGTGTAGCAGAGCCCGAGTTCACGCGCCAGGGCGGCCTCGGGATGGCCGGTCATGCCGACCACCGACCAGCCGTTGGCCGTGAACCAGCGCGACTCCGCGCGGGTGGAGAAGCGCGGGCCCTCGATCACCACCAGGGTTCCGCCGTCCACCGGCCGCCAGTGGGCCGACCGGGCGGCGTCGGCCACCGCCCCGCGTCCGGCGGGGCAGTACGGGTCCGCCATCGACACGTGGACCACCTCCGGCACCGACCCGTCCGGCAGCGGCAGGCCGTCGTAGTAGGTCTGCGGCCGCCCCGAGGTCCGGTCGACGAACTGGTCGGGGACCACCAGCGTGCCCGGCCCGTACTCCGGCCGCAGCCCGCCGACCGCGCACGGCCCCAGCACCTGGCGCACCCCCAGCGAGTGCAGCGCCCAGAGGTTGGCCCGGTAGTTGATCCGGTGCGGTGGCAACCGGTGCTCACGCCCGTGCCGGGGGAGGAACGCCACCTCGCGCCCCGCCAGCCGGCCCAGGAAGAGCGAGTCGCTGGGCGGCCCGTACGGGGTGTCGACCACCACCTCGCTGACCTCGTCCAGCAGCGCGTAGAGCCCGGAGCCGCCGATCACCCCGAGCTCCGCCCGTGCCGGTGCGCCATCCACGATCTGATTCGCCGTCATGCCCTGTTCCCTTCGCAGGAGATGTCCCGCACCAGCTTAGGAGCGGCGGGCGCCGGGCTCCCGCTCGACCGGCCGGGCCCCGCCCCACGCGGCTCGACCCCCTCCCGCCCCGCGCGGCTCGACCCTCCCGCCCGCGCGGCTTGACCCTCCTCCTACCGGAGGCCCTAGCGTCCCGGGTCATGAAGATCATCGTTCACGACACGGCCTCCGCCATGGCCGATCTCCTGCGGCTCCGCGCGGCCGAACGGCCCGACGCCCTGCGGGAGATGCTCAGCCCACTGCAGAGCGTGATGCCCGCGGCCGGCGGCCTCGACGCGGTGCGGATGCACCTGATGGGCAGCGGCTTCCGGATCGACCGCGACGACCCGCGCCACCTGGCCGCCCTGACGCTGCTGCGGGAGGCGGCCGTGTGGGAGCGGGTCGAGCAGTGCCTCGACACGGCGTGGCAGCGGCTGAGCGACGCGGTGCCCGACATCAGGAGCGCCGACACCGTGCACGTCCTGCTGGTGCTCGGCAACCCCGACGACGAGCTGCTGACGGTCCGCAATGCCGGATACCTGGGCATGGGCGGCTTCCCCGGGGCGATCCAACTGACGGTGTGGCCCACCGCGACCAGCCTGGCGAAGATCGGCTACGCCGCCGCGCACGAGCTCCACCACAACGTCCGCTACGCCAACGTGGTCTGGAACCCGATGACGGTGACGGTCGGCGAGCAGGTCGTGGCCGAAGGGCTCGCCGAGGCGTTCGTCCGGGAGTTGGCGGGCGAGCAGGCGATGGGGCCCTGGGCGACCACGCTCCGCGGTGCGGAGCTGGACGACGCCCACCGGAAGATCACCGCCGCGATCGACGTCGCCGGGATGCGCAACCTGCCCGCGTACGTGTTCGGCGACGCCACCGCGGAGCGCTTCGGGCAGCCGCCGCTCGGACTCCCGGACTTCGCCGGGTACGCGGCCGGCCTGCGGATCGTGGACGCCCACCTGGCCGCCTCCGGCCTCACCGCCGCCGGGAGCACCGCGCTGCCGGCCCGCGAGATCCTCAACAACGCCGGTGTGCCGACGGGCGCGTGACGCACCGTCCGGCCGGCGGTGCGGATCGGCGGTGCGGATCGGCGCCGACCGGCACCGCGGATCAGCGGTCGGCAAAACCGGTTGCCCGGGCGCGGGGCGGCGCGCAGAATCTCCGTCGTGATCTCTCAACGTCGTGACCGCCGCCGTCCGCACACCGCCACGCACGTTGAGGATCACCGTCTTGAACCACGTCATACGTGAGTACACCCGCACCGACGAGACCAGTTGGCTGCGCTGCCGGGTGCTCTCCTTCCTGAGCACCGCCTATTTCGACGACGTCCTGACAGCCAAGCCCGTGGTCCCCGCGCCGGGCTTCGAGCTGGTGGCGGCCGACGACTCCGGTGCTGTCATCGGGATCCTGGACGTCACCGTCGAGGGCGACCTGGCGACCATCGACACCGTCGCCGTCCATCCCGACCACCAGCACCGGGGCATCGGCCGCGCCCTGCTCGCCGAGGCCCGCACCCGCGCCGGCGCACTCGGGCTGCCGACCCTGGACGCCTGGACCAGGGACGACCCGGACACCCTGCGCTGGTACCGGGCCATGGGCTTCGCCGAGAGCGACCACTACCTACACGTCTACGCGAACTACTACACCGACGTCGCGGAGCCGGACCGGGCCATCACCGAACGACGCCCGGGGCTGCGGCCGATGGCGGCCTTCCTGCACGCCAACCGGCGGGACGAGCAACTGCTGCGCGAGCAGTTCGCCCGGGTCCACGTCTGCCGCCGGTTCGCCCTTCAGCTGTGACCCGGAACGCCTGATCCTGTGGCCGGCGGTGCCGGCCACAGGATCAGGTGGTTCTCGCGGTCTGGTGGTTCATGGGCTGGTGTTCAGCGGCTGGTGCCGCCGAGCAGGGCCGGGCCGGCCCAGGTGTTGCTGCCGGTGATCCAGTCGTTGGCGACGTCGCCATTGGTGTCGACGAAGACGACGAGGTTGCCCGCAGCATCCGTACTCAGCCCCGACCCGGGCCGCGCCTGACCACCGATCAACGCCGGACCAGCCCAACCACCACTGCCCGCCCAGTCATTGGCGACATTCCCGTTCGGATCGATGAAATACAGGTGATCACTGCTGTTGTCGAAAGCCAGCGGCGAATCAGCCCGCGCCTGACCACCGGTCAACGCCGGACCGGCCCAGGTGTTGCTGCCGGTGATCCAGTCGTTGGCGACGTCGCCATTGGTGTCGACGAAGGCGACCAGGTTGCCCGCAGCATCCGTACTCAGCCCCGACCCGGGCCGCGCCTGACCACCGATCAACGCCGGACCAGCCCAACCACCACTGCCCGCCCAGTCATTGGCGACATTCCCGTTCGGATCGATGAAATACAGGTGATCACTGTTGCTGTCGAAAGCCAGCGGCGAATCAGCCCGCGCCTGACCACCGGTCAACGCCGGACCGGCCCAACCACTGCTGGTGTGCCAGTCGTTGACCACATTGCCATTAGTGTCAATGAAAGCCACGAGATCACCACCGGCGTCAGTGGCGATGGGCGACCCGGGCCGCGCCTGACCACCGATCAACGCCGGACCGGCCCAACCACCGCTACCCGCCCAGTCATTGGCGACATTCCCGTTCGGATCGATGAAATACGCATGGTCGGCATTGGCGTCGAAAACCACGGGAGAATCCGCCCGCGCCTGACCACCGATCAACGCCGGACCAGCCCAACCACCGCTACCCGCCCAGTCATTGGCGACATTCCCGTTACTGTCAACGAAAGCAACGAGATTGCTCGCGGCATCCATCGACACGGGACTGAGATCTGACGACCCGCTGATCGACACGCCCGGGTAGTAGAGACTCAGTATCGACTGCCAGGATGAGCCTGCGGCGGCGCAGTTCTGCGACCCCCACTGGCTGAGCGTGTTCGGGTACCGGGACAGGCCGGATCCACAGGCCTCGTTCGAGGCTCCGGTGAGCGTCGCCTGGAACGAGGCCTCGAAGACCGAGCCGCCCTCCGTCATCACCGAGTTCCAGGTCGCCGCCACGGCGGCGTTGGTGGCGGCCGCGGACTGGCCGGGGACGTAGCGCTGGTAGTTGGTCGAGTCGTCGACGTTGTAGCAGGCGCCGCCGTACGAGCCGGAGTTCCAGGTGTTGACCCAGTGCCACGCGTAGGTCTTCACGGCCATCGCGCCCGCCTCCAGCGCGTTGGGCTGCCAGGAGGAGATCCACTCGTTGGGCAGCACGTCCTCGACGTACGTCTCGAACGGCACGCTGAACACACCTGTCTCGGTCCCCGCCACCGGTGCTCCTGAGCTGGTGTGCTGCGAATACTCCAGCACCCGGATGGTCGAGGGCGGCGTCGAGGTGGACGAGTAGCCGCCGCAGTTGCCTGCTGCCTTGGGTGTGACCGCGGCAGCCCGGTTCGGTAGGGCCTGTCCTGGCGCGGCCTCATCGCTGATCGACTGCGCCTTGCCTGTCAGCTGCACGGTCAGCGCGTCGCCGCTCTGCGCCGGAGTCACGCCGGCCAGTTGGTAGGTGCCGAATCCCGGAGCCGCCACCGTGATCGTCACGGCCTCGCCGCTCGGATCCGGATAGTCGACCGTGAATCCGCCCGTCCGGTCGGTGCGGCCCACGAGGGTGCCGTTCACCTCGATCCGTGCTCCAGGCACGACCGGCGTTGAGGTGGGAGCGGTGACCAGTCCACCGGAGACCTGCTCCGCCCGGGCGTCCGTCACGGTCCCCGACAGGGCGATCGACGCCGACGACGGCGAACCGAGTGGCGCCGGCGCCGCGGCGGCCGGGCCTGTCGACGCACAGCACAGGGTCGCTACTGCCATGGCACCGGTGAGCGTCAGGCGTAATGCACGGATGGCTGACAATTCCGATTCCTCACGTGTGGGGCCGCGCCGGCCGATGGGGTCGGCCAGCGCGGTGATGTGTTGGTCGGGCCGGGTTTGCCGGGTGGTTCTCGCGGTCTGGTGGTTCATGGGCTGGTGTTCAGCGGCTGGTGCCGCCGAGCAGGGCCGGGCCGGCCCAGGTGTTGCTGCCGGTGATCCAGTCGTTGGCGACGTCGCCATTGGTGTCGACGAAGACGACGAGGTTGCCCGCAGCATCCGTACTCAGCCCCGACCCGGGCCGCGCCTGACCGCCGATCAACGCCGGACCAGCCCAACCACCACTGCCCGCCCAGTCATTGGCGACATTCCCGTTCGGATCGATGAAATACAGGTGATCACTGCTGTTGTCGAAAGCCAGCGGCGAATCAGCCCGCGCCTGACCACCGGTCAACGCCGGACCGGCCCAGGTGTTGCTGCCGGTGATCCAGTCGTTGGCGACGTCGCCATTGGTGTCGACGAAGGCGACCAGGTTGCCCGCAGCATCCGTACTCAGCCCCGACCCGGGCCGCGCCTGACCACCGATCAACGCCGGACCAGCCCAACCACCACTGCCCGCCCAGTCATTGGCGACATTCCCGTTCGGATCGATGAAATACAGGTGATCACTGTTGCTGTCGAAAGCCAGCGGCGAATCAGCCCGCGCCTGACCACCGGTCAACGCCGGACCGGCCCAACCACTGCTGGTGTGCCAGTCGTTGACCACATTGCCATTAGTGTCAATGAAAGCCACGAGATCACCACCGGCGTCAGTGGCGATGGGCGACCCGGGCCGCGCCTGACCACCGATCAACGCCGGACCGGCCCAACCACCGCTACCCGCCCAGTCATTGGCGACATTCCCGTTCGGATCGATGAAATACGCATGGTCGGCATTGGCGTCGAAAACCACGGGAGAATCCGCCCGCGCCTGACCACCGATCAACGCCGGACCAGCCCAACCACCGCTACCCGCCCAGTCATTGGCGACATTCCCGTTACTGTCAACGAAAGCAACGAGATTGCTCGCGGCATCCATCGACACGGGCGAGGTCCGCGTCGTGGCGATGTTGTTGTAGCGCAGGGCCTCGAAGTCGGAGATCGGGAAGGTCTCGAGCGTGCTCGCGTAGATGCTGCCCTGCCGCTGGTCCGCGACTTCACCCGTCTGGTGCTCGGCGTCGTAGTTGAAGGTCCCTGCGGACTGGCTGACCCACGAGTCGAACAGCACGTCGTGTTGGACGGTGTAGTCCAGCGCGTCGCCCGGCTGGAGGCTCGTGTCACCGCTGATACTCGCGGCGGTGACGGTCGAGACGCTGGGAAGGGTCCCGGTCACCAGGCTGGTCGTCAGACCCCAGGCCATGGAGACGAAGCCGGAGCAGTCCTGGCGGTACGGGCCGCCGACGGCGCTGTCCTGTCGATAGGCCGACTCGCTGTACGGGACGGCGTTGTTGATCCAGTCGTGCGCCCTGGCAATGATCTGCTGCTGGGTGATCGCGGCGCCCGGCGCGGCCGGACCGAGGGTTCCGGTCGAGCTGGCGGCAGTGGCGGCAGAGGCGCCGGAGGCCGGTACCAGTGCGGCCACCGCGCCGAGCAGTGACGCCGCCGCGAACATGGCCACGCCCCGCTTGCGCCTGTGTGTGAATGACATGGTCCTCTTTCGGTAGCGGTGATCGGGTGGGTCAGTGCGTGCCGACCTGGGCGGCCAGCAGGTTCGTGAGCAGCGACAGCACGCTCGGGTCCTGATGCGCGTCGTACGGGCCGGCCGGGGCTCCCTGCCCCGTGGCCAGCTCGTCGAAGTGGAGGACCAGCAGGCTCATGCCGTGCGCGGCTACGTAGAGGTGGTTGGTCTGTTCGACGGGGGCCGAGATGCCCTCGACCCCGGTCCAGGTGCGTTCGAACGCTGCCGCGTCCGTGGCACTGGCGGTCTGCTGCGAGACCGCGTCGAGGGTGAGGTGGTTCGTGCTCTGCAGAGCCCTGGACGTTGCCTGGCACGTGCTCATACCGGAGTTGACCTGCGCGTACGCGGCGTCGGCCGCGGCCTGGGTGCCGAAGGTGTAGGTCTCCAGCACTGCGGGGCTGCCGCTGCCGCTCAGGTAGGGCTGTTGCTGCCAGGTCGCGGCACCGTGCACGGTCGCGCACTCGTTCAGTTCGATGTCGTGCCCGGTGACCTCGCGCACGGGGCCCGCGGTCTGCGCGGTCCAGGAATCGGCGGTGTACGCGGCGAGGCTGGAGCGGACCGTCCCGGCAGCCGCCGGATTCAGGGCGGCCGCCGGATTCAGGGGCGCCGCGACCGCACCGCTCGGTGCGGCAGCGGAACTCGGCGAAGCCGGCTTCGCCGGCGTCCCGGCAGCGCTCCGTGTCGCGGACACCGAGGGCGCGGCGGACAGCGAGGGCGCCGACCCCGGGGGCACCGAGGTGCTCGAACGGGCTGGCACCGGGGGCACCGAGGCGGTCGAACGGCCTGGCGCCGAGGGCAGCGCGGCGGTCGAGGGCACAGCAACCGAGAAGGTCGAGGGCGCCGACGAGGCAGGTGCGGACGCCGTCGGCGCGCCCCCGATCGGCAGGGCTGATGCCGGATCGGAACCCGCGGCGAGCGGAGTCCGCTCATGGGACCGGTCCGCCGACGCGGTGCCGCAGCCGGCGAGCCCGAAGGCGGCGCACGCCAGGCCGAGAGACAACAGCGCCGATCGTCGGCCGGCAACGCGCCCGCTCCGCCGCAGGCCGGCTCGATCCGCGGCTCCGCCGTCCCGCCGTCGTACCAGCATGCGGACTCTCAGGTCCGTCCAAGACCGCTTACGGGCCCGGTTCATGGGTTCTCCTAGACAAGGTGCGGCGTGGCTGCGCAGGGGTATGGGGCAGCGGCATGGAAAGGGGTGGTGCGACCAGCGTGTGGACACGGCGGGAATTGCCGGGCCGGATCGCACATGCGACCAACTGGCCGGGCGACTGGTGCTGCCCATCGGCAGCACGGTCAGGCCCGCAGGTGGAGAGTCGCGGAATACCGCGAAAGGAGTTCGACTCTCTCCGAAACAACGTCGACCAGGGCCCGGGCATTTGCTACCGCCTCGGACGCGGTCGCGGCCTTCATGAACAGCACGACGTCGACACCGTCTGCCGCGGCTCGGGCCCGGATGTGTTCCAACCCGTGCCGGGGAGTCGCGTAGGCCAGGAGAATGTCATTGACCAGATGAGCGTCAGTCGGGCTGGCGAGGGACGCGTTGACGGCGGCCAAGGCCAGAAGTACCTGGTACATCGCAGGTCAGTCCCATGCGATGCTGTCGCCCGGCGCCACGGCCGCAGCGGTTCCCGAGTCGGCGGCCTGGACCTGGCCCGGAGCCAGGGCTTGGGGCTGGGCCGGAGCCGGGGTGAGGCTCAGCGAGTAAACCGTCAGCAGCGCCACGGCGAAAGAACCGCTGATGCAGAGAATGCGGGCGAACGTGGACACGGCGAAACCCCTTCGGAATATGGCGAGTTCCTGCGATTCTGCGGACGATCCGCGTTCCTCGCGGCCCCGACCTCATGACCACAATCCTGCCCGCCCGCCCAGGCTGTGAGGAGTGCCTGCGGCTGGCACCAAGGTGCCTGGCACCTTGATGCCGGGCAGCACCTCGGCCACCAGCTCCCGGTACGGCCGGTCCCACCCCTAACCTCACGCAGCCCCAGGGTTCGCGCCGACCGGCTACCCCTGAAGTTCTGTCAGCTCTGCCAACACGGTTGCGGGCCGTCAGGTCCGGCTGCAAGGATCCTTCGAACACATATAGCCACAGCACAGGGACGCCGGGGGGCAGCCAGATGCTGGAGATGTTGGGCCTGGATAGTACGACGGAGGCCGTGTACCGGCAGATGCTGGCGACACAAGGCTGCGGCATCGCCGACCTCCGCAGCTCACTCGGCCTGCCGGACAGCGCCGTACGCAAGGCCCTGGACCAATTAGCCGACCTCACCCTGGTGCGCGCCTCCCGGGACACTCCGGGCTCGCTGCGTCCGGTCAGCCCGGAGGTCGGGCTGGAACTGATCCTGCGTCGCCAGGAAGAGGAACTCGCCAGGCGACAGCAGGAACTGAACACGGGCAAGGCAACCGCCGCCCGGCTGATCGCCGAGTACGCGACCCTGCAGCCCGAGATCACCACCACTGAGAACTCCGAACGGCTGATGGGCCTCGACGCCATCCAGGACAAACTGGAGACGCTCACCAGCGAACTGACCGCCGAGATCCTCTCGGTGATGCCCGGCGGCGCCCAGTCCCGCGTCAGCCTCGACGCCGCCCGCCCACTCGACGCCGACGCACTCGGCCGAGGGGTCAGGATGCAGACGCTCTACCAGGTCAGCGCGCGTAACGACAGAACCACCCTCGCCTATGCCGAATGGCTCACCGAGCACGGCGGACTGGTGCGTACCGCCACGATGCTGCCGCCGAGAATGCTGGTCTTCGACCGGAAGGTCGCCGTGATCCCGGTCGATCCTTCCAACACAAAGCTCGGCGCTCTCTGCACCCGCGAACCCGGTATCCTCGCCGCGCTGATCGCACTTTTCGAACACACCTGGGAGACCGCCGTACCACTGGGCGCCGACCCCAGCTCGGTCCGGTCGACCGGGCTCAATTCCATCGAGAAGGAGCTGCTGCGGCTCCTTGCCACCGGCCTGACCGACGAGGCCGCCGGCAAACGGCTGGGAGTGTCCCTGCGCACGGTGCGGCGGCAGATGGCCGCCATCATGGAACGCCTCGAAGCCACCAGTCGGTTCGAGGCCGGGCTCAAGGCCGCGCAGAGGGGCTGGTTGTAGGCGTCACCACGTAGCGTCGGCCGCACCAGGATCACCACTCATCACGAGCGCCGACGGCCAGGCGAACGGACGGCTCGGCGAACATGTGCCCCGGGATCGCCAGCCGTGGCACCGGGACCGCCGGAACCTGGAGAATGGCCCGATGACCAGTCAGCTCCCCCGCGGGCTCACCGCCCTCATCCCGCAGTCCCAGCCCAGCACCCCGGGCCAGCGGGCCGCCGCCCAACTGGCGCACCTGCGCGAGGCCAGCCTGCCGATCCCGGTGATCGCGGCGGCCGCCGAGCTGATCGCCGCCCGCCTGGACGATCCGGACCCGGTCACCCGCGCCGCCGCCGGCACCGTCCTCGCCCGCCTCACCGCCGCGCTGCGGGCCGAAGCCTCCGGCTGAGGCCCCGGGGCGGCCGGAGGCGCCGCGGACGGGGGAGGCCGGTCAGATCTGCCGGTCGGGGTCGGAGAAGGTCAGCCCACCGCCGCCGAGCGGACCGCGGGCCGGGCCCGGCACCTCCTCCTCCGTCCCGGGCGGCTGGCGGAAGTCGGCGCCCTGCTCCACCGGCTGCGGACGGCGCTCACCGCCCTGCGCGGGCACGGCGGGAGCGGCGGGATCGGCGGCGGATTCGGAGAACACGGGCAGCCCAGGGCTGCGACGGTCGGGAGTCATGACTCCCAGTGTCGCAGGCCGCCCGGGCCACGGGCACACAGGCCCGGGACCGGCTCCGGGTCTCGCCAAGAGCCTCGCGGCCTCACCTGCGGCGATCGAGCATTGCGGACATGGCATGTCAGCGGACGGGAAAGGGCGCCGACCTGGAGGACCCCGAATTCACCGTGATCCTGACCTCATCTGAGTACGCTCACGAGCATGTCCGCCTCTGCGCTGTCCTTTGGTTCCGCTGCCCGCCTGTACGACGCGATCCGGCCCACCTACCCGGTGCGGGCGGTCGCCTGGGCCATCGGCGCCAAGCCGGTGCGCGTCCTGGATCTGGGGGCGGGCACCGGGCGACTGGCCGGTGTGTTGCGCGCCGTCGGCCACGAGGTGGTCGCGGTCGAGCCCGACGAGCGGATGCGCGCCGTGGCCGCCGAACGCCACCCGGGCACACAGGTGCTCGCCGGCAGCGCCGAGGACATCCCGTTGCCGGACGAGTCCGTCGACGCCGTCGTGGTCGGGCAGGCATACCACTGGTTCACTCCGCAGGACGCCCTGCCGCAGATTCACCGGGTGCTGCGCAAGGACGGCGTCTTCGCTGCGATGTGGAACATCCGTGACGATCGGACCCCATGGGTGGCCGCGCTTTCCGGCATCGTCGGCAACGAGGGATACGGCCTGGAAAGTGCCTGGCAGTACGGGCCAGTGACGCCATGGTTCACCGGACCCGAGCGTGGCTTGATCGAGCACACCGTGACCGTCCCGACGGACCGGCTGATCGACCTGGTGCGGTCCCGCTCCTCCTACCTGACCGCCGACGCCGCCGAGCAGGCCCGCTTGGACCGGGAGATCGGCGAGTTGGCCGCCACCGACCCGGCCCTGGCCGGCCGCGACAGCGTCGAGATGCCCTACCGGACCTGTGTCTACCGGATGCGGCGGGCCTGATTCCTGGCCAGAGCCCCGGCCCCTCTTTCCGCGTTCAGGATATCGCCCTCTTTTTCCGGGGGTCAATTTCCGAATTCCGCACCCGGTTCCCCCCTCCCACCGGCCGCATTCAGGTACATTTCCGGTTCGCCTTTCCGGCGAGAAGCAAGAAGCGAGAAACCAGAGGCGAGGAGCGAGGTGGCCATGACCGGCGAACGGAGGGCCCTGAACGTCGGCCCGGCGGGCATCGAGCTGGCGTACGAGCGGTTCGGCGACCCCCAGGCGCCACCCGTGCTGCTGATCATGGGGATCGCCGTGCAGATGATCGGCTGGCCGGAGGGGTTCTGCGCCGAACTGGTGGCGCGCGGCACGCAGCCGATCCGCTTCGACAATCGCGATGTCGGCCTGTCGTCCCACTTCCCCGACGCGCCGCTGGCGGACGTGCCGGCGGCGCTGGCCGGTGACCTGTCCTCGGCGTCCTACACCCTGTCCGACATGGCGGCCGACGCCGTGGGGCTGCTCGACGCGCTCGGGCTGGAGAGCGCGCACGTGGTCGGCCTCTCGATGGGCGGCGCGATCGCGCAAACCATGGCGCTCGAACATCCGGGCCGGGTGCGGTCGTTGACCTCGATGGCGGCCACCACGGGGGACCTCGCCGTGGGGCGGGCGAAGCCCGAAGCCCTGGGCGCGCTGGCGGGGCCACCGCCGACCAGTCGGCAGGAGGTGGTCGATCGGATGGTGCGGACCGCCCGGGCCCTCGGCTCCCCCGGCTTCGGGACCGACGAGGCGGCGGTCGCCGAGCGCGCCGGTCGCGCCTACGACCGGTCCTACGATCCGCTCGGCATCGCCCGTCAGGCGGTGGCCTCCCTCGCCTCGGGGGACCGGACGGAGCGGTTGCGGACACTCGCCGTGCCGACGCTGGTGATCCACGGCGCCGACGATCCGATGTGCGACGTCAGCGGCGGGCGGGCCACCGCGGCGGCCGTTCCCGGGGCCGAGCTGGTGGTGGTCGACGGGCTGGGCCACGACCTGCCCCGCGCGTTCTGGCCCGAGCTCGCCTCGCTGATCACCCGCCTCGTCCGGCACGCCGAGGAGAACCGGCCACAGCCCCAGCTGCGGCCAGTCACCAACGAGCACCCGCCGCAACAGCCCTGACCACCAGTCAGCAGTGACGCGGGCCGCCCCGGCGGGCCGCCCCGGCGTCCCATCCGCTCCAAACGTTCACCCGGCTTCATCTCGCCGCTACGTTGTTACTGGACAGTCGACATCTGACGGGAGCACAGTCTCCGGGCTGGAGATGTATAGCTATCTTCCCGGAGGCCTCACGTGACACCCGTCACCCGCCGTACCTTCCTCGGCTCCGCCGCCGCGCTCGGCGCCGCCATCGGCCTCGACTCCCTGCCCGGTGCCGCGCCCCGCGCGGCCGCGGCGACCACGGGGACGATCACCGACGTCAAGCACGTCGTCGTACTCATGCAGGAGAACCGCAGCTTCGACCACTACTTCGGTGCGATGAAGGGTGTGCGCGGCTTCGGCGACCGGGCCACCATCCAGCTGGCCGGCGGCAACAGCGTCTTCAACCAGCCCAACGGCAGCGGCCGGCAGTACCCGTGGCAGCTCAGCGCGACGAGTACCTGGTGGTGGGGCAGCAGCGGCGAGACGCTGGCGCAGTGCGACGGCTCGCTCGACCACTCCTGGTCCACCCAGCACCAGGCCTGGAACAACGGCAAGATGGACTCCTGGATCGCCGCCAAGGGCTCGAACCGGACGATGGGGTACATGGCCCGCGCGGACCTCCCGTTCCACTACGCGCTGGCCGACGCCTACACCATCTGCGACGCGTACCACTGCTCGATCCTCTCGGCGACCGGCCCCAACCGCACCTACCTCTGGTCCGGCACGATCGACCCCAACGCCACCGCGGGCGGCGCGGCCTACGACGGCGGCAGCGAGAGCGGCCTGCACTGGCAGACCTACGCCGAGGCCCTGCAGAACGCCGGCGTGAGCTGGAAGGTCTACCAGAACGCCGGCGACAACTTCGGCGACAACGCTCTGGCCTACTTCAACCAGTTCACCAGCGCGCCGAGTTCGAGCCCGCTGAGCCAGCACGGCATGGGCTCGGTGCCCAGCACCGGCTCGACGCCGGACGACATAGCCGCCGCGATCAAGGCCGACTCGCTCGCGGGCACCCTGCCGCAGGTCTCCTGGGTGGTGGCCAACCAGCTCTTCTCCGAGCACCCGGACGGCCCGCCGGAGAACGGTGCGCACTTCGTCAACCTGGTGCTGCAGGCGCTGTCGGCCAACCCCGACACCTTCAACTCCACCGTCCTGTTCCTCAACTACGACGAGAACGACGGGTTCTTCGACCACGTGCCGCCGCCGGTCGCCCCCGCCGGGACGGCCGACGAGTTCTACTCCGGCACCAACATCGGCCTCGGCTTCCGGGTCCCGATGGTCGTCGCCTCGCCGTGGACCCGCGGCGGCTTCGTGGACTCCCAGGTCTACGACCACACCAGCGTGATCCGCTTCCTGGAGACCTGGACCGCCGCCCTGGGCACCCCGGCCACCTGCCCGAACATCAGCGCCTGGCGCCGCCAGGTCTGCGGGGACCTCACCGGGGCCTTCGACTTCACCAAGCCCGTGTACGGACTCCCCGCGCTGCCGGACACCAGCGCCACGATCAGCCAGGCCACCGCCAACGTGCAGATCAACCCGAGCCCGGGCAGCAACGCGATGCCGGCCCAGGAGGCCGGCACCAAGCCCGCCCGCGCGCTGCCCTACCAGCCCAACGCCTGGGTGGACCGGATCGAGTACGACGCCAACAACCAGATCCAGCTCTGGCTGGACCTGGCCAACCAGGGCCCGCAGGCCACCGCCTGGGCGCACTACTCGGTCTACGCCAACGCCTACCGCACCGACGGGCCCTGGCAGTACACCGTCGCGCCGTACAACGCCCGGACCGGCGCCGACGGGAGCACCAGCACGCCCATCAACATCGGTGCCAACTACGGCAACGGGCAGTACGACCTGACCGTGGTCGGCCCCAACCGGTTCCTGCGGCACTTCGCCGGCAACGCGACCACCGCGGGGAAGGCTGCGGAGGCCACGACGTCGTACGCGCCGGCGCCGAACACCGGCCAGCAGGCGCTCTGGTTCAACATGGCCAACACCGGCACCAGCACGGTGACCTTCACCATCACCTCGAACAACTACCGTACCGACGGCCCGTGGACCTACCAGGTCGCCCCCGGCGCCACCGCCTCGGACTACTTCAACGCCGTCTCGCTGGCGGGCGGCTGGTACGACTTCACCGTCACCGTCAGCGGTGACAGCAGCTGGAGCCGCCGGGCCACCGGCCACATCGAGACCGGAGCCGCGAGCGTCAGCGGCTGACGCACCGGCCGACCCGGCGGAGGCCGTCGCCCACCAGGGCGGCGGCCTCCGCTGCTGCGCGCGCCCATCGCCCGGCCGCCCGGCCGCCCACCGCGGATCGCCCACCGCGGATCGCGGATTGCGGATCGCGGATTGCGGTCGCACGGGGGCTTCTCGAAACCGGCCTCCTATTGTACGTTGCGTCTAATAAGCGGATCCGACCGGACGACCGGACCACACCCAGGGCGCGCACGGGAGGCAGCCATGGCACAGCCCGCCACACCACGAGAGACCCAGCACCACACGGCAGTTGACGACGACGTCGCGGCGCGGCTGCTCGACTCGGCGGCCGTGCTCTCCTACGACCCCGCCACCGAGATCGACTGGGCCGCGCCGCTCCCCGCCGACGCCTACGGGCTCAACCCCGAGTGGAGCACCCTCTACGGGACCCCGCTGTGGGCGGAGATGACGCCCGAGCAGCGGGTCACCCTCACCCGGCACGAGGTCTGCTCGATCATGAGCACCGGCATCTGGTTCGAGATGGTGCTGCAGCAGATGGTGCTGCGCGACCAGTACCTGAAGAACCCCGGGAACGCCGAGTTCAGGTTCGCCCTGACCGAGATCGCCGACGAGTGCCGGCACTCGATCATGTTCGCCCGGCTCTGCGAGAAGATGGGCTCCCCGGCCTACCGCCCGCCACGCGCGTTCGCCGAGGCCGGCCGCGCCTTCAAGTCGCTCGCCTCCGCCGAACTCGCCTACGGCGGCATCCTGGTGGCCGAGGAGGTGCTGGACGTCATGCAGCGCGACTGGATGCGCGGCGAGAACGTCCTGGACATCGTGCGCGCCTCCTCCCGGATCCATGTCGTCGAGGAGTCGCGGCACATGAAGTTCGCCCGCCAGGAGATCCGCGAGCGGCTGCGCGGCGCGAGCCCCGCGCGCCGGCGCGCCGGCGGCGTGGGCATCGCCGCCGCGGCGTTCGTGATCCTCTCCAGCATGGTGAACAAGCGCGTCTACGCGGCCGCCGGGCTCGACACCGAGCGCGCGCTCGCACAGGTGCGCGCCAACCAGCACCGCAAGGCGATGATGCGCACCAGCTCCGCCCACCTGATGGCCTTCCTCGCCGAGACCGGCCTGCTCTCCCGGCCCGCGGCCGCGATCTACCGTCGCGTCGACATGCTCTGAGCACTGCCGGAAAACCCCCAGACCTGACCGCCGTCGGCCGCCGGACCCGACCGCCGCCGACAAGCCCTCACCCCTCCCCCAGCGGCAAGGACCCCCACACCGGCCATGGCCTACGCGATCACCAGGACCTGCTGCAACGACGCCTCGTGCGTCTCCGTCTGCCCGGTCAACTGCATCCACCCCACCCCCGACGAGCCGGGCTTCGGCACCACCGAACTGCTCTTCATCGACCCCGCCGCCTGCATCGACTGCGGGGCCTGCGCGGACGCCTGCCCGGTGGACGCCGTCCTCCCCGTGGACCGGCTCACCGGTCCCGACGCGGTCTACGGCGAGCTCAACGCCCGCTACTACCAGGAGCATCCCACCGACCACGCCTGGGGCGAGCCCCGGTTCCCCCGCAGCCTGCCGCCCGGGTTCGGCGCCCTGCGCGTCGCGATCGTCGGCACCGGACCGGCCGCGAGCTACACCGCTCAGACGCTGCTGCGCACCACCGGCGCCGAGGTCACGATGATCGACCGGCTGCCGGTGGCCGGCGGTCTGCTGCGCCACGGCGTCGCCCCCGACCACCAGTCGACCAAGCAGATCGGCGCGGGTTTCGCGGGTGTCCTCCAGCACCCGCGGCTGCGGCTGCACCTCAACGTCGAGGTCGGGCGGGACATCGGCCACGCCGATCTGACGGACCATCACCACGCCGTGGTCTACGCCGTGGGCGCGGCCGCCGACCGCCGCCTGGACCTGCCCGGCGAGGACCTCCCGGGCAGTCTGGCGGCGACCACGGTGGTGGGTTGGTACAACGCCGAGCCGACCGTGCCCGCCGACGCCGTCGACCTGCGCGCCGAGCGGATCGTCATCGTCGGCAACGGCAATGTGGCGCTGGACATCGCCCGGATCCTGCTCACCGACCCCGACCGGCTCGCCACCACCGACATCGCCGACCACGCGCTGGCCGCCCTGCGCGGCAGCCAGGTGCGCGAGGTGGTGCTGCTGGCCCGCCGTGGACCCGAGCAGGCGGCCTGGACCAGGCCCGAGTTCCTGGCCATGGGCCAACTGCCCGGCGTCGAACTGGTGCTGGACGACCAGCCGCAGGTGCGCGAGGCCGTCGCCGCCGCGCCGCCCGGCAGCAAGGCGGCGCTGCTGGCCGACCTGGCCGTCGAGTCCGTGGACTGGTCGCGGCCACCGCGCCCGGGCCGGCGGATCGTGCTGCGCTTCTTCTCCGCGCCCACGGCGCTGCTCGGCGAGGGCCGCGTCGAGGCGCTGCGGGTCGCCGGCACCCGTCTCGACGACGCACGGGTGCGGCGGACCGGCGAGGAGCTGACCATCGGCGCGGGCCTGGTCGTGCGGTCCATCGGCCACCGGGGCGTCCCGGTGCCGGGCCTGCCGTTCGACGAGGCCGCCGGCACCATCGCGCAGCGCGACGGCCGGGTGGTCGACCCGGTCACCGGCCGGCCGCTGCCCGGCGGCTACGTGGTGGGGTGGGCCAAGCGTGGACCCTCGGGCGGGATCGGCGCCAACCGCGCCTGCGCGGAGCAGACCCTCGACGCCCTGCTCGACGACGCCGCCGCCCGCGCCCTGCCCACCCCGGCGGGCACCGGCGCGGACTTCGCCCGGCTGGTCCGGCAGCGGCGGCCGGAGGCGATCGGACTGCGCGAGCTGCGGGCCGTCGACCGCGCCGAACGGGCCCGCGGCCAGGCGGTCGGCCGCCCCCGCGTCAAGCTCGCCACCGTCTCCGACCTGCTCGCCGCCGGACGCGGGTCAGGGCGCGGCTTCGGGCGCGGCTTCAGGCGCGGCTTCAGGCGCGGCTGACCAGGTGACGGTGACCAGCCGTCGCCAACGGCCTGCTGCCGCTGCTCACCCTGGACGAGTTCTTCGCCGGCAACGACAACGAGGAGTCCCTGGCTCCCGGCCACCGTCGAGGTCAGGACGCGGTGCTCTTCCCGTAGCGCTTGGCGAGCTTCGGATCCGACTCCCACCACGGCCGGCCCGAGCCGTCGTCGTACACGGCGTCCTCCTCGGCCTCGGCGGAGGGCCGGCGCGGTGCGACGTCCTCGCCCTCGGCGCGCAGCCGGAAGACCAGGCCGGGGATCTGGGACAGCGGACCCAGCACCGGCAGCACCGCCGTCAGCAGCGACAGGCCGGTACTGAAGGAGGTGAGCGCGAGCTCGGCGCCCTCGGCGACCTCGACCGCGACCGCGTTGGAGCGGCCGCCGCGCGCCCGGGTGCGGACGGTGTGCGGGCCGGCCTCGACCGTGAAGCGCGCGGCCCCGCCCTGCCTGACCTCGCCGACCTTCACCTCGTCGACGAACACCCCGAGCACGCCCGCCCGCTTCAGCGACGGCGCCTCCGCGCGCACGAACAGGATTCCTGCCACCGGTACCTCCTCCTGGTCGGGAGCGCGTCGAGAGCGCGACGAGACCGCGAACAGCGTACGGCGCGGATCCGTGACCCCCGCAGCCGCCCCTGCGTGCCCACCTGCCCGCCGGCTCACCTGCCCGCCTGCCCACCTGCCCACCTGCCCTAGGCATCCCCGCCCGCCGCCCCGCCCGACCCGCGCACCAGGTCGAGCGCCGCCGCGCTGAAGGCCCGCACCCGCGCCGTGGCATTGTCGGCGCGCCACAGCAGGCCCCACTCCACCGGCGCGGCGTCCACGAAGGGCAGGTACGCGACGTCGGGACGGCTGTAGTAGCGCCTGACGTGGGCACTCACGGGGAAGACCCCGGCGCCGGCGCCGACCAGCGTCAGGAGCTCGTTGAAGGTGGCGGCCACCGGCCCCGGTTCGATCGGCTTCCCGGTCGGTGTGTGCCGCGGCGTCCAGTCCTCGCCCACCAGGTCCGGCCCGGCGTCGGGCAGCCGCAACACCTTGACGCGGGCCAGGTCCTCGACCGAGAGGGTGCTGGCGCGGGTGAACGGATGCCCGGCCGGCACCGCGAGCATGCGCGGCTCGCGCACCAGGACCGGACCTGCCACCAGCTCCGGCGCGTGCGAGGGCAGGGTGGTCAGCGCGAGGTCCACCTCGCCGGCGCGCAGCCACGGCAGCGCCTGCGTGATCTGCGCCTCGCGGATCCCCACCTCGCAGTCAGGGTGCCGCTGCCGGAACACCCGCGCGGCCTCGGCCAGCAGCGGGCCCGCCGCCGACCCGACGAAGGCGACCCGCAACTCCCCGCCCAGGCCGCGGCCGGACTCGACCGCCCGCCCGAACGCGACGCCGATCCGCTCCCAAGCTGGCCGCAGCTCCGCCGCCAACTGCTCACCCACCGCCGTCAGTTCCACCCGGCGACTGGTGCAGTGGAAGAGCGGGACGCCGACCCGGCGCTCCAGCTTGGCGATCGTCTGGCTGATCCGGGCCGTGGAGACCCGCAGCCGCTCGGCGGTACGGCCGAAGTGCAGTTCCTCGGCCAGCGTCAGGAAGGCCTCCAGCTCGTGCCGCTCCAGCATGCCCACCCCTTCCCCCGCCCGCTCGCACTCTCGATCGTCAAGCGGGACTTAACGATCGTTGCACAGGCGCGCGTTGATGACCATGCCGGACCGGAGCAGGCTTGGCGGCGTCCGCACCACCGCTGACCAGCACCCCAGCACCCCAACACCCCAGCACCCCAGCACCCCATCCCCATCCGACCCGCACCGGAGACCAGCATGTACGTCACCCGCGACCGCGCCCTGACCGCCCCGGCCCACGACACCGCGGCGGTCGTCGCGGAGCTCAGGGACCGCACGGAGATCACCGACGCGCTCCACCGCTTCGCCCTCGGCCAGGACCTCAAGGACCGCGAGCTGTTCGCCTCGGCCTTCGCCGCCGACGCCGAGCTGGACTTCCGGCCGGCCGCCGCCGCGTGGGGGGCCCAACCGCCGCTGATGACCGGGCGGGAGTTCATCGTCACCACCATCCTGGGCATGTTCGAGGGGCGGGTGGAGACCACGCACCAGGTCACCAACGCCCGGATCGCCATCGAGGGCGACACCGCGCACCTCACCGCCCTGGTCGAGGCCCAGCACCTGCTCACCGCCGACCGCGCCACCCACGCCCTGCTGAAGAACCCGTACGACGTCGAGCTGGTCCGCGACGGCGCCGCCCGCTGGGTGATCCGCCGCCTGCGCATCGCCAACACCTGGTACACCGGCGACCCCACCGCGATCTTCGGCTGACACCGGGCGGCACACCGGCACCGGTCGGCACACCGGCACCGGTCGGCGCGGCCGCGCACCGGCACCGCTATCCGGTTGCGGGCGCGCGGTCGGAACCGGAATGATCACAGCCGCGTCCATCATCCGCGGACAGCACTGGGAGGGGCAGATGGGCGATCAGCCGCCAAGCGGGCCAGGGCCCGGATACACCGTCGACTACGCCACGTTGACCGCTGCCGCGAACACGCTGGAGCAGGCGGCGGGCGACCTGGCCACCACCTCGGGCAAGCTCGCCCACCCGCCGGCGTTCACCGCGGACACCTTCGGCGACTACGGCGCGGCGGACGCGGCCCGGGGCTTCGTCGGCGCCTGGCAGGACGAGGTCCAGGTGGACCACGACGCGATCGCGCAGCTGGCCGACAAGGTCCGCCAGAGCGCGGCGAACTACCAGGCCGGGGACGCCGCCGCGGCGACCGGGTTCGGCGGGCAGTGATGGCGACCCACCGCGAGCAGGTCGAGGCACTCAGCCGCACCATCGGCTCCGCGTACGGCATGTGGGGTGCCGGCGACCTCAAGGACGCGGTCGGCCAGGCCCTGAAGCTGGATCCGCCCAAGGGCTCGCCCGACGCGCTGCACGCGCTCGGCACCGCCTACAGCTCGGCCTCCACCACGGTCGGCGGGGTCCAGGGCGCGGTCAGCGGTCTGAGCAAGGGGCTGCTGCCGAGCGCGTGGACCGGCCGGGCGGGCGAGAAGGCCACCGAGGTGATCGGCGCGGCCGGGGACGACCTGGACCGGATCGAGGCCGCGTTCAGCCAGGCCGGCTCCGCCTTCACCAAGCTCGGCGACGCGCTGGCCGGCGCGCAGGCGCTGCACGCGAAGGGCCCCGGCCCGCTCCAGCAGGCCCACCGGCTGCTCGACGACATCACCATGGGTGACCTGCCCGACCCGCTGAACTGGGACGACGGCAAGATGCACCAGGCCGAGGCCGCCGCCAAGGAGGGCATCGGGCACCTGCTCGACGCGGCCGAGCAGGCCGAGAGCGCCGGGCACACCCTGACCGAGACGCTGAACAAGCTGTCCGGCCAGGCGGTGGCGGGGCGGATCAAGGGCGGCGACCTGCAGGCCGCCGACAAGCTGGTGCTGGCCGACGCCGCCACCCCGGACGGGCCCGCCGACGTCAACGGGATCCTGAGCGCCAACGACGCCACCCGGGCCGGCCAGTTCATGGACCGGATGAACCCGCAGGACCGGGCGAGCTTCGACGCCCTGCTGGCGAACGCGCGCTCCCCGCAGGAGCGGGCCTACCTGCTCAAGACCCTCGCCGCCGGGCACGGCGTCGCCGAGATCACGTCCTTCGACCTGCTGATCCACGCCCACGGCGACGACCCGGAGTGGCTGGCCCAGCGGCTGACGCCGGTTCAGCTGGCCTCCGACGACACCACCACCGGCCAGGACGGCAACCAGGAGCCCGACAGCTACCAGGGCGTCTCCTGGACCCAGGGGCCGCACCCGACCTGCGTCGCCTCCTCCACCGTGATGGCCAGGGCGATGCTCGACCCGATGTACACCTTGCAGCTCACCACCGGCGGTCACCCGGGCGACCCGCAGTTCGACAGCGGGCCGGCCTTCGCCAAGCGCCTGCAGGACGAGCAGAACCGGGTCTACGACGACGGCCGCCCGTTCTACGCCGACTGGCCGCTGGTCGGCTACGACGGCATCGACGACCCGGGCTCGAACAAGGAGGCCAACAAGGAGATCGCCCCCGCGACCGGCGCCGCGTACCACGATGTGGCACTCAACAGCGATGACAACCGGCGCGACGCCCTCTCCTCGGTCGAGGGCTCGGTCGACCAGGGCCGCCCCGTCCCCGTGTCGATCGACGGCGGTGGCGGCGGGCACCAGATGATGATCATCGGGCACAGCGGTGACAAGCTGGAGATCTACAACCCCTGGGGCTACACCACCTGGGTCAGCGAGGACGACTTCGTCCACGGCCACATGAACGTCGCGCTCTCCGGCCAGGATCCGCAGATGCGCAACGTCACCAGCGTCCGGCTCCCGCAGTGAGGCGGGGCGCGACCGCACTCACCGGCCTGGCCCTGCTCCCGGCGCTGCTGGCGGCCCTGCTGACGGGCTGCCAGAGCGAGGGGAGCATGGACCACGGCGAGGTCTACGCCTTCGGCACCGCGTCGATCCGGGTGAAGGCGGGCCAGACCTTCTCACTGCGCCAGAAGCTCGCCGTGGTCCCGGGCAGCGACGACTGGCAGGTCATCGCGCCCCGCCCGGACCCGGCCGTGGTCGCGGTGGTCGGCACCGACCTCATCAAGGCGGACAGCTCGCACATGGGCGACGGCGGCGAGGTGTACCTCGTCTTCAAGGCGGTGGCGAAGGGCAGCACCGAGGTGCAGTTGGAGAACTGCCTCAGCTGCGCCTCGTACCTGCGGGCGAGCTACCAGCAGCACGGCAGCTACCGCGTCGAGGTCGGCTGACCCGCCCCCGTGGAAAGAAGACCTGACGCCGGGGAGTGTCGAGCAGCCCCGACGTGATGTCAAGCATTCTGTACATCGATCGCGCGGGCGTGCCGGTGGGGGGCGGTGCGCGTACGGTGCCAGAAGGGGCGTCCAACTGGTCTGTGCAGGAGGTGGTTGCTGTGTCGGCGCACTTCGAGGTCTACGAGGACCGGGCCCAGCATTGGCGGTTCAGGTTGAAGGCCGGCAACGGCGAGATCGTCGCGGTCGGGGAGTCCTACCCGACCCGCAACGGGGCGGAGCGCGGTGTCGACGCGGTCAGGCGCGCGGCCGCCGAGGCCGATGTGCACGTCCTCGACGACGGCCATCGCTGAACCGGCCCGCACCCCGCGGGCAGAAGACCTCCCCGCGGGCCGGGAGCCCGGCGGGGAGGTCTTCTGCCCGCGGCCCCCGCCAGTGGTCGACGGGAGCCCGCGGGGTCGAGCTCAGTAGCGCTCGGCCTTCGCCAGCTTCGGCGCGAGCGGCTGGTCGGGCTGCTGGTCCGTGTACACCAGCGGCCTGCTGCTGGCGCCCGGCGCCAGGTTGCTCGCACTGACGATGTCGCTGGCGACCGTCTTGCCCGAGGGGTCCACGAAGTCCACCTGCACCGCGTAGGAGGCGGTGGAGCCGGTGCGGTTGGTGATCGTCACCACCGCGGCGTTCAGGCCGGCGGACTGCGCCTTCGGCACACCCGTGATGGTGATGTCGGAGACCGCGTTGCCGGTGCCGGAGACGGCCGCCAGGGTCGCCGAGGCCTGCGCCTGGCCGGCCGAGACCCGTGCGTTGACCGACGCCTCGAAGGAGGCCGCGGCGGAGGAGACGGAGGAGGCCGCCGAGGCGACGGCGGAGAGCGCGGACGAGGCCTGCGATGCCACGGCCGAGGGCGCCTGCCCCGAGAACGAGGCGGTGTTGGGCGAGAAGCTCGGTGTGGCGCTCGACGGCGCGGTCGTGCTCGTCGAGCTGCTGCTGCACGCCGCCAGCGCGAGCGAGGTCGACACCACGGCGGCGACCAGCAGCACGCCCGGCCAGGTCCTGCCGGGACGCGGGCGGTGCTGGGTCTGGCGGGGAGGATGCGGCGCGGAGCCAGGGGTGCGGGTCATCGTTCCGTCCGGGTGTGTGATGCGGGCCGGTCGGGCGCGGCCTCGTGGCTCTCACCCTGGCGCCCGCCGCGGGGAACGGCGAGTTCTGCTGACCTGTTCGGTACCCGGGCGACCGGGCCCGCGTCACCGCAGCGCCAGGGCGACGGCCACCGGCGCCAGGTAGATCAGCGGGAACGGGATGTGGCCGTAGAACCGGGCGCGGACCACGGCGATCACCGCGCCGCAGAAGTAGAGCACCAGGCCGATCCCGGCCAGCAGGCCGACGGCGGGCACCAGCAGGCCGGCCAGCAGGCCCGCCGCCCCCGCGGCCTTCGCGGCGCCGAGCCACGGCAGCCAGGTCTGCGGGATGCGGTACTCGGCCAGCGGCTCCACGACCCACTTCGCGCGCAGCAGGACGGAGACGGCGGAGAAGGAGACCAGGGCGGCGGCCAGCAGGGTCACGACGACGAAAGAGGTGGACACGGAGTGCTCCCGGATGAGAAGTGGCTGCCGGGGCTGGCTCGCTCCGGCTGGGTGCTGCGTTCAACATCCCTATGACCCGGGGCGCCGCGGAAGTGTGACGAGTTGGCGGGAGCGATTTCTGGAGAGTTTTCCGGCGACCACCTCTCGGGCGCCCCCGCCCCACCGGTCCGGCTCCGCGGACTACTTCTCGGGGACCGGGCGGTAGGTGCAGACCCTGGTGCCCGTGCTGCTGTCGACCGAGGAGACCAGCTCCAGGGGCCGCCGCCCGCCGTCGGCGGGGAAGATCGTCTTTCCGCCGCCGAGGAGCACCGGCATGATCATGAGTCGGAGCTCGTCGACCAGGCCTTCGCTCAGCAGGGTGCGGACGAGGGTGGGGCTGCCCATGACGAGCAGGTCGCCGCCGTCCTTCTCGTGCAGCTCGCGGAGGCGGGCGACGGCCTGCTCACCGGGGATGCCGGTGGTGTTCTGCCAGGTCAGCGCGGCCTCGCCCAGGGTGCGGGAGACGACGTACTTCGGGATGGCGTTCATCCGGTCGGCGAACGGGTCACCGGCCCGCTCGGGCCACGCGGCGGCCATCGTCTGCCAGGTGCGGCGGCCGAAGAGCAGCGCCTCGGCCTTGCCGAGCGCGTCGTTGAAGGCGCCGCCCACCACCTCCGGGTCGAAGAACGGGTGCGACCAGCCGCCGTGGGCGAAGCCGCCGTCGGTGTCCTCCTCTGCGCCGCCCGGGGCCTGCACGACGCCGTCGAGGCTGATGAACTCACTGATCACGATGCGCACGGGCGCTGCTCCTTCATCGATCGGGGACTGCCACTACTGGGACCGGGGCCACCGGGTGAACCACCGGGAAGCGGTGCGGGACGGCCCGGCCGCTCCGGGATCATCGCGCCCGACCGCTCCTCCATTGTGGACCGACCCGCAGAGGAGGGCCCGCAACCCGGACCGTCCGACCTCGCGGTCGCACCCTACGGCGGGGCACCGACAAGGGCCGCTGACGATGCGTCACAGCCCTCCTCCCTCTGCCCCCGGTCGCCGCCTCGCCCGGATAGGGAACGCTGCCGACGTCCCCCAGGCTGCCGACTTCCACCAAGCTGCTCGATCCGGCCTTCGCCGTCCGCCACCGCTCCCCCTCGCCGTCACCCCTGTGGCGCCTCCCCTACTCCGAGCGGGTCACCCCCGAACACGGGCGCCTCCAGTGCCGCCAGCGCCGCCAGCGCGTCGGCGAGCACCGCGTCGCGGAACCGCGCGCCGGCCGCCAGCGCCGAAGCCGCCTCCACCGCCTCCCGCAGCAGTGCCGCCCGCGCCTCGGGCAGCTCCCGCACCCGGCGGAACCTGCTGGCCACCACCAGCACGTGGGCGAGCTTCGCGCCGTACACCTGGGGACTGACCTCGTTCAGCGCCCGGTAGACCCAGAGCGCGTCCGGCCCGCTCAGCACCCACTCGTCGGCGCTGAGCAGCCGCATCCGCGCCCGCAGCACGACATGCTGATCCATCGTTCCCCCATCGCCTCGCACCCCTCGGCCCCGACCCGGCCGGCGGCCGGGCAGCACGACGTGCGCGCCGGCGCCCGGTGACCGGCGCCGACCCGTGGGCCGCAGGGTGAATGCGTCGAGTCTGCGGGCCGCCTGCGGGGGCGGACAAGGGCGGAGCGGGGTGCGCTACGTCCTACCGCACCCGCCGCTGAACAGGCATGATGGACTCGACACTCACCAACGGCCCGCGCCGGCGCGGCAGTAGTGGCCCGCACAGCGGAACCGCCCCGCGCCAGGTGGGCGCGGGGCGGTCCGGGGCAGTGCGGTTGGGCAGTGCGGTCGGGCACGCCGTTGGGCAGTGCGGTGCCGGGTGCTTACAGTGTGCGCCCCAGGCGGTCCGCCATCAGCTTGATGAAGCGTGACGGCTCGTCCAGCTGACCACCCTCGGCGAGCAGCGCCATCCCGTAGACGAGCTCCACCGCCTCGGCGAGCGCCTCGTGCTCGGCTTCCTGGGCGTGCGCGGCGTTCAGGCCGGTGACCAGCGGGTGGCCGGGGTTGAGTTCCAGGATGCGCTTGCCCCGGGGGACGTCCTGGCCCATCGCGCGGTAGAGGTTCTCCAGCGCCGGGGTCGCGTCGTGCGTGTCCGAGACCAGGCAGGCGGGCGAGACGGTCAGGCGGGCGGAGAGCCGCACCTCCTTGACCTGCTCGCCGAGCCGCTGGGTCATCCAGGCCAGCAGGCCCGCGTACTCCTGCTGCCGCTGCTCGCGCTCCTCCTGCTGCTCCTCCTGGTCCGCGCCGAGCGGCACGTCACCCTTGGCGACCGAGCGCAGTTCCTTGCCGTCGAACCCGGGGACCGCGTCCACCCAGACCTCGTCGACCGGGTCGGTCAGCAGCAGCACCTCGATGCCCCTGGCCCGGAACGCCTCCAGGTGAGGGGAGTTCTCCAGGGCCTGCCGGGACTCGCCGGTCAGGTAGAAGATGTGCTCCTGGCCCTGCGCCATCCGCTCGACGTACTGCTTCAGCGTGGTCGGCTCCTCCTGGTCGCGGGTCGAGGCGAAGGAGCAGCCGGCGAGGATCGCGTCGCGGTTCTCCGCGTCGGTGATCAACCCTTCCTTGAGCACCCGGCCGAACTCGCGCCACAGGACCGAGTAGCGCTCGGGGGCCTTGGCCTGCAGGTCCTTGACGGTGGAGAGCACCTTCTTCGCCAGCCGTCGGCGCATCAGCTCGATCTGGCGGTCCTGCTGCAGGATCTCGCGCGACACGTTGAGCGACAGGTCCTGGGCGTCCACCACGCCCTTGACGAACCGCAGGTACGGGGGCATCAGCGCTTCGCAGTCGTCCATCACGAAGACGCGCTTCACATAGAGCTGGATGCCGCGCTGGTAGCCCTGGGTGAACAGGTCGTGCGGCGCGCGGGAGGGGATGAAGAGCAGCGCCTGGTACTCGAAGGTGCCCTCGGCCTGCAGCCGGATGGTCTCCAGCGGGTCGGTCCAGTCGTGGCTGATGTGCTTGTACAGCTCGTGGTACTCGGCCTCGGACACCTCGTCGCGCGAACGCGCCCAGAGCGCCTTCATCGAGTTCAGCGTCTCGGGCTCGCGGGCGGCGGTCGCCTGCTCCTCGCCGTCCGCCCCCGGGGCGTCCGTGGCGGGCGGGGCGTCCGTGGCGTCCGTGGCGGGCGCGGCCAGCCTGATCGGCCAGGTGATGAAGTCCGAGTAGCGCTTGACGATCTCGCGGATCTTCCAGGTCGCGGCGTAGTCGTGCAGCTGGTCCTCGGTGTCCACCGGGCGCAGCCGCAACGTGACCGAAGTCCCCTGCGGCGCCTCGGCGGTGCTCTCCAGCGTGTAGGTGCCCTCACCGCTGGACGTCCAGCGGGTGCCCTCGCTCTCGCCGGCCCGTCGGGTCAGCAGCACGACCTCGTCGGCCACCATGAAGCTGGAGTAGAAGCCGACGCCGAACTGGCCGATCAGGCCCTCGGTGTCGCCCGCCTCCTTGGCCCCCTTCAGGTCCTGCAGGTACTTGGCGGTACCGGAGTTGGCGATCGTGCCGATGAGCTGCTTCACCTCGTCGTACGACATGCCGATGCCGTTGTCCCGCACGGTCAGCGTGCGGGCCTCCTGGTCGGCGTCGAGCTCGATGTGCAGGTCCGACACGTCAACGCCGAGCGAATCGTCGCGCAGCGCCTCCAGCCGCAGCTTGTCCAGCGCGTCCGAGGCGTTGGAGATGAGTTCGCGCAGGAACACGTCCTTGTTCGAATAGATCGAATGGATCACCATCTGCAGGAGTTGGCGTGCTTCCACCTGGAACTCGAACGTCTCAGTCGACATGACTCGCACGTCCTCCTCGGGTCTTCGCGGTGTGGTTGCTGACCCGAGCACTGTAGATCAACCGGGCCCCGACGCCGGCACGATCGGGGCCCTGGAGAGCGGCTCAGGGGGCGGAGTCGGGGACGCCGGGGCTCTTCTCGTACGCCTTGGTCGGGTTCATCCCGATGTTGTTGATCGTCACCGTGTCCTGGGTGCTCACCTGCGCGCACTTGCTGGAGTCGTCCGCGGTCTGCGCCTCGGAGTTGGTCAGCGCCGCCTGGGTGTTCACCGGCGCCGGGGCCGTCGGGGAAGCCGCGCCGCCCGCGCCCGCCGGCGCGGCAGCGAAGGTGCTCCCGGCCGTCCAGTCCTTGCCGATCACCAACGTGATCCCCGGACCGTCACCCGGCCTGACCGCCGAGGACGGCAACCCCACCGAGGCCGCCACCTCCTGCGCGTCCGCCTCCCGACCCGCCGTGTACGTCACCTCGCTGACCGCCGCACTCACCGTCGCGTTGGTCGCCGAGGTCAGCGAGCTGTACCCCGCCGTCTTCAACGCCTCCGCCAGATCCCCCGCCCGACCCGCCACCCCACTGCCGTTCTTCACGTGCACCGCGATCTCCTTCTTCGGCGCACCAGCCCCCGCCCCCGCGGCGGCCGCCGCCGACGACGCAGGAGCGGCGGGAGCGGCAGGCGCCGGCGCGGCCGAGGAGGCGTCCGGGTTCGCCGTGGAGGTGGCCTGCGCCGCCGCCGACGACTTGCTCCCGTCCCCGGTGGTCAGCGACTGGTCATTGATCATCGCGCTGAAGAGGTTCTTGGCCGCCGGGTCGACCACCACACGCTGCGTATTCGTCGGGTCGGGGTCGTTCTGCATCGTGGTCATCGTGATCCGGTCGGTCGGCACCTTGTTCAGGTCGTCCGCCAGCCCCACCAGCTGCGGGATCCCGCTCAGCCCGTTGTCCACCGTCAGCGCCTTGGTCGCCGCGTTCGCCAGCGACAGCACCGCCGCCGGGTTCGTCAACGTCCCCGCGCTCTTCAACTGCCGCACCATCGAGGACAGGAACATGTGCTGCGCCACCGTGCGCCCCACATCGCCACCATCGCCGAAACCGTGCCGGGTGCGCACGAACTCCAGCGCCGCCATCCCCTGCAGCGTGTGGTTGCCCTTCTTCAACTTCAGGTGCGAGTACGGGTCGTAGACGTTGTTGTCCACGCACACCGGCACCCCGCCCACCGCGTCCGACATCTGCACCACACCCGTGAAGTCGACCATCATGAAATGGTCGATGGGTATACCGGTCAGCTGGTGCACCGCCGCCACCGTGCACCCCGGACCGTAGTCCAGGGTGCTGTTGATCATGTCCCGGTGCGCCTTCATCGACGTGTGGTTCTCGGTGTCCGTGCAGGCCGGCAACTCCGCCATCGTGTCGCGCGGGATGCTCATCACCGTCGCGTTGCTGCGGTCCGCCGACACGTGCAGCACCATCTCGACGTCGGCGTTGGCCCCAGGCCCGCAGTCCCCACCGATCTGGCAGTCCGCGGCGTTGTCCCGCGTGTCCGAGCCGATCACCAGGATGTTGATCGGCGTGCGCCCGAAAGCGTCCGGCTTCTCGTGACCCGCGTCGCCCGAGGTGCCCGCGAAGAGCGCCGAGTGCTTGATGTTCCCGTTCAGCTCCTCGTAGACGTAGCCGAAGGTCCCCGCCGTCACCAGCACCAGCCCGGCCGTGCCGTAGGCCAGGATCCGCAGGCCCTTGCGCTTGGGCCTGCGGCCGGCTCGGCGGGCCGCGGCACGGCCGCCCCCGGCGCCGTCCGCACTGCCCGCCCCGCCCGCGTCGGCACGCCGCCGCCTTCCGGAACCGCTCTCCGGCATCTTGGTCACCTGTACGTCCTCGTTCATCGGCGCCGCCCAACACCGGCACTGGCCTACTCAGGACCGCACCACGGCAGCGGGTCGGTCACCTGAAAGGACGCCGCGTGGCAGCGCACCGGTTGCACAGTTGCGCAATCTAGCAACTATTTTCGGAAGATTCGACCACTCCGTCGGCGCACGGTGGCCCACGCCACCACCTCCGCTCACCCCGGCGCGGGCCAGGCCCCGGACCCGCGATGCGCGGCCCACCACGATCACGGATAGTGTCGACAGCAGCCAAGGAGGTCTGATGCTTGCCGGCCCTGGATTCTGGGACCTGGAGATCGCGAGGGCGGGCTGGTCGCGCGCCCCCTCGCCGTCCCCCGCCGCCTTCCCCGAGCTCATCGGACGCGCCGCCGTGTGGGGCCGCAACCTCTACAGCCGCGGCGGTGACCGGCTGGTCATCGAGTGGTCCGACCCCGTCACCCTCTCCGCCGTCCTCCTCAACGGGACGGCGCGGCAGGTGGACAGCGCCGAGGCACTGGCAGCCCTGGTCCACCGCGGCCGCTGAGCGGCCGACCGTTCGTGCGCCGTCCCGCGCGGCGCCACCCGGGCCAAATAGTAGCCATGGACATAGTTGCCATGTACTGTATCTCCCGTGAGCAACACACCGATTGGTCCGACCCCCGGCTTCCTGGTCTGGCGCCTGTCCACCAAGTGGCGGGCCGCCGTCGACCGGGCGCTGGCGCCGCTGGGCCTCACCCACGCCCAGTACGTCCTGCTGGCCTCGCTGTCCGGCATGGCGCACACCACCCCGCGCACCGCCCCCAGCCAGCGTGAACTGGCCGACCACACCGGCTTGGAGCCGCTCTACGTCTCCAAACTGGCCCGCGCCCTGGAGGCCGAGCAGCTCATCGAGCGCACTCGCGATCCCCAGGACAGCCGCACCGTGCGCCTCGCACTCACCGAACGCGGGCAGGAGGCGGTACGGCCGGCCATCGCCACCGTCCAACTGCTGCTGGACCGACTGCTCGCGCCACTGGGCGGGCGCGACGACCCGCGCACCGCGGGGCTCGTCCGCGACCTGACCGCCCTGCTGGACGCCCCGCTCGACCTCGACACCCCGCCCGCCCCCCTGCACTGACGACAAGGAGACCCACCATGCCCGAGATCGCCGTGCTCGACTCGACCATCCACTACGAGGACTTCGGCACCGGCACGCCCATCGTGTTCCTGCACGGCAACCCGAGCTCCTCGCACCTGTGGCGCGACGTGCTGCCCGCCGTCGGTCCCGGCCGACTGCTGGCGCCCGACCTGATCGGCATGGGTCGCTCCGGCAAGCCCGAGCTCGCCTACGACTTCGCCGACCACGCCCGCTACCTGGACGCCTGGTTCGACGCCCTCGGCCTGGACCAGGTGATCCTGGTCGGCCACGACTGGGGCGGCGCGCTCGCCTTCGACCAGGCCGCCCGGCACCCCGGGCGGGTGCTCGGCCTGGCCTTCCTGGAGACCATCGTCAAGCCGATGGCCTGGGACGACCTCTCGCCGCAGGCCCGCAAGCGCGCCGAGGCGTTCCGCACCCCCGGAGTGGGCGAGGAGCTGGTGCTCGACCAGTTCCTCTTCGTGCGCCAGGCCTTCACCGGCGGCGTGCTCACCCCGTTGACCGGCCCGGACCTGGACACCTACCTCGCCCCCTACCCCACCCGCGACAGCCGCCGCCCGATCCTCGCCTGGGCCCGCCAGCTCCCGCTCGACGGCGAGCCCGCCGAACTCGTCGCCCGGATCGAGGCGTACGACGCCTGGCTGGCCGACAGCACCGAGGTCCCCAAGCTGCTGCTGACCTTCGAGGGCTCGCCCACCCTGCTGATCGACGAGCGCATGGCGCACTGGTGCGCCACCCACATCGCCGCGCTCGACACCGTCGCCTGCGGCACCTCCGGGCACCACGCCCCCGAGGACCGGCCCACCGAGATCGCCGCCGCCATCAGCGCCTGGGCCGACCGCCACCAGCTGCGCCAGGCCCGCTGAGCCGACGGACCGCGGGGCTGACGGTGCCTCGGCCCCGCTCACCCGTCCGCCCCCCGTCGGCTGCGGCCGCCCCGCACCGGACCTAGGGGCCTGTCCGGGCGATCTTGCCGGGCGCGTGACGCCGGGCATCCCGCCTGGACGCACGCCCGAATCATCCAAGTACGACCCGGTACGAGGACGATCCGGGCGCACGCCCAGCCGGGCGCCCGACACCGCGCGCTGATCCGACAAGATCGCCCGGACAGGCCCTAGAAGGCTGATGAAGATCTTGTTGAGGGGCTGTCCGGTGGTTGGCCGGGTGGCCCCTCTGGCTATGCGGTGGCCGGGTTGAGGTGCCAGGTGTTGTCGGTGTGGGCGAGTCCGAGGTTGATCAGGGTTCGCAGGTTGAGGGCGGCAGCGCGGGTGTGGAGCCAGGTGTCGTTCTTGATGGTGCCGCGGTAGCGGAGTTTGCGGTTGCCGTGGGCGACGAGCCAGGCGACGGCGCGTTCGACGGGTGGTCTCCATCGTCGGTAGGCGGCTTGCCAGTGGGGGTTTGTGGCGGCTTGGTGGCGTGCGGTGGCGAGAAGATCGTGGTGCGGCCGGATGGTGACGATCCGGCCGGTCTTGGCGGTAGTGCACCGCTCGCGCAGAGGGCAGCCGGTGCACTGGCCGGTGAACAGTGCCTTGCGCTGCATGTGCTGTCCGGACGGCTCGGACAGCGGGGCGGTGTGGCCGGCGGGGCAGGTCACAGTGCCGGCCGCGGTGTCGATGGCGAAGTCGTCGAGGCCGAATCCGCCGGGGACGGCGGTCTTCAGCGGCGCCGGCTTGAGGAACAGCCGGTGCCCTTCCTGTTCCAGGGCCTGGCGGGCGTCGCTGGTGGAGTAGGCGGTGTCGCCGAAGGCGTCCACCGGGGCGTCCTCGTCGGCGAGCAGGTCGAGGGCGATGACGGCCTCGTGGTGTTCTGCTCCGGCGCCGGGCCGCAGGGCGACGGCGGTGTATAACCCGGTCTCGGGCTCGACGGCGAGGTGGGCCTTGTATCCGTCCTGGTAGTGGCTGCGGGTCTTGTGGACGTGGCGGGCCTCGGGGTCGACGGTGGAGACCGTGCGGTCGTGGGTGGTGCCCCGGGTGATGCGCCAGCGGCCGTCGCGGCCGTCGGAGTCGTCGGCCGGTTCGACGTCCTGTCCGGCGACCAGGGCCAGCAGGCCGACCGCGTTCGCGGCCTTCTCGCCGAGCTGTTGGTCGGGCAGGTGGCCCAGCAGCCGCAGTGCGTCGCCGACCAGGGCGTCGATGAGGTCGGCTCGGGCCTGGGAGTCGTTCCAGGCGATGCGGGGTTTGCCCGGGTCGGTGTAGTCGTGGGCGGTGCACTGCGCTGCTGCCACCTCGCCGGCCCCGGGGACCTCGCGGATCACCGCGCGGACGGCGGCGATGATCTGGGTGACGGTGTCCTGGGTGGCGACCGCGTCGTCCAGCACGGTGGAGTCCAGCGCCCGGCGGTGCCTGCCCTTGAGGACACCGGTGGCCTTGACGACCTCTCGAACGGCTTCGAAGATCCGGTTCGGCCGGGCGGAGCGAGCAAGCCGACGGCGGAAGTAGGCGAGCAGCGACGGGTCGAATGCGATGTCGTACAGGCCCAGTCCGCACGCGGCCTTCCATCGCAGGTCGCACCGCAGTTCCTGCACCGTCTCGAAGTCCGACAGTCCGTGCAGCGCCTGCAACGTGACCGCCGCCGCCAGAATCTGCGGTGGCATGCTCGGCCGCCCGTTCGCCGACGGATACATGTCCGCGAACATCACCGCCGGGAACAACTCACCACGGTGCTCGGCCAGAAACGCGAAGACGCTGCCCGTCGGGATCAACCCCCGGCACGTCTCCCAGACATCCGGCCCGACCGTCTCCCCGACCCATTCCCCCATCGCCACAAGACGAGTCTGGCCCCACCGCTCACGCGGCGGGGCCAGAACCCAACATCTTCATCAGCCTTCTAGCGTCGAGGGCATGACCAGCACCAGACGGCCGGCCCGCCGCCCCAGAGCCAGAGCCAGAGCCAGAGCAGCAGCATGCCTCGCGGTCCTCACCGCACCACTCCTGGCCCTGGGGGCGGGCACCACCCCGGCGCGGGCCGCCGGAACCACCAGGACTGTCCAGGTTCCCTTGTACTACCAGCAGTTGGGCAACGACTGCGAGGCCGCCGCGCTGCGCATGATGCTGGCCGCGCACGGGATCGCGGTCCAGGACCAGCAGATCCTGGACCGCATCGGCGTCGACCGGGTCCACGGCGAGTTCGGGCACGACGGGCCCAACTCCGGCGACCCGTTCAAGGCCTTCGTGGGCGACCCCGACGGCTCCGAGAACGAGGGCACCGGCTACGGCGTCTACGACCCGCCGGTGGCCGCCGCCGCCCGTGCCTACGGAGCGAAGGTCGCCTTCACCGGGCAGGGCCTGACCCCCGCGCGGCTGCGCGCCCACGTCCAGGCCGGTCGGCCCGCCATCGTCTGGGTCGACTACCTGTGGCGCAAGCGGCCCGACCATCCGTACACCGCCTATGACGGGCGCAGCGTCCTGTACGCCGGCCCCGCCGAGCACGCCGTCGTCGTCACCGGCTACACCGACCTGGCGGTCACCATCAACGACCCGGCCCGCGGCCACCTCACCGTCGCCCGGGGCGACTTCGAGGCCGGCTACGCGACCTACGGCGACATGGCCGTCGTCCTGGAGGCCTGACCCACCGCCCGCCCGGGCCCGGCGACCCTGGTCCGGCTGGTGCTTTCCCCGCGAGATCGCCTAGGTTCAGCCCAGCCCACACCCTCGCGGGGCCGGTCATCCGGCTCCTACCGCCGCCAACTGGGAGAACGCGCTTGTCAGGGGACTTCGGTGGACTCCTTCGGCAGTACCGGCGCCGAGCCGGTCTGACCCAGGAGGAACTCGCCCAGCGGTCCGGGCTCTCCGCCCACGCGATCAGCATGCTGGAGAGCGGGCGGCGCCTGCCCCGGCTGACCTCGATAGCCCGGCTCGCCGAAGGCCTGGGCCTGCCGGCCGCCGACGGCGAGCAGTTGGCCGCGAGCGTCCAGGCCGAGGACGCCGAGGAGGAGCGGCCCACCGCTCCCCCGGCCCCGCCGCCGCCCGCACCCGACTCGGTGGTGCCGCGCCTGCTGCCCTACGCCGTCGCGGACTTCACCGGGCGCGGCACGGCGCTGACCGAGCTCACCGGGCGGCTGCGCGGGCCGGACCCGGCCACGGTGGTGATCTCGACGATCGCCGGCATGGGCGGGATCGGCAAGAGCACCCTGGCCATCGAGGTCGCCCACCGGTGCCGGGACGACTTCCCGGACGGACAGCTCTACGTCGACCTGCGCGGCACCACCGCGCCGCGCGATCCCGGCGAGGTCCTCTCCGACCTGCTCGGCGACCTGGGCGTACCGCCGGCGGCCGTCCCGGTGCGCCCGGAGGCCAGGGCCGCGCTCTACCGCAGCACGCTGGCGGGGCGCCGGGTGCTGCTGGTGCTGGACGACGCGCGCAACGCCGCGCAGGTGCGGCCCCTGCTGCCCGGCACGCGGGGCTGCGGCGTGCTGATCACCAGCCGCTCCCGGCTGGCGGCCCTGTCCGGGGCTACGCGGCTGGACCTCGGGGTGCTCGACGACCAGGAGGCGCTGGCGCTGCTGACCGCGGTGATCGGCGCGGAGCGCGTCGCGGCCGAACCGGCGGCGGCCGCGCTGATCATCCGGCGCTGCGCCGGCCTGCCGCTGGCCATCCGGATCGCGGCGGCCCGGCTGGCCTCCCGGCCGGCCTGGCAGCTGCGGACACTGGCCGACCGGCTCGAAGGCGCCCACCTGCTGGACGAGTTCACCATCGAGGACGTCGCGCTGCGGATGAACTTCCAGGTGAGCTGCGAGGCCCTGGAGACCTCCGGGACGGCGGCGGACCGCACCGCGGCCCAGGCCTTCCGGCTGCTCGGCCTCTGGCCGGGGCCGTTCCTCGAACTGCCGGCCGCCGCCGCGCTGCTCGGGCTGACCGAGCGCGAGGTCGAACCGGCCCTGGAGGCCCTGGTCGACGCCCAGTTGCTGGAGAACACCTCGGCGAACCGGTACACCTTCCACGACCTCACCCGGGCCTACGCCTACGAGCAGTGCCTGCGACACGATCCGCCGCGACTGCGCGAGGAGGCGGCGGACCGCCTGCTCACCTGGTACCTGCACAGCGCCGCCAACGCGACGGACCTGATGAACCCGGACCAGGCGCGCGCCGGCTTCGACCGGATCCCGGCGTGCCCGACGGCGCTCACCTTCCCGGACCGGCCCGCGGCCCAGCTGTGGTGCCAGCGCGAGCGCGAGAACCTCGGCGCGGCCGTCGCGCTCGCGGCGGAGCGGCCCTCGGTGCTCTCCTGGGTGCTGCCCACCTCGCTGATGAACTACTACGTGCAGTACCGGCACTGGGCGGACATGTTCCGGGCGGCCACCCTCGGCCTGACCGCCGCCCGCCGGCTCGGCGACCAGGAGGCCCAGGCCTGGACACTCATCGCGCTCAGCATCGGCCACCGGCTGCTCGGCCGGATGCCCGAGGCGCTCGACACCGCCCGCGAGGCGATGACCATGGCCGAACTCGCCCAAGGTGAGCAGGCCGCCCAGGGAGCGCCGGTCATCGGGGCGGCCGCCTCGCTCTATGCCTCGACGCTGCACGTCATGGAGCGCTACGAGGAGGCGATCAGCTGGTACGAGACGGCGCTGCCGAGCCTGCGGGCGGAGGGCAGGCTCGGCAAACTGGCCGCCACGCTCAACAACCTCGGCTACGCCTACAACGAGCTGGGCCGGTACCAGGAGGCGATCACCTGGTACCGCAGGGCCATCGAACTGCTGCACGAGGCCCCGGACCCCTCCCCCTACGGCTTCGTCGAGGCCACCGTGCTGGACAGCCTGGGGCGGGCCCACCACGGCCTGGGCGAACTGGACCTGGCCGGCGAGACGCTGCGGGCGGCGTCCGACCAGCGGCTGCAGCTCGGCGACCAGGAGGGCGCGGCGACCACCCTCGACCGCCTCGGCGACGTGCGGCTGGCCGCCGGGGAGCGGCTGGCGGCCCGGGAGGCCTGGCAGCGGGCGGCGCAGTGCCTGACGGGCCGCGATCACCCCCTGACGGCGACCCTGCGGGCCAAGCTCGACGGGGCGAGCGGCGGCAGCTCGACGAGCCCGGAGGAGCCGGGCGTGGACACCGCCTGACCGCGTCGGTGTGCTGCGAGCAGAGTCACGTACGTCTCCTTCGGTGCTGTCGGTGCTGGTGGTGCTGGTGGTGCTGGTGGGCGCCGACACGGACAGGTCAGCGGCCCTGTGACCATCCTCGGTGGTGATCGACTTCGGCTCCATGGCGTCCGCTGTGCGTTCGCCTTGCGTTCCGGACCACCGCGTTCCGGACCACCGCGTTCCGGACCACCGCGTTCCGGACCCCGCGTTTCCGTCGGCGCGGTCCCGCTACCGGTGCCCGGCCCGGCCTCCGTACTCACCTGACCGGTCGGCTGGGACACGGCTCGCCACCCTGCTGTCGCCACGCCGGATCTTGCGCGTAGGGTGCCTTGTCGGAGCTCACCGGAGCCCGCAGCGGAGCACCGGATCGGTCGGCCGGAAACGGGAGGCGGACGCATGACGGAGTCGTGGAGCGGAGCGGGGCTGCCGCCCGCAGCCGCGGCGCGGATCGCCGAGGGGCGGTCCAGCGGGACCTGGTCCTCGGCGCTGTCGACGGGCGAGTTCGCCGCGATCAGATCGGTCGGGTTCGAGCCGGTCGGCCAGGTGATGGGCTCGGCGGTCTACCACGTCGGCCGCAGCGGCCGGTACTGGGGCTACCACTCCTGCACCTACGGCGCCGTGCGGCGCGCCGGCGGCCGGTACTACAGCAGCGGCATCGCGCTCTCCGGCGAGGGCGCGCCCTCCGCGGGGCTGGTGCAGGTGATGGACACGGCCCGGCGCACCGCGCTGGACCGGATGGCCGCCGAGTGCACCGCCCTGGGCGGCGACGGCGTGGTGGCCGCACAGCTGACGATGGCTCCGTTCCTGGGGGCGCCCAACTGCCTGGAGTTCCAGGTGATCGGCACGGCCGTGCGGGCCGCCGGCCCGGTGCGCCCGCGCCGGCCCTTCACCTCGCACCTGGACGGCCAGGGCTTCGCCAAGCTGATCACGGCCGGCTGGGTGCCGGTGGAGCTGCTGGTCGGGATGTCGGTCGGGGTGCGCCACAACGACTACCGGACCCTGATGCAGAACTCCATGTGGTCCAACCAGGAGGTGGACGGCTGGTCCGCGCTGGTGCACAGCGTGCGCTCCGACGCCCGCGCCCAACTGCGCCGCCAGGGCCTGGGGTACGGCGGTGACGGGGTGATCCTGGCCGACTCCGACCTGCGGATCTGGGAGGAGCCCTGCATGAACAGCTCCAACGACCAGAGTGACCACCTCGCCGAGAGCACCCTGATCGGCACCGCGATCGCCCGCTTCACCTCCGCGCCGGCCCGGCCGCGCACGCTGACGGTCATGCCGCTGAACGGCGGTGACCGGCTGAGCCGGCGCCTGGCGCAGGCCCGCCGACCGGGCGCCCGCGGTTAGGCCGTTCCTCGCCGGCCCAGCAGCAGCATTCGAACTCGCCGTAGACCACCAAAGGGGAGAACGACCCAGATGAACACCTTCGATCCGTCCGCGCAGGGTGTGCCCGCCGACGCGATGCGGCGCCTCGCGGAGCTGGAGCCGGGCAAGCCCGGCTCGATCTTCACCAGCGACCTGTCGGTCAACGAGTTCCTGCTGGTCCGCGAGGCCGGGTTCAAGCCGATCGGCCTGGTCCTGGGCAGCTCGATCTACCACGTCGGGATCCAGCTCGGGCGCTGGGGCAAGAACCAGGAGCTGGAGACGCTCAGCCAGGCGATGTACCACGCCCGCGAGTTGGCGATGACCCGGATGGAGGCCGAGGCGGCCCAGCTGGGCGCGGACGGCATCGTCGGGGTCCGGCTGAGCGTGGAGGCTCGCGAATTCGGCACCGACATCGCCGAGTTCATCGCCATCGGCACCGCCGTCAAGGCCGACCGGCCCGCACCGGACGGCAGCAGCTGGCGCAACAACAAGGGCCAGCCGTTCACCTCCGACCTCTCAGGCCAGGACTTCTGGACGCTGATCCGGGCCGGCTACGCGCCGCTGGGCATGACCATGGGCACCTGCGTCTACCACATCGCGCACCAGAAGATGAGTTCGGTCTTCTCCAACGTCGGCAAGAACGTGGAGATCGAGCAGTACACCCAGGCGCTCTACGACGCCCGCGAGCTGGCGATGGCGCGGATGCAGGCGGAGGCGGAGGAGCTGAAGGCCGAGGGAATCGTCGGCGTCCAGCTGAACGCCCACAACCACCGCTGGGGCGGCCACACCACCGAGTTCTTCGCGATCGGCACGGCCGTGCGCCCGCTGCGGGCCGACCACGAGATCGAGCGGCCCACCATGGTGCTGAGCCTGGACAACTGAGAGCCTGAGCTGCCCGGCACCAACCACACGGACCGACCGCATCGAGGAGCGCAATGACCGACCACGGCGAGATCGAGCCGGCCCCGCAGGACCCGGGTTCGATCGACCTGCTCGCCGCCGCCCTGCGCCGGGACGCCGCCGACCTGGAGGTCTACACCCAGGTGCTGACCGGCGCGCTCGCCGACGCGCTGCCGGCCGACGCGGTGGCGGTCGAGCGCAAGCGCGGCATGGCCGACCGGATGGCCGGGCGACCGGGCCGGATCGAGCGGGTCGAGGTCTCGCTGGCGGACCAGCGGCTGATCCTCAGCCTGGCCCACGGGCGCCCGGCCGCCGAGGTGTGCAAGGTGGTACGCGGCGTGGTGCTCTCGCGCCGGCCGGTGCCGCTGGACGAGTGGGCCCACGAGCTGGCGGCGGCCGTGACGGCCCGGGCCCGCTCGGACGCCCGGGCCCGCTCGGCGCTGGAGCGGCTGATCCTCGGCGACGGCTCCTGATCCGCTCACCCTGGGTGACGAGTGCCGGGCGGACGGCACCAGGTTCACCCGGACCGACCAGTGAGCGCCGCCCGCGCCCGCGAGGCGCGGAGCGGGAGCCCCCGAGGCGCCCGCGCTGGGCGGTCCGGGCCGGGCGGTCCGGGCGGACGAGGGCCTGGGCGCCCACCGCGGGCGTCCGGTTCGAGTAGAAGCATCCCCGTTCGTCCGTACGCTGGTAGCCAGGACTCCGATGCCCCCATTCTCCGCGGGGGCATCCAGGGGAAAGGCGTCGGCGCATGGCTGGACCCACGACCCGCGATCGGGGCAAGGCCCCCTCGTCGAAACCGCGCGGTGTGCGCGGCCTGCTGGCACGGCTCTCGCTCTTCTACCGGCAGATCGTCGCCGAGCTGCGCAAAGTCGTCTGGCCCACCCGCTCGGAGCTGACCAGCTACACCGGCGTGGTGCTGAGCTTCGTGACGGTCATGATCATGCTGGTCTACGGCCTCGACACCGCCTTCGCGCACCTGAGCTTCGCGATCTTCGGCTAGGAGCTGTCCGGCCGCAGGACGCGCCGCGGCGCCGTTCCGGGGACCACTTGGTCCGAGGAACGGCGCCGCGGCATGCTCTCGGCTGTGGGCGCCCGGCTGTGGGCGCCCGGCTGTGGGCGCCCGGCTGTGGGCGCCCGGCTGTGGGCGCCCGGCTGTGGGCGCTCAGAGGCGGAACAGCCCCGGGTCGGCCACCACCACGTCGAGCAGCACCGGGCCGTCCACGGTGAACGCCGACTTCAGCGCCTCCCGCAGCCGCTCGGGCGTCTCGATCCGCTCGGCCGGGACGCCGAAGCCGCGGGCCAGCGCCGCCATGTCGAGGTCCGGCAGGTCCCAGCCGACCCGCCAGGCCTCCTGGTCCTTCAGGTAGTACTTCAGCGACAGGTAGCCGTTGTTGTTCGGGATGATGTAGGTGACCGGCAGGCGGTGCTGCGCGGCCGTCCAGAGCGAGTGCAGGGTGTACTGCGCCGAGCCCTCACCCACCACGACCACCGCGCGCCGCTCCGGGCGGGCGAGCGCGTAGCCCACCGCACCGGCGAACGGGAAGCCCAGGGCACCCGAGGCGGTGGCGAAGTAGCCGTTGTCCGGGCCGAGCGGGATCTGCTCGTGGAAGTCCGCGCGGGCGATCGGCAGTTCCTCGAAGAGGATCGCGTCCTCGGGCAGCTCCTGCGACACCAGGTGGAACAGGTAGGCCTGGGAGAGCGGCTCGGAGGCCTCCGGCACCGGGATCGGCTCGCGGGTCGGCGCCAGCGCCACCTTCGGCTTCTCCTCGACCAGGTCGAGCAGGCCGGTGACCGCCGGGCCGGGGGGCAACACGTAGCTGGTGCCCGCCATCGACCAGGCCGCCGCCTCCGGGTTGTCCGTGAGGTGGTAGAACGCCGTCCCGGCCGGCAGCTGCGGCTGCTCGGACAGGTCGGGCCCGGCCGGTTCGGTCGAGAAGAGGTCGGCGCAGGTGAAGAGGGTGAAGGTCGGCGAACCGATCACCACCACGACGTCGTGGTGCTCCAGCTTGGCCGAGATCAGCTCGGGGATCGGTGGCAGCACGCCACCGAAGAGCGGGTGGTTCTCCGGGAAGCTCGCCCGGGGCCACACCGGCGCGCCCCAGACCCGGGCGTTCAGCTTCTCGGCGAGCGCGATCAGGTCCTGGCGCGCGCCCTGGGCGTCCACCGTCGGGCCGGCCACGATGCCCGGGCGCTCGGCCCGGTTGAGCACGTCGGCCAGCTCGCGGAGCACCGCCGGGTCCGGCACCACCGCGGCCTTGACGACGCGCTCCGGCAGCGGGTTCTCGCCCGCCGGGCGCACCCAGTCGTCCTCGGGGACGGCCACGAAGACCGGACCCTGCGGGGCCTGGTTGGCGATGTGGAAGGCCTTGACCAGCAGTGCGGGCACGTCCTGCGGGCGGGCCGGCTCACCGGCCCACTTGATGTAGGGCTCCGGCAGCTGGGTGGCGTGCCGGGCGTTGAGGAACGGCTCGCCCGCCACCATCTTGCGGGCCTGCTGGCCACCCAGGATGACCATCGGGGTGTGCGCGGTCGCCGCCGTGTACACCGAGCCCATCGCGTTGCCCAGGCCCGGACCGCCGTTGATGATCACCAGTGACGCCGAGCCGGTGGCCTGGGCGTAGCCGTCGGCCATGCCGACGATCGAAGCCTCCTGCAGGCCCATGACGAACCGGAAGTCGTCCGGCCAGTCCTCGAAGAGCTTCATCTCGGTGTGGCTCGGGTTGCTGAAGATGGTGGTCAGCCCGAGCTGACGCAGCACCTCCAGCGTCGCCTCACGCACCGTCCGGAACTCGCCGCTGTTCTCGCTCACCGTACGCACACTCCCGTCTCGTCTCGGGCCGCGACCGCTATCGGGCGCGCCATCAGTCCTCGACCAGCTCGTAGTGGCCCGAGGAGACCGTCGAAGGCTCCACCACGGCCAGGAACTCCTGGGTCTGCGGCACCTTCAGGAACTCGTTGATCGTCGCCTCGGCCTCGGCCACGCTGTTCCAGCGGACCACCACCAGCCATTCGCCCTCGGCCGACTTCGAGGTCCACCGGGCCACGAAGCCCGGCCGCTTGGCCATGTACTCGCGCTCCACACTCTGGTTGCGCTGCAGGAAGTCCTCGTCCGCGACGCCTTCGCGCAGGTGGAACCGGATCGTCTCCAGGACGCTCATGCCAACCACTCCCGATCTGCCAGTCGTGCCAGTCGTCCGTCATCGCCCGGACCGCCGGTGGCGGCACGGGCCGCACCGGGTCGGTCCGGGGCGCACATGGGCCCCTCCCATGTACCGGGCCGCACTCACCAGCCCTCGCGCGGCACCTGGGCCGGGGTCAGCGGCACGTTGAACACCGCTGAGCCCGTCCCCTGGCGCGCGTCGCCTTCCCGCAGCGAGCCCGCCGCCACCGCGGCGAACCCGATCTCCGCCACCAGCGAGGCGACCAGTGCGTTCGCCTCGCCGTCGTCGCCGGACACGAAGAGCGCGGTGCGCTCGGCCGACGGCGCGAGGCGGTCGGCCCGGTCCAGCAGGGTCTTGAAGTACAGGGTGTTCAGTGACTTCACCACCCGCGCGGCGGGCAGGAAGGCGGCGATCAGCTCACTGGAGGTGGTCCCGCCGGACACCAGCTCGGCGATCCGGCCGTCCCGCGCCGGCGTGTAGTTGGTGGTGTCCACCACCACCTTGCCCGCCAACTCGGCAACCGGCAGCTCCTGGTAGCGCCCGAACGGGATCGCCAGCACCACCACGGGGGCACCGAAGGCGATCGCCCCCGCGGCGCTCGCCGCCCGCGCCCCCGGGCCCAGGTCGGCCACCAGGGCGGCCAGCGAGGCCGGCCCGCGCGAGTTGGCGACCGCCACCCGGTGGCCGGCGTCCACCAGCAGCCGGCCGACCGCGCCGCCGATCATTCCGCTGCCCAGAATCCCGATGTCCATGTATCCGACCCTTCGGCCCTCGACGAGGTCCCGCACACCCGGCGGGACCGGACGAACTGACGTCCACGCCACTTGATGGTCAGCCAACTCCCTTGCGGAGTTGATGCATTGACCGTCAGTTCTCGCGCGCGTACTGGTAGCTGTCGTTGTGGCCGTGCCGGTCGGCGGTGAACTCCGTCACCGCCCGCTCGGCCGCGTGGATGTTCACCATCCGGGCCGGGCCGGGGCCCAGGTTGTAGAAGGTGTGCGGCACCCGCGCCTCGACGACGACGATCTGCTCCGGCGTGCCGTCCACCACCTCGTCACCCGCCTCGATCCGCACATTGCCCTCGACGATCACGAAGACCTCGTCGTACGGATGGGTGTGCCGGTCCGGCCCGACCTGCCCGGCCACGTCGACGATGAACGCCGACACGGTGGTGCCCGCCGACACCCCCTGGAAGATGTGTGCGGCGGTCTCGCCGTCGATCACCACGCTGGGCAGACCGCTCTTCGCTATGACTCTCATCTCAAGGTCCCATCTCTCGGCAGAAACCGCGCCGTCACGGCGCATGGCAAAGGAAGCGACCGGCGGGCGGGGACGGGAGAGGGACACCGGCCGGTCGATGGTTCGGTAGACAATTTTTCTTCCGACCTGCCGTCAGTCGGCGTGCACAGCACCGGAGTCGGCCACCAGGGCGGCAGCTGGTCCGGCCGCCGCCACCACCGTCTCGCCCTGCGAGGGCGGGGTGAGGAACCGCGAGGCCCAGGTGGCCGGCAGTGCCACCGCGCAGACCACCGCGCCGGTGACCACCACCGCACCCGAACCGTGGCTGCTCTGGGCCCAGCCGCCGACGGCCGCACCCGCCGCGATCCCGGCGTTGACCGCCGAGGCACCCAGCGTCGCCGCCAGGCCGCCGCCGGGCCCGGCCAGACTGATCACCCGCAGCTGGAAGGCCGGGGTCAGGCCGAAGCCGACCAGGCCCCAGAGGGCCAGCACCACGATCACCGGGATCGGGCTCGCACCGACCAGCTTGAGCACCACCAGCGCGACCACCAGGCCGACGTTGCAGATCAGCAGGGTCGCCGAGGCGTTGCGGTCGGCGAAGCGGCCACCCACGATCGCCCCGATCGCGCTCGCGACGCCGAAGGCCAGCACGAAGCCGCTGACCGCCCCGCCGGAGACCTTGGTCACGTCCTGCAGGAAGCTGGCGATGTAGGTGAAGGCCGCGAACTCGCCGCCGAGCAGCAGGAGTCCGACCGCGAGCATTGCCAGCACCCGTGGTGCGAAGGCGAATTTGGCCTGGTCGCGCAGCCCGGAATCGGTCTGCGCCGGCATGCTCGGCACCAGCGCCACCACGGCGACCAGCGCGATGGCGGCCAGGATCACGATCCCGACGAAGGCCGCCTGCCAGCTGACCGCCTGCCCGACCAAGGTGCCCAGCGGCACCCCGACCACCGTGGACACCGCGATGCCGCCGAAGACCATGGCCACCGCCTGGCCACGCCGCTCCGGTGTCACCAGGTTGGCCGCGACCATCGAGGCCACCCCGACGAAGAGCCCGTGCACCGAACCGGTGATCACCCGGGCCAGCACCAGCATCCCGAAGTTCACCGCGCTCAGCGCCAGCACGTTGCCGACGATGAAGGCGGCCAGCGTCAACCCCAGCAGCACCCGCCGGCCCAGCCGGACGGTCAGCACCGTCAGCAGCGGGCCACCGATACAGATGCCGAGCGCATAGGCGGTCACCAGCAGCCCGGCCGTACCGACGGAGACCTTCAGATCCTTCGCCACCAGGTCCAGGATCCCGACGATCACCAACTCGGCCGTACCGACCACGAAAGCGCCCAGCCCGAGTGCTCCCAGCGCCAGGTTTCCTCGGGCCCGCGCCCGTCCCGGTTGCACGGTCGTACTCATCTGCACCAGCCTTAGTCGCCGAAGGGGAAGCAGGCCAGCTGGGGTGAAGTCGCAAGCCCCGCAACGGAGTAGCGCAGCACTCCACTGACCACGAACCACGCTAGCGACCCGGCCGGACCCGATCATGGCGCAATAGGGGCGGATGCGGCACTGTCCGCAGTCCCATCCGGGACTGCGTCAGGTTTGCCGGATTGATACTAGGACGTCCTACTTGTCCGTGATCGCCCTACTCTTCCCGGCGGGCGGCCGAGGCGGCGGTCGGCCGGGGCGACGGCCGCGAGTTCGGGTGCGGGTGCGGGTCGATCCGCTCGCGCGGACCCCTCGGGGCTGTTCGAACCACCGCACAGGAGTATGCCCGGCAGAAGGCGGCTCGACCCCTGGATCGGGCTGATCCTCAGTGTGACCCGTGCCGCCGGCGGATCGTCAGTCGCGCTCGGGTGGAGTGAAGGTGAAAGGCAGCGAGCGGACCCGGTGGTCGAAGCTGGACGGGGTGATCTCGGGGGCGGCCGTGGCGCGGATGTCGGGCAGGCGGGCGAAGAGTTCGCGGTAGAGGGCCTTCATCTCCTGGCGGGCCAGGTGGGCGCCGAGGCAGAAGTGCGGACCGCCGCCGCCGAAGGCCAGGTGCGGGTTGGGGTGCCGGGTGATGTCGAAGGCCTCGGGATCGGGGAAGACCGCCTCGTCGCGGTTGGCCGAGCCGTAGCAGAGCAGCACCTGCTCGCCGCGGGCCAAGCGGGTGGCGCCGAGCTGGTGGTCGGCGGCCAGGGTCCGGCGGAACTGGATGATCGGGGTGGCGTGGCGCAGGATCTCGTCCACCGCGCCGTCCAGGTGCCGCTCGGGGTCGGCGAGCATCAGGGCGCGCTGCTCGGGGTGGACGGTGAGCAGGTGCAGGCCGTGGGCGAGCGCGTTGCGGGTGGTCTCCACCCCGGCCACCAGGAGCAGGGAGAAGAAGGCGCCGAGCTCGCGACCGGTCAGGCCGCGGCCGTCCAGGTCGGCGGCGACCAGGGCGGAGATCAGGTCCTCGGCGGGACGGCGACGGCGCTCCCGCCCCAGCTCGGCGACCAGCAGCTGCATCCGGCCCAGCGCGCGCAGGCCCTGGCCCGGCAGCCGGATCCGGGCACCCAGCGAGCGGTGGACACCGGCGTGCGCCGAGGCGCGGTCGATCTGGCGCAGGATCAGCGCGCGGCGCTGCTCCGGGATGCCCATCATCGCGCAGATCACCTGGAACGGGAGCTGGGCCGCGACGGCGGGCACGAAGTCCGCGGGGCGCTCGGCGATCACCCGGTCGACCAGCCGGGCGGCGGTCGCGTTGATGTCCGCCTCGGCCCGGGCGAGCAGGCGCGGGGTGAAGGACCTGGCGACGATCCGGCGCAGCTGGGCGTGGCGCGGATCGTCCAGGTTGACCATGGAGTCGCCGAAGAGCAGGCGCACCCAACGGGCCGGAGCGGGCGTGGTGACGCCGGGCGCGCTGCGGAACACCCGCGGGTCACGGCTGGCGGCGAGCACATCGGCATGGCGGACCAGGGCGTGGAAGCCGCGCTCACCGCGCAGCGGACCCTGGGGACGCTCGGTGAAGTGCACCGGTCCGGGCAGGGCGCGCAGCCGGCGGAAGGCGGCGGCCCGCCGCTCGGCGGGCAGCTCCCAGAAGGCGGGATCGGCCAGGTCGATCCTGGGGGGCGGATCGCTGGGCGGCTGGGCGACCCGCGGCCCGGGATCAGCCGGCGGAGCGGCGTGCGGCTGGGCGGCGTGCAGTTGATCGGCGTGCAGCTGGTCAGGCATACCGACCACCCCTCCCCCGCTCCGGGCTGTGACGGAGCGTCAAACAGCGGATACCCGAGGTTAGCAAGGGGCTGGCGGGCCGAATACCTCCGTTCGGGCGAGACCGGCCGCTGGTGACCCCTGGCGGGATATCCGGCGGCGCGCAGGTGATCCGGCGCGCCGTACGGAATGACCCCGCGCCCCCACGTGCGGATCGATGCGGCGGTCCTGGCGGCAGCGCCCCCGACTCGGGCCGACCGGGCCGGCCCACCCCGGCGAGCCCACCCAGCCGGTCGACCGCAGCCGACTCACCACAGCCGATCCACCGCAGCCGGTCCACCGCAGCCGACTCACCGCAGCCGGGTCAACCGCCGCGCGCGGGCCCGGCGACCCGCGGGGCGGGCGTCGCGCAGCGCGGCCCGGGCGGCGGGTCGCTGGGCGGCGAACAGCACGCCGTAGCCGAAGGTGTCCTCGCCGTCCGCCCGTGCCTGCGCGGCGAGTTGGGGTAGCAGCCGCTCGGCGGTCACCGCGTCCTGGTAGCCGCCCAGCGCCTCCTGCAGGTCGCGCATCCGCCGGGCCAGGCGAGCCGCGTCACGGCCGGCCAACTCGGCGGTGTAGCGGGCGCGTTTGGCGGCCTTGCGGGCCCGGTGCAGCGCCTCGTCGCGGCCGGGACCGGCGGGGTGGGCCAGTGCGGCGCGCAGCCGCCGGCCGGTGCGGCGCTGCTCGCGGCGCAGCAGCCGGGCCAGCTCGGCCCGCCCGCGCCGGGCCCGGCCGCGCAGCGGCGGCCGTTCGGCCAGCGTCCCCAGGGCGTCGAGCAGCTCGAAGTACCTCTCGCTGTCGAGGACTTCGAGCACCTGCAGACGGGCGTCGGCGTAGCGCCGCCGGAACCGGGCGGTGAGGTGGGCGGCGAGCTGTCCCGGTGCGGCGGCCGGCGGCAGCTCGGCGCAGGCGGCGGCGAGGCGCTCGCCGGTGGCCTCGGCGTCCCTGGCCCTGCCCAGGACCTGGCCGAGCCAGCGGAGTTCCTCGGGCAGCGGCCCGACCCCGCCGCGGCGCAGCAAGCGCCGGCCGGCGGTCAGGGCGCTGCGCAGGCGGCGGCAGCAGACCCGCATCCGGTGCACCGCGTCGGGCTCGTCCCGGCGGACCGCCGCGTCCAGCGCGAGCAACTCGTCGGTGCGGCCGCGCAGGTAGGCGGCGAGCGCGGCTCCGGCGGTGCCGGGGGCGACGCGGCGGGCGGGCACCCGGCGGGCGGCGGGCTCCCGGCGCCGGGCGAGCAGGGCGGTCGGCGGCGGGTCGGGGGCCGCGGTGAGGCCCTGGGCGCGCAGCTGGGCGTCCAGGGCGGCGAGCAGCCGGGGACGGCCGTGGACCAACCGCACCTCGGTGCGCGTCCAGCCGACCAGCCGGACCGGTCCCGGGGTGGCGTGGAGGGGCTGGGCGAGGGTCTCGGCGCGGTCGAGCTCGGCGAGGGCGCGGCCGCCCGCGTCGAAGAGCCGGGTGCGCGCGTGCCGGGTGCGCAGGCGCAGGACCGGGTGCGGGGTGCGGCCGCCGGTGTAGGCGCGCAACCGGTCGGCGAGTTCGGCGGGGATGACGGAGGGGGTGGCGGCGGCGGGTGGGGCGTGGTGCTCGGTGCCGTCGGGCAGGGTCAGGCACCAGTCGGGTTCGGGTCCGGTGAGGGTGCGGCCGTGGGCGAGCAGGCGCAGCTCGGGGGTGTCGTGGCAGATCCGGACCTGCTCCTCGGGCATGCCGTGCACGACCTCGGCGACGCGCGGCAGGGTGCCGAGGCGCAGCGGTTCGGCCGGCAGGCCCCGGTACGTCAGCGCGCGCTCGGGGTGCGCGGCGTGCGTGGCGGCCATGCTGTCAAGCTTCCCGCGTCCGCCCTCGGCCCGCACCCCACTCCCGTTCCACCGCGCCGACCTGGCATGATGCGCTGGCGCCCGCCTGGCACCAGGGTCCGCGGGGGCGGGACGACGGGGGTGGGCGGAGATGGCCGGACGCGGTGACGGAGCGGCGGCGGGCCGGGTGGTCCGCGATCGGACCAAGGGCGGGGCCACGCCCGGTCGACCCGGCAAGGGCACGCGCGGGCCGTGGCAGCGCAAGCCGCGGCGGCAGCCGGCACTGGCCGGGCTCGGCTGGCTGCTGGGCCTCCTGCTGATGGCCGGCGGGGCCGCGGGCTGCTGGGCGGTGGCGGGCGGCATCGGCTACGCGGCGCGGGTGGCCGGGACACCCGGGCTGCTCACGGTCGAGCGGTGCGAGGTGCACACCACGACGTCCGGGCGCACCAGCCACTACACGGTCTGTGGCGGCACCTTCCGGTCCGACGACGGGAGGGTGACCGTGCCCGCCTCCTTCGACCACAGCAGCCGGCCGACGGGCAGCACCATCCCGGTGCAGTACCACGACGGCGGCCTCTCCACGGTGGGCGTGCTGCCGGTGGCGGGGCGGCTGTGCGCGCTCGCGCTGGCGCTGCTGGCGGTGCTGGGCGGCGGGCTGCTGCTGGTCGGCGGCACCGTCGCCGCGCTGCCGGCGACCGCGACGTGGTTCGAGCGCGTGCTCTGGACCCGGCGGACGCGCCGCCTGGTCCAGGCGGCGGCACTGGGCTGCGGTGGCGCGGCGGCACTGGCCGGGCTGGTGAGCCTGATCGCGCTCGCGGCGGGCGGCTAGGGTCGCGGCGGAGCGGCGGGCGGGGCGGCGGGCGGAGCAGCGGGCGGAGCAGCGACCACCCGGTGGGGCGGCGGCGGCCCCGCCCGCCGGGCCGGTCAGCCGGCCAGGGCCTGCAGGCGGCTGAAGGCGCCGTTGAAGTAGTCCTGGTCGCCGGGGAAGGTGCCGGAGTCCGCGTACTGCCAGAAGGTCTGGTAGGACCAGCCGTTGGGCAGGGTGCCGGGCGAACTGGCGTAGCGGGCGATCCAGAGCGGGTCGGTGGCGCCGAACCCGCTGTTGTTGCCGGTGCAGGTGGTCCACCAGTCGGTGGTGGTGTAGATCGTCGGGTAGCGGCCGGTGAGGCTCTCGACGGTGTTGGCGAAGTCGTGGATCCAGCTCACCATCGCGCTCTGGCTCAGCCCGTAGCAGGTGGCGCCGTAGGGGTTGTACTCGATGTCCAGCGCGGGCGGCAGGGTCTTTCCGTCGGCCGACCAGCCGCCGCCGTGGCCGACGAAGTAGCTCGCCTGGGTCGCGCCGCTGGAGGCGTTGGGCAGCGCGAAGTGGTAGGCGCCGCGGATCAGGCCCGCGTTGTAGCTGCCGTTGTACTGCTGGGCGAAGTCCGGGTTGGTGTAGCCGGTGCCCTCGGTCGCCTTCACGTAGGCGAAGGTGGCGCCATCGGCGGCGACGCCGGACCAGTTGACGCTCCCCTGGTAGCTGGAGACGTCCAGACCGGAACTCTGGCCGGTCATCGGTTGCAGCGCGCCGACCGGGCCGCGGCCCTCGTGGGCGACCACGGTGGAGCCGGCGAAGTCGCGGTCGGGGTGGCTGGGTCGGAAGCCGGTGGCGGTGGCGGTGGCGGTGGCGGTGGTCGTGGTGCCGTCGGCCTGGGCGGGAACCGCGACGGCCCCGGCGAGCAGCGCGGCGGCCAAGGTGACGGCGGCACGGGCACCGTGGCGGGAGAGTCCGGTGCGGTGGGAGAGCCCGGTGCGGTGGGAGAGCCCGGTGCGGCGGGCGGGTCTGATGGTGCGGGCGTCGCGGGAGAAGCGGGCAGCGCGGGACATTGTCGCTCCTTGTGGCCTGGCAGGGATGAGTACCACATGTGCGAGAACGCGAATACCGATGCACGGATACCAATGATTGGCATGACCGCGCCCGGCGAGCGTAACCGCCAACCAGCCAGCGCCGCTAGAGAACTGAAGCCTCGTCAGAGAGAAGAAGGCCACCAGGACCCGCGTAGACCCGGCCGCGCCACCGGGTGTTCACCCAACGGGCTGAGCGGCCCGGATCAGTCGCCGCTCAGCGGCGGATCAGCGGCCGATCAATCGCGCAGCCGGCGGGCGACCTCACCCAGCGCCTCGGCGAGCACGGTGAGCTGCTCGCGGTCCAGCACATCGATCAGGGCCGCGCGCACGGCGCCGACATGCCCGGGCGCCGCCGCCCGCAGCACCTCGCGCCCGTGCTCGGTGAGGCAGGCGAAGACGCCGCGCACATCGCTCGGACACGACCGCCGACCGACCAGCCCCGCCTTCTCCAACTGGGCGATCTGGTAGGTGAGCCCGCTCTTGGAGGTGACCACCCGGTCGGCCAGCTCGGCCATCCGCAGCTCGCCTTCGGGGACGGCGGAGAGGTGCACCAGGATCTCGTACTGGGTGTGCGACAGCCCGGAGTCGTCCTTGAGCTGCTGCTCCAGGCGTCGTGCCACCAGGCTGGTCGCCATGATGAAGCCGCGCCAGGCCGCCATCTCCTGCTCGTCCAGCCACCGGGTCTCTGCCATGCCCCCTAGCGTAGCCTGGTTGTTCAAATTTGAAGCTCACCGCTCGGTGGGTGTACGGTCAGGTCTGGCTTCAAATTTGAACTACTTTGAACCATCTCTCACGGAGACCTCTACTTCCACGGAGACCTCATGACCAGTGCCGCTCCGTCCGTCCCGGCCCAGCTGCCGCCTGCCCGGGTCCGCACCCGGGTGCGGGTGCCGCTGCGGTTCGGCGACGGCTTCCGCGTCGAGGCCGACGTGGTGACCTTCCACGACCTCGCCGACGGCGCCGAGCACCTCGCGCTCGGCCTCGGCGACCCGCGGGCCACCACCACTCCCCTGGTCCGGCTGCACTCCGAGTGCCTGACCGGCGACGTCTTCGGCTCGGCGCGCTGCGACTGCGGCCCGCAGCTGCGCGAGTCGGTGGAGCGGATCGCCGAGCAGGGCGGCTACCTGCTCTACCTGCGCCAGGAGGGCCGCGGTATCGGTCTCTACAACAAGCTCGACGCCTACGCCCTGCAGGACGGCGGCCTGGACACCTACGCCGCCAACGCCGCCCTCGGCCTGCCGGAGGACGCCCGCGACTACACCGCGGCCGCCCAGATGCTGCGCACGCTGGACGCGACCAGGATCGAACTGCTGAGCAACAACCCGGCCAAGGCCGCCCAGCTCACCGCACTCGGCATCGCGATCGCCCGCCGGGTGCCGACCGGCGTGCACGCCTCGCCGAGCAACCTGCACTACCTGCGCGCCAAGGCCCGGGGCACGGCGCTCACCCTGGGCCACGGGCTGCGGCTGCGGCCCGAAACGGCCTGAGTCCGCCACACCGCCATCCGGCCGAACCCAACCCGACCCGACCCACCCCGACCCGACCCGCAGCAACCCGCAGCAACCCGAAAGGCAGGGACCACCATGCCCGTCCGCCGTCTCAACCACGCGGTGCTCTACATCCGCGACGTGTCCCGCGCCGTCGCCTTCTACACCGAGGTGCTCGGCTTCCGGGTGGACGTCGAGATCCCGGGCCGGGCCGCCTTCCTCAGCTCGCCCGACAGCCTCAACGACCACGACCTGGGCCTCTTCGCGGTCGGCGAGCAGGCGCCCGGTCCGCAGCAGGGCCACGTCGGCCTCTACCACCTGGCCTGGGAGGTCGGCACGCTGGGCGAACTGGCCGAGATCGGCCAGAAGCTCACCGAGCACGGCGCGCTGGTCGGCGCCACCGACCACCAGGTCTCCAAGTCCTTCTACGCCAAGGACCCCGACGGCAACGAGTTCGAGGTGATGTGGCGGGTGCCGCGCGAGGACTGGCCGACCGGTGACGAGCAGAACGGCCTGCGCCGACTGGACCTGGCAGGCGCGATCGAGCGCTGGGGCGCCCAGCTGGCCACCGGTGCGGCGGCCGGCTCGGCGACCTGAGGGCGGGACCCGGCTCCTGGGTCCCCAGAGGATCGTCAGCGCGGCTCGGCGCCGTCCGGGCCGGGGCCGCGCTGGCAGCTCGGGCACCAGAACGCCACCCGCTGCCGTGGCGCCGCCCCCTGCCGCGCGGTGCGGATCATGCTGCCGCAGCGGCGGCACGGCTGCCCGGCCCGCCCGTAGACCCAGTGGCTGCGGTCCGGGCGCGGCTCGCCGGTGGTGATGTGGCCAGGGCGCATCCGGTTGACCTGCAGCAGGCGGTGGGCCAGCGCGACCAGGCGCTCCGGCGCGGGCAGCTCGCCGAACGGCGTCCACGGGGTGACCCCGGCCAGGAAGCAGAGTTCCGCCGCGTAGACGTTGCCGATCCCGGCCAGGTTGCGCTGGTCCAGCAGCGCCTCGCCGGCGGGCCGCTCGGGCGCCCCGGCCAGTCGCCGCAGGGCCTCCTCGGGGCCGCCGTCCTGCCAGTGGGGTCCGAGCAGGTCGGGGCCGAGGTGGCCGACGGCCTCGTCCTCGTCCGCCGTGCGCAGCAGCCGCACCACCGGCAGACGGTAGCCGACGGCGGTGCACTCCTCGGTGCCGAGCACGGCGCGGATCTGGTGGGCGGGACCGCCGCTCCACCGCTCCCCGCCGCGGTAGATGTGCCAGCGGCCGTCCATCCGCAGGTGCGTGTGCAGGGTCAGGCCGCCCTCCAGCCGGGTCAGCAGGTGCTTGCCGCGCGGGGTGACGTCCAGCACCTGGCGCCCGGTCAACTCGGCGGTGGCGTGCGCGGGCACCCGCAGCTCGGCCGCGGTCAGCCGCCGGCCGGCCAGGGCCTGGTGCAGCTGCGCGGCGGTCCGGAAGACGGAGTCACCCTCGGGCATGACCCCAGCATGCACCCAAGAGGCTCAGCACCGGCTCCGCGTCCCCGCCCGGCCCACCCTCCCGCGGCTAGGCTCGACGCGAGCGGGCCATCAGCCCGCGCTCCCCCCGCACCGCACAACACCGCACAACACCGCACCGCACCGCACCGCACCGCACCGCACCGCACCGAGGAGGCGACCGATGGCGATCGCGACCGTGAACCCGGCGACCGGACAGACCCTGCGGACCTTCGAGCCCTACTCGGCCGCCACCGTCGAGCAGCGCCTGGCCCGGGCCGAGCAGACCTTCGCGCAGTACCGGCTGACCGACTTCGGCCGTCGCACGCAGCTGATGCACCGGGCGGCCGAGCTGCTGGACGCGGACCGCGAGACGGTGGCCCGCCTGATGACCACCGAGATGGGCAAGCCGCTGACCGCCGCCCGCGCGGAGGCCGCCAAGTGCGCCAAGGCGATGCGCTGGTACGCCGACCGCGCGGCGGCCCTGCTGGCGGACGAGCACCCGGCGGCACAGGACGTGGTGGACGCCGGGGCCTCCCGGGCCTGGGTGCGCTACCGACCGCTGGGGGTGGTGCTCGCGGTGATGCCGTGGAACTTCCCGCTCTGGCAGGTGATCAGGTTCGCCGCGCCCGCGCTGATGGCGGGCAACGTCGGTCTGCTCAAGCACGCCTCCAACGTCCCGCAGACCGCGCTCTACCTGGAGGACCTGTTCCGCGGCGCCGGGTTTCCCGACGGCTGCTTCCAGACCCTGCTGATCGACTCCGGCACCGTGGCCCAGGTGCTGCGCGACCCGCGGGTGGCGGCGGCCACGCTGACCGGCAGCGAGGGCGCGGGCCGGGCGGTGGCCTCGGTGGCGGGCGACGAGGTGAAGAAGACGGTGCTGGAGCTGGGCGGCAGCGACCCCTTCGTGGTGCTGCCCTCGGCGGACATCGCGGCCGCCGCCAGGACGGCGGTCACCGCGCGGGTGCAGAACAACGGGCAGTCGTGCATCGCCGCCAAGCGGTTCATCGTGCACGCCGAGGTGTACGAGGAGTTCAGGGCCGCTTTCACCGCGCGGATGGCCGAGCTGCGGATCGGCGACCCGATGGACGAGGCCACCGAGATCGGCCCGCTGGCCACCCGCCAGGGCCGCACGGAGCTGAGCGAGCTGGTCGCGGACGCGCTGGCGCTGGGAGCCCAGGTGGAGTGCGAGGTGGAGGTGCCGGGCGGACTGGGCGAGGGCTGGTTCTACCCGCCGACCGTGCTCAGCGGGATCACCGGGCAGATGCGGATCCACCACGAGGAGGCCTTCGGCCCGGTCGCCACGCTCTACCGGGCCGACGACCTGGAGCACGCCCTGCGGCTGGCCAACGACACGCCGTTCGGGCTGAGCTCCAACGTCTGGACCACCGAGGAGGCCGAGCAGGAGCGCTTCGTGCGCGACATCCAGGCCGGTGGCGTCTTCTTCAACGGCATGACCGCCTCGCACCCCGCGCTGCCGTTCGGCGGCGTCCGGCGCTCCGGCTACGGGCGGGAGCTGTCCGGGCACGGGATCCGCGAGTTCTGCAACGCCACCACGGTCTGGGTTGCGCAGCACTGACGGAGCGCCCGGACCTCCGGCGGGGGTGAGTGGGGTGTGGGCCGGCGGGGCGTCAGTCCTCGCCGAGCACCGCGTAGAGCTCGGTGTCGTCGACGGGTTCCACCTCCTCGACGTTGAGCTGCTTCTTCAACTGCTCGTTGCGGCTGCCCGGCTCACCCGGTGTGAGGATCTCGCGGTCCATCCTGCCTCCTCGGCTCAATGATCTTGGTAAAGATCTTGAGCCGAGCGGTACCCGAGCTGGTCACGGGGAAACGGCCGCGCCCCGGAGTTCGCCCGAACGGCGGAACGCGGCAGCGTCCTACGATGAGCGGGTGGAACGGGAGCAGGGGAGAGAGCAGGAGCGGGCCCGGGAGCACGAGCGGAGGCAGGGGCCTCGCGCGGCGGACCCGGTCGGCGGCGAGCCCGCCTGCCTGCTGCACCTGGTCTGCGCCGAGTGCGGCGCCCTCGCCGAGGAGCGCCCGCCCACCGTCTGCCGCCGGTGCGGCAGCGCGATCGAACCGGGCTGAACCGGACTGAGCCGGACTGAGCCGGACTGGACTCAGCTGGGCGGGTCAGCTCCCCGCCGGCCGGCTGATCAGTGAGAACCGGCCGCCCTGCGGGTCACGCAGGTGCGCCACTCGCCCGTACGGACTGTCCCGGACCTCGCCGAGCACGTCGGCGCCGAGCCCGTCGGCTAGCTCGACCGCGTGGTCGGTGTCGGCGACCGAGAAGTAGACGTTCCAGCTGGGCCTGGCCTCCGGGTCGGTGGCCTCCGCGAGCGCGGCCACGCTGCGTCGCTGGGTGCGCAGCACCACCCGGTCGTGTTCCCAGCGGACCTCCAGGTCCTGCGGCTCGCGGTTGTCCCAGGCGAAGACCTCGCCGTAGAAGAGGGCCGCGGCGAAGGCGTCCTTGGTCCGCAGCTCGATCCAGACCGGCGCGCCGGGGATCGTGCTGAGCACCGGGCCGACGTCCAGCGGCCCTTCCCAGAGACCGAACGGCGCGCCGGCCGGGTCGGCCGCGATCGCCAGGCGTCCGGCGTCGGACCCCAGCGGGCCCACGGCGACCGTGCCGCCGCGGGCGCGGACCCGCTCGGCGACCACGTCGGCGTCCTCGGTGCCGAAGAAGGTGGTCCAGGAGACGGGCAGCTGCAGGTCGACCGAGGCGCTCAGCCCCGCCACCGGGACGCCGTCGGCCTCCGCGCGGAGATAGGGGCCCCAGCGGCTCGGGCCCGGGCTGAAGGTCCAGCCGAGCAGCGTTCCGTAGAACTCGGTGGCGGCGTCCAGGTCGCCGGCCATCAGGCTGACCCAGCTGGGCAGCGCCGGCACGCAGCGCACCGCCGCACCCTTCGCCCCCTCGACCGCCCCCACCCTGCCGGCCGCTGCCTCCGTCATCGCTGCGCCTCCTCGCTGCCCGACCGCGCTGACCCGGCCGGTCTGGATCAGACCGTACCCGCACCACGGCCCGCTCGCACGGACCCCGCTCGGGCGGGCGCGGCCAGGTGCTCGGGCGGGCGCGGCCGGTCACCCCATGGGATCGTGGACGGACCGTGCCTGACGAACCGCCAGGCCGACGGAACGAGCGGCTTCCCGGGCGGACCGAGACGGACCAGCCCTCACCGGCGAGGCGAGAGAGGCGACAGCGTGGCCGAGCAGCACGACCGGAGCCGGCGGCCGTCCTGGTTCCCGATCGGCTTCGGCCTCGCGCTGGGCGCACTGCTCGCCGCGCTGCTGGTGCGCTCGGTGCTGCGGATCAGCGGACTGCTCACCCTGGTGGCACTGGCGCTCTTCCTGGCGATCAGCCTGGAGCCGGTGGTGACCTGGCTGACCCGACGGGGCGTGCGCCGGTTCTGGGCGGTGACCGCGCTGGTGCTGGTGCTGCTGGCGGCGATGGCCGGCTTCGTCGCGCTGGTGATCCCTCCGCTGAGCGCCGAGGTCAGCGCCCTGAGCACGGCGATCCCGGACTGGCTGCAGCAGCTGCACGACCACCAGTCCGCCCTCGGCAGGCTGGAGGACCACTACCACCTGATCGACCGGGCCAAGCAGGCGCTCAGCGGGGGCAACGCCACCACCGTGCTGAACGGGGTACTGGGCGCCGGGCGGCTGGTGCTCAACGCCCTGACCGCCGTGGTGGTGGTGACCACGCTGACGCTGTACTTCCTGGCCGGGCTGCCGGCCATCAAGTCCTACGGCTACCGCTTCGTGCCCGCCAGCCGCCGCGAGCGGGTGGTCGACCTGGTCGAGGAGGTGGTGGTGCGCACCGGGCGGTTCATGCTCGCCAACCTGGCCACCTCGGGGATCGCGGGCCTGGCCACCTTCGGCTGGCTGGAGGGCTGGGGCGTGCCGTATCCGGCGCTGCTGGGGGTCTTCGTGGCGCTGATGGACCTGGTGCCCGTGGTCGGCTCGACCATCGGCGGCGTGGTGGTCTCGCTGGTGGCGCTGGTGGTCTCGTTCCCGGTGGCGCTGGCGACGGCGGCCTTCTACATCGTCTTCCGACTGGCCGAGGACTACCTGATCATGCCGCGCGCGATGAAGTACGCGGTGGCGGTGCACCCGGTGGTGACCGTGCTGGCGGTGCTGGCCGGCGGCGCGTTGCTGGGGCTGGTGGGGGCGCTGGTCGCGGTGCCGGTGGCGGTCGCGGTGGGGCTGGTGCTGGACGAGGTGGTCTTCCCGCGCCTGGAGCGGCGCTGACCCTCCGTCAACACGTTCGGGCAGCAGGCGCCGACGGGCGCCGATACCAGGCAGGTGCCGACGCCGACGGGCGCCCGCGCGCGGTCAGCGCACCCCGGTGGTGACCGCTGTCCGCCGGGCGCGGGCGGCGGCGGCGTCGAGCAGCAGGTCCCAGCGCGGGGCGAGCAGCGCGGGCAGCCCGCCCGCCGGGTCGCCCGCGGCGGGCGGGCACAGCAGGGCCGCGGTCTCCGGCTCCAGCTCTCGGTTGCGCAGCACCGTGGGGTGCGCCAGGTCGGCCGAGTCCACGATGCTCTGCAGGAAGAGCAGGTTGGCGGCGATCAGCCACGGCGAGTCGGCAGGCGCCGGCCCGGCCCCGGCCCCGGCGGCAGGCGAACCGGCGTCGGCCGGGCCGGAGGAGGCCGGCGCCCACGGATCGGGGGCCAGGAAGCGGACACCGCCGACGCCGGTGAAGGCGAGTGCCGCCGCGCACATCGCGCAGGGCTGCTGGGTGCTCCAGAGTGTGAGGCCGCCCAGGTCACAGCCGGTGCGCACGAGGGCCAGTGCGTTCAGCTCGGCGTGCGCCAGCGGGGTGCCCTGGAGCGGGTCGGGGCCGCCGGGCCCGTCGTAGGCCCGGTTGCGCCCCTCGGCGCGGACCAGCCCCGCGCCGTCCACCAGGACGGCGCCGACCGCGAGGCCGCCCCCGGTCAGCGAGAGGTGGGCCAGCTCCAGACAGCGGCGCACCGCCGCCGGAGCCGCCTGCCAGGCCTGCTCGAACCCGCTCATCCCAACCCCCGTGGTCCGCCCGGTATCAGCGGGCATCCTACGGCCGGGCGTCTTACCAGCGGGTGAACGCCAGGGATGGGTCATCCGCAGGACGCCCGGAGCCCGGGTGCTGGGGGGCTCGGGACTGGGCCCCGGGGGCCGGGGCCCGGCTAGGGACGGGTCATCCGCAGGACGTCCAGCGCCTCGTCGAGCTGGACCTCGGTCAGCAGGCCGCGCTCCAGATAGCCGCGCTCCAGCACCACCTGACGGATCGTCTTCTCCTCGGCCAGTGCCTGCTTGGCGACCTTGGCGGCCTCCTCGTAGCCGATGTAACGGTTGAGGGGGGTGACCACGGAGGGTGAGGACTCCGCGAACGCGCGGGCCCGCTCGACGTTGGCGGTGATGCCGGCCACCGTGCGCTCGGCCAGCAGCCCGGCGGCGCTGGTCAGCAGCGCGACGGACTCCAGCAGGTTGCGGGCGATCACCGGGAGCATCACGTTCAGCTCGAAGTTGCCGCTGGCGCCGGCCACCGCCACGGTGGCGTCGTTGCCCATCACCTGGGCGGCCACCATGGCCACCACCTCGGGGATCACCGGATTGACCTTGCCCGGCATGATCGAGGAGCCCGGCTGCAGGTCGGGCAGGTTGATCTCGCCGAGGCCGGTGCGCGGCCCGGAGGACATCCAGCGCAGGTCGTTGACGATCTTGGTCAGGCCGACCGCGACGGTGCGCAGCTGGCCACTCAGCTCGACCAACGCGTCCCGGGCGCCCTGCGCCTCGAAGTGGTTGCGGGCCTCGGTCAGCGGCAGGCCGGTGGCCCGGGCCAACTCGGCGATCACGGCGGCGGCGAAGCCTGGCGGGGTGTTGATGCCGGTGCCCACGGCGGTGCCGCCCAGCGGCAGCTCGGCGACCCGGGGCAGCGTGGCGCGCAGCCGCTCCTGGCCGAGGCGGACCTGCGCCGCATAGCCGCCGAACTCCTGGCCGAGGGTGACCGGGGTGGCGTCCATCAGATGGGTGCGGCCGGCCTTGACCACGGTCGCGAAGGCCGCCTCCTTGGCCTCCAGCGCGGTGGCGAGGAGCTCCAGGGCGGGCAGCAGCTCCTCGGTGACGGCGGCGGTGGCGGCGATGTGGATCGAGGAGGGGAAGACGTCGTTGGAGGACTGGCTGGCGTTGACCTGGTCGTTGGGGTGGACCGGGCGGCCCAGGCGCTCGCCCGCCAAGGTGGCCAGCACCTCGTTGGTGTTCATGTTGGAGGAGGTGCCGGAGCCGGTCTGGAAGACGTCCACCGGGAACTCGGCGTCCCAGCGGCCCTCGGCCACCTCGGCGGCGGCCTGCCGGATCGCCTCGGCCACCGGGGCCTCGATGATGCCCAGCTCGGCATTGACCTTCGCGGCGGCGGCCTTGATCCGGGCCAGCGCCGCGATGTGGGCGCGGCCCAGGCCGCGCCCCGAGACCGGGAAGTTCTCCACCGCGCGCTGGGTCTGCGCCTGCCACTTCGCGGCGGCGGGCACCTTCACCTCACCCATCGAGTCGTGCTCGACGCGGTACTCGCCCGCGGCCCGCGCGCCGGCCTCACCGAACTGCTGCGCACTCATCGCGCCCACCTCCACAGCGATCAAGGGTTCCACGGGGCACAGCTTCCCCGGACCGCCGGGTATTTCCGCTCAGCCGATCGATTCACTCCTTCGTGTCGCCGACCCGTTCTCCCGGCCCACCGCGCTGCTCCTTCGGGGTAACGGGCCGCACCTCCCGAGGGCGGCCGGTCACTCCTTCGGCGCACGCGGCTCGCCGCGGTAGGTGCCGAAGGACCAGTGGTTGCCCTCCGGGTCGCGGGCGGCGAAGTCGCGTGAGCCGTAGTGGGTGGTGTGCGGCGGGCTGACGATCTCGGCGCCGGCGGCCTTGGCCCGCTCGTGCAGCGCGTCGGGCCGGTCGGTCACCACGTAGGCGCCGAACGAGCCGGGACGCAGCGCCCACTTGTCGTCGGCGCCGGGGCGGACCGAGCCGAGCATCAGGCCACCGCCCTGCGGCCAGGCGAGCTGGGCGTGCTCGACCAGCTCGCCCTCGCCGTAGACCACGACCTCCTCGAAGCCGAAGGCCTCGACCAGGAACCGGATCAGTGCCCGGGCGTCGGTGGCCCGCAGGCTGGGCCAGACCTGCGGTGCGGGGGCGCCCGGGGCGGGCGGCAGGCCCCCGTCGAGCTGCGCGCTGTCGGGCTGGGCAGCGGTGTCGGGCTGGGCAGCGGTGTCGGCGGGCTCGGACATGGCGACCGGACCTCCTCGGTTGTCGGGTGCCCGGGTCATCCCGGACTGCCTCCAGCCTGCGCCGTGCGCCCCGGCGGTGCCTTGGACGTTTCGGAACCCGCGAGGCCCTCGGCGGCCAGCCAGCGGCTCGGCGCGCAGCCGGCCAGGGCGCGGAACTCGCGGGCCAGGTGCGCCTGATCGAAGTACCCGCAGTCCACCGCCAGCTGCGCCAGTCCCAGGCCGCCGCCGTGGCGCACGGCTGCCTCGGACGCGGTGGCGGGGGTGGCGGCGGAGGCGGCGCCGCTCGCCGCGGCGGTCCGGGCGGTCCGGGCGGCCAGCAGCCGGCGGGCCCGGTCGAAGCGGATCACCCGGGCGGCGGCCTTGGGCGTGAGGCCGATCTCGGTGCGGAACCGCGCCGCCAGGTGGCGCCCGCTCCAGCCCACCCGCTCGGCGAGTTCGGCCGCCGCGGGCCGCCCGCCGCCCGCCAGCAGCAGCCGCCAGGCCTCGGCCACCTCGGGGGCGGGTCCGGGCACGGCGGCCAGCCGGCCGGCCAGCCACTGGTCGACGGCGGCGAACCGGCCCGGCCAGTCCTCCGCCGAGCGCAGCCGCTCCCGGCCCTCCTCGGCGCACCGCCCGAGGACATCGTCGGCCGGGAGGTCCAGCTCGGCCAGCTCCCCCGCGGGCAGCCCGAGCAGCGCGCGGGCACCCAGCGGGCTGAGCGCGATCTGCACGCCCGACTGCCGGCCGTCGTGGGTGATCAGCGCGGGGCGGGTGTGCAGGCCGCCGAGCAGCGCGCGGTAGCCGGCCGGCGGCTGCGCGGGGTCGGGGTGCGCGGCCAGCCGCAGCGGCTCGTCGAGGGTGAGGATCAGCGTCAGGTACGGCGAGGGCAGACCGCGGTGCAGGGCGGGCGGCACCCCGCGCTGCCGGTAGCCCGAGTACCAGGCGATGAACGGGCGCAGCGCGGGCGCCGGGCGGGCGCGGACGGATTCGTCCACCCGGCCCGTGGGGTCCCCGGCGGCGCTGGTCACCCGTCCATTCTCGCGCGCTCCCGCGCGGGCCTCGCGCGAGTCGCCGCCCGGCGGATCACCGCAGGCGGATTCACCGCAGGCGGATCACTGCAGGATGTTGACCGCGCGGGCCACCACCAGCACCACGGTGAGCAGCGAGATCGCGCTCTGCAGCAACATCAGCAGCTTGGCCCAGAGCGAGAGCGGCATGGTGTCGGTCGGGCTGAAGGCGGTGGCGTTGGTGTAGGCGACGTAGAGGTAGTCCAGGAAACCCGGCTCCCAGTCCGCCGGGGCCACCCCCTGCTGCTGCATCTGCGGGAAGAGGAAGTCGGGGTACTCGGCCACGCCGCGGGCCCGGGCGGCAGGGCCGCCGCGGTCCCACTCCCAGTACCAGAGCGCGAAGGCGATCACGTTGGTGGCCCAGACCGCGCCGCCGGTGCCGAGCAGCGCGAGCGCACCGGTAGCACCGCCGCCGTGCACCAGGTCGCGCACCAGCTTCACCGCCGACCAGCCGTTGGCCAGACTGATCGCGGCCACCAGCGCGAGGCTGAGCGTGCGCAGCAGCCGGGAGCTGCGGTTGATCCGCCGGTGCGGGTGCACCGCGACCAGCGCGACCAGCAGGCCCAGCTCAAGGGCGGGCAGCATCCAGCGCGGATGGATGCTGAGCCGGGCGGGCAGGAAGAGCTGCAGGCCGACCGCGACCAGGATCGCCGCGGTGACCGCCCAGCGCTGCTCCGCCTCCGTCTCGGTGCGCCAGACCGGCCGCACCGGGGCCGGGTCGGGTGCCGAGGCCGATGCCGGAGCCGATGCCGGCGCTGATGCAGAGGCCGCCGAGCGCAGGCCGGTGGCGCCCTCACCGGGCTCGGCGCCACCGGTCAGCAGCGCCTCGATCCGGTCGAGGCGGTGGTGCAGCAGTTCGGTCAGCTCGTGCGGGGTGTCGCCGGGGGGATGCTCGGTGCTCATGGCGGACATTCTGCTCGGCACGCAACTGTCCGCCGCACCCGGGCGGCCCTCACCGCGTGCCGGGGCCGGGCAGCGGACGGCCGGCGAGGGCGCGGGCGCGGGCGAAACCAGCGGACCGGACGGAGGTCCCCCAGTCCGTCTGACAACGCGCCGGCCCGGGTCCTGACGCGGCGTACGACCCGGTTGCCGCTCAGCGCAGCAGTTGGTCCAGGAACGGGTTGCCGAAGACGCGGGCCGGGTCGTAGCGGTCCAGGGTGGCCACGGCCGTGTCCCAGCCCGGGCCGCCGCCGGCGCGGTAGCTGTCGGGGATGACCCGGCCCAGGACGTCGGGGTCGGCCCAGGTGGCGTCCGCGGTGTAGGCCCAGCCCTTGGACCACTCGACGCGCAGCGCGGCGCGGGTGCCGTCGAAGGTGGCGAGCAGCAGTTGTTCGAGGTCGCGGCCGAACTCGTGCAGGCCAGGGGTGCCGGGCAGGGTGAGCACGTCGAACCAGACCGCGGTGTCCCACTCGGGGTGGTCCGGGCGGGCCCGCAGGGCCGAGAGCAGCGGCGCCTGGGCGCCGGGGACGCCGCTGGTGGCCGGGTCCTCCAGGCCGGTGACGCGGATCTCCACGGCGCCGTTGACCGGGAACCGTCCGCCGGCCTGGTACCGCGCCAGTAGCGTCTGGTAGCCGCTGGTGACCTGGTTGACCACCCACTGCACGTCGGCCCGGCGGGCGAGCACCGCGTAGCCGTTGGCGGTCATCCGCAGCGTGGTGGGGCGGACGTACTGGAGCAGCGCGCGGGAGGGGCCCCAGAGGTCGGAGCGCAGGCCGCCGGCCAGCAGGTGGGTGACCACGTCGAGGCTGAGCAGGTCCTGCAACAGGGTGCCGGAGAGCAGGACGTCGGTGAGGTCGCCGGTCAGGCCGATCGCGGCGATCAGGTACTGGAGTTGGCCGAAGGTGGGGGCCAGCGCCCAGGAGCCGCTGACCAGTTCGCCGGCGAGCGTGGCGACCGGCGTGGGGATGCTGTCCGAGAACGGGTAGTTGTAGGGCTCGGTGACGGCGCGCGAGGTGAGCGGCTGCTCGGGGGTGACGCTCCAGGACTTCAGCCAGGGGAACTCGGTGAAGGCGAACCAGATGGCCTCCACCCGCCCGCTCTGCGCCAGGAAGTCGGCCAGGCCCTGCCCGCCGGTGGCGCCCGGCGCGGCGAACAGCCGCGAGGCGGGGATGTCGACCCGGCTGAGGCAGCGCAGGTTCTGGTCGACGCCGGCCCGCAGCACGGCCTCGGTGACGAAGGCGCGGCCCAGGTGGACCAGGAACGCGGCGGTGTCGGGATCGGCGCGGTCGAAGGTGCGCAGCGCGTACCGGCCGGCGCTCCCGTCCCAGACCACGGCGGTGAGTTGGGTGACCAGGTTGCTCACCGAGCCGTAGCCGTGACCGGCCGGGGCGCTCTCGCCGGTGGCGGGCACAGCGGTGCCGTGGCCGCCGATGGCGAGCACGCCGCCCAGTGTCACGTCACCGGGGGCGGGGCAGTGGGTGACGCCCAGGCCGCGCCCGCCCAGGTGGGTGAGGATCGCCTCCATGTCGGCGCCGGCCTGGGCGCGCACGGCCGGAGCGTCGGCGGTGCCGGCGGCGCTGATCGCGGTGAGGTGCTGGGTGGTGTCGACCAGCAGCACCGCGGTGCCCGCCGGGGTGCCGTCGGCGACGGTGAGCGGGGCCCAGGTGTGCCGGTGGCCCTGGGCCCGCAGCCGCCAGCCCTGGCCGTACGCCCAGTTGGCCAGGGTGACCACGTCCTCGGGGGTCCGCGCGGCGCAGGTCCAGAGCTGGTCGGCGTGGATCTCGCCGGCCCAGTTCTCGTAGACCTGGCGGTAGGGCACCAGTCCGGCCGGGAAGGCGGGCGGTGCCGGCGGTACGGGTACGTCCGCGGGGGCACCGGGGCCGCCCGGCGCGGCCTGGGCGCCGTCCGGGGTGAGGATCCCGCGCAGCAGCCAGCCGGCCCCGCCGAGCGCGGCGGATCCGGCCAGCAGCCGACGACGGGTCAGACCCCGTGCCCCGTGCTCGGACTGCGGGGTCGGGGTGTCGTCGCGGTCGTGCGGGTCGGTAGCCATGGAACTCTCCCTGTCGGTCCGTCCGCGGGTCTGCCCGCGGGCAGGAGAGAGGCTAGGAGCGGCAGCCGGCGCCGATCGATCCATTGACGATCAGTCAGCAGTTCGAGTGAACCCATCGGTGACCGGGAACTTTCGGGAGCGCTCGGCGTTCCGCGCGATCCGGGCGGCCAGCTCCGGCCAGAGCGCCCGCGGCAACTCGTGCCCGACCCCCGGGATCAGCCACAGTTCGGCATCCGGGACGGCGGCCGCGGTGGCCTTGCCGCCGCTCGGCTCGATCAGCGGGTCGGCATCGCCGTGCACCACCAGCGTGGGCACGCCGACCCGGCGCAGCCCCTCGGTGCGGTCGGGCGAGCTGCGCACCGCGAAGAGCTGGCGCAGCGAGCCGTCCGGGCGGTAGGCGCGGTCGTAGCTCTCGCCGACCCGGTCGATCAGCTCCTCGGGGTCCGCCGGGTGGTCCGGCGAGCCGACCAGCTGGTGGAAGTGGACGCCGTTGCCGATCACCTGCTCGCGGGTCGAGGCGGGGCGGGCCACGAAGGCGGCCGCCACGTCGGGCCGGGGCTCGCCGTTCACCCGGTCGCCCGGGTGGGAGAGCAGCGAGCAGAGGCTGCGCACCCGCGTCGGGTGGTCGATGGCCAGCTGCTGGACGATCATGCCGCCCATCGAGACGCCGACCAGGTGCGCGGCCGGTATCCGCAGGGCGTCCAGCAGCGCCACCGCGTCGTCGGCCAGGTCGGCCAGGCGGTAGGCGGTGCCCAGCGGGACGAGGGTGGCGGTCAGGCCGCTGTCGCGGTTGTCGAAGCGGATCACCCGGTAGCCGTGCCCCGCCAGCAGTTCGCAGAACTCCGTACGCCAGCTGATCAGTTGCGAGCCCAGGTCGGCCACCAGCAGGATCACCGGGTGTTCCGGGCGGCCGAACACCTCGTACTCGATCGCCAAGCTGCCCGCGCGTACCTGTGCCATCCGCGACCTCCGACGCCCGCTCCCCCGGCCCTGCCCCCGGGCCAGGCCCTGCTGTGGGCCACGCTAAGGGGAATCCTGCTTCCGGAACAACACCCTTGACCGTGCACGGCAAAGGTAACGGCGGCCCCGGCGCCGGCGGCCCGCCCGCTCGGGCGCTCAGCCGACCGGCACGGGTGCCGCGGGCGCGGTGGGCAGCGCGATCTCGAAGCAGCAGCCGCCGGCCACGTTGTGCACCGAGGCCCGCCCGGCGTGCGCCTCCACGATGCCGCGCACGATCGCCAGGCCCAGCCCGGCCCCGGTGTCCCCGTGGTGCCGGACCGCGCCGCCGCCGGGCGCCGCGCCGCGCGCCTGGCGCGGGGTGCGGGCGCTGCCGCCGCGCCAGCCGGTCTCGAAGACCCGGGCCAGGTCGGCCTCCGGGATCCCGCCGCAGCCGTCGGTGACCGAGAGCACCACCTCGCCCTCACCCTGCCGCGCGGCAACCGCCACCACGCCGTCGGCCGGCGTCGAGCGGATCGCGTTGACCAGCAGGTTGCCCAGCACCCGGGTGATCTCCCGGCCGTCCACCTGCACCGGCGCCGGATCGATCCGCGCCCCGTCGAGCCGCACGCCGCGCTCGCGGGCCAGCGGGTCGGCGGCCGCGAGCGCGTCGCCGACCAGGTCGTAGACCGAGACCCGGGCCAGGGTGAGGGTCAGCGCACCGGCCTGGATCCGGGAGAGCTCGAAGAGGTCGTCCACCATCCCGGTGAGCCGGTCCACCTCGGTGCGGATCAGCCCGTGGTAGCGCGCCGGGTCCTCGGCGACATCGTCCTCCAGGGCCTCGGCCATCGCCCGCAGGCCGGCCAGCGGGGTGCGCAGGTCGTGCGAGATCCAGGCGATCAGCTCGCGCCGGGAGGCCTCCAGGGCCCGCTCTCGCTCCCTGGAGCGGGCCAGCCGGGCGCTGGTGGCGGCGAGCTCGGCACTCAGTTCGGCCAGTTCGGCGCCCAGCGGGCCGCTCGGCGCGGCGAACCCCGCCGCGGAGCCGACGGTGCGCGCCGCCCGGGCCAGCGCGCGGCTGCCGGCCACCACCTGGCGGCCCAGCAGGGCCGCCGTGCCCAGCGAGACCACCGCCGCCATGCAGGTCACCGCGATCACCACGCCGAAGTCGTGGTGCGAGAGGAACATCGCCTGGGCCACCGCCAGGGTGCCCGTGGTCATCGCGAGCACGGTAACCACTGCGACGGTGAAGAGCGAGAGCGCCACCGAGCGGCGGCGCAGCAGCCGCACCGCCGGCCAGCCGAGCAGCCCGGCGGCCCCGGCGCCCAGCGCGGCGTACAGCGCGATCAGCAGCAGGTCCCTCACCCGGTCACCTGCCGCTCGGCCACCGGGTCGAAGCGGTAGCCGACGCCCCAGACGGTGCTGATCAGCCGGGGTGCCGCCGGGTCGTCCTCGACCTTCTCGCGCAGCCGCCGCACATGGACCGTGACGGTGGACAGGTCTCCGAAGTCCCAGCCCCAGACCCGGTGCATCAGCTCCTCCCGGCCGAAGGCGGTGCCCGGGTGCCGGGCGAAGAAGGTCAGCAGGTCGAACTCGCGCTGGGTCAGGGAGAGCTCGCGCCCGCCGCGGAACGCCCGCCGGGCCTGCTGGTCCAGCGAGAGGTCGCCGGTGCGCACCGGCTCGCGGCTGGGCGGTGGGCCGGTGTGGCGGCGCAGCACCGCCTGGATCCGCAGCACCAGCTCGCGCGGGCTGAACGGCTTGGTGACGTAGTCGTCGGCGCCCAGCTCCAGGCCCAGGATCCGCTCCGACTCCTCGCCCTTCGCGGTCAGCATCACCACCGCCGGACCGCCGCCCTCGGCCGCGCGCAGCCGGCGGCAGACCTCCAGGCCGTCCAGCTCCGGCAGCATCAGGTCGAGCACCACCAGGTCGGGGCGGCCCCGCTCGGCGCGGGCCAGCGCGGTGCGGCCGTCGGCGGCGCGGTCCACGGCGTAACCCGCCCGCAGCAGGTAGCCGGTGACCACTTCGGCGAGGGTCGGGTCGTCGTCGACCACCAGGATCCGGGCGGGCGGGGCGTCGTCTGTCACGCCTACGAGGATAGGGACCGCGGACGGCGGCGCGGCCCGCGCGGCGGCGGCGTAAGACTTCCGTCACCGCTCACCCGGGGGGCTCGGCCCGCCGCGCGCGGGGCCGCGCGATGCGTCACGGTGGAACGGCACGACCAGCCACGACCAGCCACGACGACGTCCACGGAGGCCGCGATGAGCGAGCACACCTACCGGGTGACCGAGATCGTCGGCTCCTCGCACGAGGGGACCGACGCCGCGATCCGCAACGCGCTGACCCGCGCGTCCCAGACGCTGCGCAACATCGACTGGTTCGAGGTGGTGCAGGTCCGCGGACACGTCGCGGACGGTGCCATCCAGCACTTCCAGGCGACCGTCAAGGTCGGCTTCCGGCTGGAGGACCCGCCCGCCTGATCCCGCCCGCACCGCACCGCACCCGACGAGCGGGAGCGGGGTGCCGGTGAACGCCCGACGCGTTCACCGGCACCCCGCTCCCGCTCGTCGCACGGCACCCGCCGCGCGGTCGACTCAGTGGTGCACGGTCGGCCGCAGCACCTGCTTGAAGGCCGGCACGTGCCAGCGCCCGGCCACCTCCTCCTCGGGCTCGCGCTCGCCGCCGTGGCGCTGCTGCCAGTACGGGTTGTCGTGCGGCAGGTGGCCACTGACCCTGCCGTACATGCCGAAGGTGGCGATCACCAGCCCGAAGGCGAAGCTGAAGATCACGTTGGCCATCCGGAAGGCCAGGTGGTTCCAGCTGCTGTCGAGCGCGATCAGGCCGACGAAGCCGGCCACGAAGAAGATCGCGCCGACGGTCATGTTGAGCCAGGAGGCGAAGTTTCCGCCGATCACGGCGCCGATCATCAGTACCGCGCCGAAGACGATGGACAGCACGCCGAGCGCGCCGTTGCTGGACAGACCGGCGATGTTCTTGCCGTGGGTGGACAGGTAACCGGGGGCGCCGGCCACCCCGAAGCAGCCCCAGATCAGCAGCAGCAGGCCGCCGAGACCGGCGCCGTAGCGGTAGACCTGGGCCAGTCGGTGGTCGACGGGAAGCTCGTCCTGCAGTCTCATGACAACCTCCACGCGGTCGGCGGGGCGGACCGCGGTGCCGCGTCCGCACCCTGGAACCACGCTACGCCCGCCCAGGAACACCCGGCGCGTTGGACGCTGCCGGCCCCTAACTGCCTTGGTACTCATCGATCTTCGGCCACTTCCGACCCAGCCGTGGCACGTACACGCCAGCGCGGCGTAGCGTCACGAGCTGCACACGGACCGGAGCGGAACGATCACCGAGCACGATCACCGAGGAGGCACTGCGGATGTGCGGCATAGCCGGATGGGTGGCGTTCGACCAGGACCTGACCGAGCGGCGGGAGGTGCTGGCCGCGATGACCGGGACCATGGCCTGCCGCGGCCCCGACGCGGGCGGCACCCACCTGAGCGCGCACGCGGCCCTGGGCCACCGCCGCCTGGCGGTGATCGACGTCGAGGGCGGCACCCAGCCGATGACCTTCGAGGAGGACGGCCGCCCGCTGGTCACGCTGACCTACAGCGGCGAGGTCTACAACCACCTGGAACTGCGCGCCGAACTGGAGGCGCACGGCCACCGGTTCCGCACCCGCAGTGACACCGAGGTGGTGCTGCACGCCTACCTGCGCTGGGGCCGGGACTTCGTCGAGCGGCTGAACGGCATGTTCGCCTTCGCGCTCTGGGACGCGCGCGACGAGGAGCTGCTGCTGGTCCGCGACCGGATGGGCGTCAAGCCGCTCTACTACTTCCCGACCGCGGACGGCGTGCTCTTCGGCTCCGAACCGAAGGCGATCCTGGCCCACCCCGCGGTGGCCGCGGTGGTCGACCTGGACGGGCTGCGCGAGCTGCTCTCGATGGTCAAGACCCCGGGCCGCGCGGTCTACCGGGGCATGTCCGAGGTGCGGCCCGGGCACCTGCTGCGGGTGCGGCGCGAAGGGCTGACCGACCACCGCTACTGGGCGCTCACCGCCCGCGAGCACACCGACGACCTGAGCACCACCGTGGCCACCGTGCGCGAGCTGCTGGACGACATCGTGCGCCGCCAGCTGATCTCGGACGTGCCGCTCTGCTCGCTGCTCTCCGGCGGCCTGGACTCCTCCGCGATCACCGCGCTGGCCGCGCGCGGGCTGGCCGCCGAGGGCCGGGGCCCGGTGCGCTCGTTCTCGGTGGACTTCGTCGGGCAGACCGAGAACTTCCGGCCCGACGACCTGCGGGCCACCCCGGACGCCCCCTTCGCCCACCTGCTGGCCCAGCACGTGGCGGCCGAGCACCGCGACATCGTGCTCGACGCCGGCGCGCTGGCCGACCCGGCGAACCGCGCGGCGGTGCTGCGGGCGGGCGACCTGCCGACCGGCTTCGGCGACATGGACACCTCGCTCTACCTGCTCTTCAAGGAGATCCGCAAGCACTCCACCGTCGCCCTCTCCGGCGAGTCGGCGGACGAGGTGTTCGGCGGCTACCCGTGGTTCCACGAGCGCGAGGCCGTCTACGGCGGCACCTTCCCCTGGCACGCCGCAGGTGCGGTGCAGCGCCTGGGCGGGCCCGGCGCGGCCCCGCGCGCGAGCCTGCTCGACCCGGACCTGGTGGCCCGCCTCGACCTGTCGACGTACATCGCCGACTCCTACGCGGACGCGCTGGCCGAGGTGCCGCACCTGCCGGTTGCCGATCCGCACGAGCGCCGGATGCGCGAGGTCTGCCACCTGCACCTGACCCGGTTCGTGCGGACCCTGCTGGACCGCAAGGACCGGATGAGCATGGCCAGCGGCCTGGAGGTGCGGGTGCCGTTCTGCGACCACAGGCTGGTGGAGTACGTCTTCAACACGCCCTGGTCGATGAAGACCTTCGACGGGCGGGAGAAGAGCCTGCTGCGGGCCGCGGTCGCCGAGGTGCTGCCGCGGGAGATCGTCACGCGGGTGAAGAGCCCCTACCCGAGCACCCAGGACCCGGGCTACCCACTGGCGCTGCGGGCCGAGCTGGCCGCGCTCGCCACCGACCCGAAGGCGCCCGGGCAGGCGCTGGCGGACCCGGCCGCGGTGGCCGCGGCGCTGGCTCCGGACCGCGATCCGCAGACGGCCAGGGCGGCCGCGGAGGTGCTGCTGGGCCTGGACCGGTGGCTGCGCGCCTACCCGGTCTCGCTGCGGCTCTGAAGCCGCTGGGAACGGGCCCGGGCAGCGCTGACCGCCGCCCGGGCCCGGGTCGCGCCGACCGGCGGCAACCCCCGTGTGCCGCCGGTCAGCGCGGGTACTCGTCGTCGTCGACCGGAACCTGGCGGGTCTGCTCGAAGGCGTCGGCGACATCCGCGGCGGCGGCCAGCGGGAGCTCGCCGCGCGGCGGGAGCTGCTCGTCCGCGCCGGACTCCAGGTCCTCCGGGTCCAGCAGGTCTTCCGGGTCCAGCGAGTCGACGGCGAATTCAGCGGCGTTGTCGGTCATGACCTCACCCCTCACGGCGCCGGGGCCCCGGCGGCCCCTGCTGCCCCAACACCTACCCGACTCGTGGCGCCTCACTCGGCACCCGCCCCGTACGTCGGTGTGTCGCGGCACCGGCCCGCACCCGCGGGCAGCTCAGATCCAGGCGGTGTCGCGGCGGTGCGAGCGGGCCCACGCAGCGAGCCGCACCAGGGCGGAACGGTCGGTGAACGGCGTGGCAACGGACAGCTGGACGGCCATCGGCGGTTCCTTCCCTGGTACGGCGAGCGCGCCCGCGCGGACCGGCCGGGTTGGTGCCCTCCCCTGTTGGGCACCAACCCGGCCGGGCTCGGTTCCCCTGAGCCTGCCGGAGCCCGCACACGGGCGGGTAACATCCCGATAATGGACCATCAACAAGGCCCCGCGGACGCCGTTTCGTCCGCCCCGGCTGCGGCCGTGCCCGACCGGGGCGAACCGGCATGGACGGCCTCCCACCTGCGGTTCGGCCTGCTGGGGCCGCTGACGGTCCAGGACGCCACGGGCACCGCGCTGCCGGTGAGCTCCCCCAAGTGCCGGGCGCTGCTGGCGGTGCTGCTGCTGGAGCCGAACCGGGTGGTCTCCCGCGACCGGCTGACGGCGGCGCTGTGGGGCGAGCACCCGCCGGCCACCGCCGCCACCTCCCTCAACAACCACGTGGTCCAGCTGCGCCGGCTGCTCGGCGCGGGCGGTCCCGGCCGACTGCGCACCGTCCCGCCCGGCTACCTGCTCCAGGTCGGCGAGCACGAGCTGGACAGCGGGCTCTTCGCCACCCACCTGGAGGCGGCCCGCACCGCCCGGCGCCAGGGCGACTGGCCGGGCGTCAGCCAGCAGGCCGGGGCGGCCCTCGCGCTGTGGCGCGGCACTCCGCTGACCGACCTGCCCACGCTCGCCGAGGAGGCGCTGCCGCACGTGCAGCGGCTGCACGAGCTGCGGCTGCAGGGCCTGGAGTGGTTCGTGGACGCCGAGCTGGAGCTGGGCCGCCCGCACGCCGTGGTCCCGGAACTGAACCGGCTGACCGCCGAGCACCCGCTGCGCGAGTCGTTCCACCGCCAGCTGATGCTGGCCCTGCACCGCACCGACCAGCGGGCCGAGGCGCTCGCCGTGCACCGGCGGCTGCGCGGCACCCTGGTCGAGGAGCTCGGCATCGAGCCGGGACCCAGCGTGCGGGCCGCGCACCAGGAGATCCTGCGGGCCGAGGTCGGCGCCGGCCTGCCCATGGTGCCGCCGCAGCGGCAGGCCCCGGAGCCCGCCAGGAGCGCCGCCCCCGCCCCGCCGGCGCCCGCCGCGGCGCCCGCCGCGGTGGCCGCCGGGGCCGGGCTGCCCCGGGACGTGGCCGGGTTCACCGGGCGCTGCGAGGAGCTGGAGCGGCTGCTCACCGCCTGCCGCGCGGGCAGCTCCGACGGCCAGGTGGTCGGCATCCACGCGGTCGACGGGATGCCGGGGGTGGGCAAGAGCGCGCTGGCGATCCACGCCGCGCACCGGCTGGCGGCCGACTTCCCGGACGGGCAGATCTTCCTGCCACTGCACGCCCACACCCCTGGCACCCCCGCCGTCGAGCCCGCGGACGCGCTCACCGCGCTGCTGCTCACCATCGGCGTCTCCCCGCAGCAGATACCGCGGGACCTGGACGCGCGGGCCAACCTGTGGCGCAGCCGACTGGCCGGGCGGCGGATGCTGCTGCTGCTGGACGACGCCCGCAGCAGCGAGCAGGTCCGCCCGCTGATGCCCGGCACCCCGGGCAGCCTGGTGCTGGTCACCAGCCGGCGGCGGCTGCCGGCGCTGGGCGACGCGGTGCCGATCACCCTGGGGGTGCTGCCGCCCGAGGAGGCGGCCGCGCTCTTCACCGCCACGGCGGGGCGCCCCGATCTGGCCCCCGAGCAGGCGGCGGTGAAGGAGGTGGTGCGGCTCTGCGGCTACCTACCGCTGGCGATCCACCTGACCGCGGCCCGGCTGCGGCACCGGCGGGCCTGGTCGGTGGCCGACCTGGTGCCGGACCTGGCGGCCGCGGCGGGCCGGCTGGGCGCGCTGCGCGCCGAGGACGTCTCGGTGGCCGCCGCCTTCGACCTCTCCTACCGGGACCTGACGCCCGCGCAGCGCCGGCTCTTCCGCCGGCTCGGCCTCCATCCCGGTGACCACTTCGACGCCCGGGCCGCCGCCGCACTGGACGGCGGCGACCTGGCCACCGCGCGCCGGCTGCTGGAGGAGTTGGAGGACCACCACCTGGTCGACGAGCCGGTGCGCGGCCGCTACCGGATGCACGACCTGATCCGCGAGCACGCCAGGGCGCTGAGCGCCGAGGACGACCAGGCCACCCGCTACGCCGCGGTGGGCCGGCTGCTCGACGGCTACCTGGCGCTGGCCATCGAGGCCGGCCGGCACCTGGCGATCAACTGCCCGGAGCGGCCCGACGGCGCCGAGCTGCCCACCGAGGGCGCGGCGATGGCCTGGCTGCGCACCGAGCGCGGCAACCTGCGCGCCGCGGTGGAGCACGCGGCCCGCCACGGGTACCCGCGGCACGCCGTGTGGCTGCCGGCCGCGCTGCACGACCTGCTGCGCGCCCAGGGCCACTGGAGCCAGGCCCGCGCCCTGCACGAGATCGCGCTGGAGACCGCCCAACTCACCTGCGACTGGCTGGGCCAGGCCCAGGCACTCATCCACCTGGGCACCTTCCAGCGGCTCACCGGCGAGCACGAGGCCGGCGCCGAGCACCTGCGCCAGGCGCTGGAGCTGTTCCGGAGCCTGGACGAGCCGAGCGGGCAGGCCGCGGTGCTGATCCAGCTCGGCGCGATGGAGCGCACCTTCGGGGACAACGGCCGGGCCAGGGAGTACTTCGCCCAGGCGCTCACCCTGGCCAGGGGCGCGAACGACCGGCCCGGCGAGGCCGAGTCGCTCTGCCAGCTGGGCATCCTGGGCCGGATCACCGGCGACTACGCCGAGGCCACCGAGCACGCCACCTTGGCCCTGGCGCTCTTCCGCCGGCTGGGCAACCGCACGGGGCAGACGGCGGCGCTCAGCGAGCTGAGCCTGATCCAGCAGCTGACCGGCGACCTGACCGCCTCCGAGGCGAGCCTGCACCTGGCGCTGGAGCTGTGCCGGGACCGCGACGACCGGCCGGGCGAGGCGTACGCGCTGGCCAGCCTGGGCTCGCTGCAGCAGCTCACGGGCCGCTACCAGGCGGCCGAGCTGACCCACCAGCAGGCACTGACCCTCTACCAGGGCCTGGGCAACCGGATCGGCCACGCCAACGCGCTGATGGCGCTGGGCGCGGTGCGGCTGGTCACCGGGCAGTACGACGCGGCCGAACGCGACCTGGAGCGGGCCGGCCTGATGTACCGCGAGCTGGACGAGGCGCGCGGTCGGATGAACACCGGCGCGTACCTGGGCGTGCTGCAGCAGGCCACCGGGCGCCACGCCCAGGCGGTGGCCAGCCTTGGCCAGGCGCTGGGGCTCTACCGCGAACAGGGCGACCTGCTCGGCGAGTCCCGGGTGCTCGCCTACCTGGGCGACGCGCTGCTCTCCACCGGCGACCACCAAGGCGCCGCCGACCGCCTCGGGCAGGCCCTGGCGCTCTGCCAGGAGCGCGGCGACCAGGCCGGCCAGGCGGAGGTGCGCAACCTGCTCGGCCGGCTGCTGACCACCACCGGCGACCTGGCCGGGGCGCAGGGCGAGTTCGCCGCCGCGCTGACCTGCGCGCTGGCGGCCGGCTCGCCGCTGGAGGAGGTGCGCGCGCTCAGCGGCCTGGGCCGCGGCGACCTGGCGGCCGGGCGCCCCTGCGAGGGCCGGACGCGGCTGCGGCAGGCGCTGACCCTGGCCCGCCGGCTCGGCGTCCCGGAGGCGGAGCGGATCGAGGCGGCGCTGTCGCCGCGCCCGACCGGGCTGTCGGCGGCCTGCTGAGGCGCCCGCCCAGGCGCGCCTGCAAGGGGGCCGCGCGGCGGGCCCGCCGCGCGCCGCCGCGACGGTCACGACCCACCACGACCCACCACGACCCACCAGGATCCGTCACGACCCACCACGACCCGTCACGGTGCGGAGCTGCCGGGCGCTGACGGGCGGAGCGGCAGGACGCTGACGAGTGGTCAAGAGTTCACTGCACGGACCTTGTCCGGTGGTTTTCTACGCGCGTATCGTCGCCCGCCGAGGCACTCGCGCGGACCGTGGTCTACGCGAGTAGTCGACCTCACCCGCCGACCGTCGAGGAGCCCCGTCCCGGTGTCCACCGCTTCCTTCGCCCGCCCCTCGCGCCGCTCCGTGCTGCGCGCCGCCGTGCTGCCCAGTGCCGTCGTCGCCTCCCTCGTGCTCGCCGCGCTGCCGGCCGTCGCCGCCGGTGCCGCCGGCGCAGGCCAGGTCCGGATCCACGACATCCAGGGCACCACCCGGATATCCCCGCTGAACGGCCAGAGCGTGCAGGGCGTGCCCGGCATCGTCACCGGGATCCGCAGCTACGGCTCGTCCAAGGGCTTCTGGTTCCAGGACCCGAACCCGGACCGCGACCCGCGCACCAGCGAAGGGGTCTTCGTCTACACCGGCAGCACCCCGAAGGTCGCGGTGGGCGACTCGGTGCTGGTGGACGCGAAGGTGAGCGAGTACTACCCGGACTACGCCGACGGCTACCAGTCGGTCACCGAGCTGACCAAGCCGACCGTCACGGTCCTCTCCTCGGGCAACGCGCTGCCCACCGCCGTGAAGATCAACGGCGGTGACATCCCCGGCCGCTACGCCCCGCAGAACGGCAGCGCCTCGATCGAGAGCCTGACCCTGCAGCCGGAGAAGTACGCGCTGGACTTCTACGAGTCGCTGGAGGGCATGCGGGTCGAGGTGGACAACACCCGGGTGGTCGGCGCCACCGACGCGTACAGCGAGCTGTGGGTGGACGCCGACCCGGGCGACCAGCGCTCGGCCCGCGGCGGCACGCTCTACGAGTCGTACCAGGAGCCCAACGGCGGCCGGCTGCAGATCCAGTCGCTGGTCCCCACCGCCCAGCAGCCCTTCCCCTCGGCGAACGTCGGCGACCGGCTGACCGGGGCCACCGTCGGCCCGCTGGACTACAACCAGTACGCCGGCGGCTACACCCTGGTGGCCACCCAGCTCGGCGCGCTCCAGGACAACCACCTGCAGCGCCAGGTCGCCCCGCAGGCGAGCGACAACCAGGCCACCATCGCCACCTACAACGTGGAGAACCTCGCGCCCAGCGACTCGGCGGCCAAGTTCGCCGGCCTGGCGCAGGGCGTGGTGACCAACCTGCGCTCGCCCGACGTGGTGGCGCTGGAGGAGATCCAGGACAACAGCGGTGCCACCAACGACGGCACGGTGGACGCCAGTGCCACCGTGGCCAAGTTCGTCGCCGCGATCAAGGCGGCCGGCGGCCCGACCTACGACTGGCGCTCGATCGACCCGGTGGACGGCCAGGACGGCGGCCAGCCCGGCGGCAACATCCGCCAGGTCTTCCTCTTCAACCCGGACCGGATCAGCTTCACCGACATCCCCGGCGGCACCTCGACCACCGCCGTCGGCGTCACCGGCCACGGCGCGGGCACCGAGCTGACCGCCTCCCCCGGCCGGATCGACCCGGCCGACGCGGCCTGGACCGCGAGCCGCAAGCCGCTGGTGGGCCAGTTCAGCTTCCGCGGCAAGAAGCTCTTCATCATCGCCAACCACTGGACCGCCAAGCTGGCCGACCAGCCCTACGACAGCCGCTTCCAGCCGCCGGCCCGCAGCTCGGACGCGCAGCGCCTGCAGCAGGCCCAGGTCGAGGGGGCGTTCGTCGATCAGCTGGAGGCCGCCGACCCGCAGGCCGACGTGGTCTCGCTCGGCGACTTCAACGACTACCAGTTCTCGCCGGCGCTGGCCGCCCTCACCAAGGGCGACAAGCTGGACGACCTGGTGAACGAGCTGCCCGAGACCAAGCAGTACTCCTACGTCTACGACGGCAACTCGCAGGTGCTGGACCACATCCTGGTCAGCCCCTCGATCGGCAGCGCCCAGTACGACGTGGTGCACATCAACAGCGAGTTCGCGGTGCAGTCCAGCGACCACGACCCGCAGGTGGTGCGGATCCGCCCCTGACGCCTCCCGCCCGCCCGGGGCCCGGCCGCCGAGTGCGGCCGGGCCCCGGCGCGTGTCACGTCGCACCGCACCGCGCGCCACCGCGCGCCACCGCCCGCCCGCCGCCCGCCCGCCGCCCGCCCGCTGACCTGCGGCCCAGGTGCCGGTCGCCGGTTCGGGACGGCTAGGGTTCGGTTCTGGTCCGGTCGGCCGCGCGCCTTCGACCCGACCGCTCCCGCACCTGAACGATCGGAGTCCCCCGTGTCCAGCCTCTGGCCCGCCGGCCCGCGCCGCGTCCTGGTCGTCGGCATCGACGGCGTCCGCCTCGACCTGCTGCCCGAGCTGGCGACCCCGCACCTGGACGCGGTGGCGGCGGACGGCTTCCTGGCCCCCGTCGAGGTCGACGAGGCCACGCCCACCATGTCGGGGCCGTGCTGGGCGACCATCGTCACCGGGGTCACGGTCGCCAAGCACGGCGTCTTCGGCAACCACCTGGGCGGCAACCGGCTGGACGTCTTCCCGGACTTCACCACCCGGCTGGCCGAGACGCACCGGCGGCGCACCTTCGCGGTCGGCGGCTGGGAGCCGCTCTTCCTGGCCCGCCAGGGCGGCCCGCTCTTCGCCGCCCCGGGCCGGCTGGCCTACATCGCGCCGCTGGAGGACACCCCCGAGGCCTGGGAGGTCTGCGACGAGCGGGCCACCGCCGAGGCGGTCACCGTGCTGACCGGCGACGACGACCCGCAGGCGACCTTCGTCTACCTGGGCGCGGTGGACGAGACGGCGCACTTCCTGGGCTGCGGCGCCGAGTACCGCCGCTCGATCGAGGCCGCCGACGCCCGCCTCGGCCGGCTGCTGGCCGCGCTGCGGGCCCGCCCCGAGTACGCCGAGGAGGAGTGGACGGTGATCGTGGTGACCGACCACGGCCACGTCGACCAGGGCGGCCACGGCGGGCGCAGCACGCTGGAGCGCACCGCCTGGGTGGCCGCCAGCGGCCCCGGTCTGCCGCCCGGCGGCCAGGTGCTGCCGGTGCGCCACGTGGACGTGGCGGCCCACGTCTACGCGGCGCTGCAGATCGCGCCCGACCCGCACTGGACCCTGGACGGGCGCCCGTTCACCCCGGCGGCCGCCACCGAGGCGACCTCGCGGTAGCACCGGGCGGGGCGCTGGGCCGGGCCCGGGCCCGGTCGGCTCAGAGCGCCTTGACCAGCCGCTCGAAGGCCAGGTCGGGGCGCTTGGGCAGGCCGAAGCTCGGGTCGCCGTAGGGGAACGGCGACAGCTCGCCGGTGCGGTTGAAGCCGCGGCGCTCGTACCAGGCGATCAGGTCGGCGCGCTGCACGATCACCGTCATCTCCAGCTCGGTGGCGCCCCACTCCTCCCGGGCGATCCGCTCGGCCTCGGCGAGCACCAGCCGGCCCACCCCGCCGCCCTGCTGGGCGGGCCGGACCGAGAACATCCCGAAGTAGGCCCCACCGCCCCGCCGCTCCACCGTGCAGCAGGCGAGCAGCTCGCCGGTGCCGGCCCGCTCGGCCAGCAGCACCCGGGTGTCGGGGCGGGCCAGCGCCTGGGCGACGGAGTCCGGGTCGGTGCGCTGCCCGTCCAGCAGGTCCGCCTCGGTGGTCCAGCCCACCCGGCTCGCGTCGCCGCGGTAGGCGGACTCGACCAGCTCGACCAGCGCCGGGATGTCGCGCGCGGTCGCGGGGCGGAAGGCCAGGTCAGCGGTGGTTGCCATGCGTGTACTCCAGACGGCCGAAGGGTGTCCTGGCATGGTGCCACGGCGACACACCGGATGGACCAACCGGGAGCGGTGTTCGGCCGCCTCCGGGTGAGGATGTGAGACGGTCCGTAGCCGTCCACCCACCAGGAGTGCTGAGCCGCATGCACCCGCGCGTCTTCGCCATCATCACCGCGGTCCTGCTCGGGGCACTGGGCCTCGGCGCGCTGGCCGTCACGAACTGGACCCCGGCCGCCGTACCCACCGCGGGCCGGGCCGGGCAGGTCGCCGCGGGCCGGCAGGCCGCCGCCTCCGCCTCCCCCACCGGCGACCCCGCGGTGTGGACCCGCAGCACCCTGCGGAACAAGCTGATGGCCGAGATGGCGGCCACCGACCCCGGCGTCGCGCTGGCCGACCTGGACAGGATCTCCAAGGCGAAGCCGTACACCGTGCGGTTCTGCCACCCGATCGCGCACGAGCTGGGGCACGCGGCGGTCAAGCGCTACGACCACGACTTCGCCAAGGTGCTCTCCTTCCCGCACGACACCTGCGCGGAGGGCTACCTGCACGGCGCGGTCGAGGAGATGCTCGCCGCCTCCAGCGACCCGGGCACCGACCTGCTCAAGCTCTGCCAGCCGCAGATGGCCGGCCCGTGCGTGCACGGCGTGGGCCACGGCACGATGTTCGTCACCAAGCAGAACGTGCCCGCCGCCCGCGACCTGTGCAGCAAGTTCGGTTCGCAGAGCCGGATCATCACCTGCTCCGAGGGCCTGTTCATGCAGCTCTTCGGCCCCGACGAGGAGGACGAGAACGCCAAGGCGCAGCTGCCCGCCGACAAGCTGGCCGCCGAGCCGCTCTACCCCTGCCCCGAGCAGCCCGCGCTCTTCCAGTCGGCCTGCTACTTCTACGCGCCGACCTTCTTCCTCTCCTCGCACGACTACCCGGACCACCCCGAGGTCTACGCCCAGGCGCTCAAGTGGTGCCTGAACGCCCAGGCGAGCGGCGGCTCTGGCGACTGCAGCCGCGGGGTCGGCTCGCGGACCATGAAGTACAACCTGGACCGCGAGGACTGGGTGGGCCAGCAGTGCGCGAGCGCGGCCGACAGCTGGCAGCGCAAGGCGTGCGTGGACGGCATGGTCAGCTACTACACGGTCAACTACACGGACGCGGGCGCCGCCGGGCGGCTCTGCGCGAAGCTGACCGACCAGGAGCTGGCCCGCGACTGCCGCTCCTCGGCCCACCTGTCCGGCTCGCTGGACTAGGAGCTGCCGCTCAAGGTCACCGCCTGGACCGCTCAAGGTCACCGCCTGGACCGCTCAGGGTCACCGCCTGGACCGGGGGCCCTGGTTCAGGCGGTGACCTTGGCGATGAAGTCGGCGACGTTCGCCAAGGTCCGCTGGATCCTCTCCTCCACGGTGAGCGACTCCGGCAGCCGCGCGCCGGCGCCCGCGTCCTTCTTGCCCCGGACGTAGAGCGAGCAGGCGAGGTCGTCGCAGAGGTAGGCGCCGACCGAGTTGCCCTGCTGGCCGGCCCGGCCCGCCTTGGGGGCGACCATCAGCGAGACGCCGCCGGTGTGGGCGGTCAGGCAGAGCGAGCAGAGGCTGCGCCGGGCCTGCCGGACGGTCGAGCCGGGGCCGCGCAGCGCGAGGGCGGTCGGGCGGCCCTCCAGCACGGTGACCAGGTAGGCCCGGTCACGGGCCTGCGGGTCGCGCCAGCCGAGGTAGTCCAGGTCGGCCCACGGGCGGTCGGCCAGGTCGCGCGGGACGGACAGTCGCTTCGCCTCGCCCTTGGTGCAGTTCACGAACGCGGCACGGATCTCTTCTTCGGTCAGTGACTCCATAAGTGCAGGCTAATTTGCCTAAAGGTTTTAGGCAAATATATAGTTGGCCACGAGGATTGAGGAGAAGGCCATGGCACGAGCAGGAGTGACGACGGAACGCCTCACCCGAGCCGGGGCGGAGCTGGCCGACGAGGTCGGGTTCGAGCAGGTGACCGTCTCGGCGCTGGCCAGGCGGTTCGACGTCAAGGTCGCGAGCCTCTACTCGCACGTACGGAACTCCCACGACCTGCGGACCAGGATCGCCCTGCTCGCCCTGGAGGAACTGGCTGACCGGGCGGCCGACGCCCTGGCCGGTCGGGCCGGCAAGGACGCGCTGACCGCCCTCGCGAACGTCTACCGCGATTACGCCCATGAACACCCCGGCCGCTACACCGCGGCCCAGTTCAGGCTCGACCCGGCGACGGCGGCCGCCAGCGCCGGGGTGCGGCACGCCCAGATGACCCGGGCGATCCTGCGCGGCTACGACCTGGCGGAACCGGACCAGACCCACGCGGTCCGGCTGCTGGGCAGCGTCTTCCACGGGTACGTGACGTTGGAGATGGGGGGCGGCTTCAGCCACAGCGCCCCCGACACCCAGGAGACCTGGTCACGGACCCTGGACGCGCTCGACGCCCTGCTGCGGAACTGGCCCGCGCCCTGACGCAGCACCATCCGCGAACCCCGATCGGCAGGCCGATACCCATGTGCACCGACAGCACGCAGGACGAGAGCACGCAGACCGAGCGGCACTGGATCAGCACGCCCATCACCCCCGGCCTGCTGCGCGGCGCCCTGGACCTGGAGCACACCGAGCACGGCATCATGCCGCACCGGCTGCCCGCCCGCGCCCGCGCCCAGTTCGCCGACCCGCTGCTGGCCATGGCGGAGTCGCAGCCCTCCGGGGTCCGGCTGGCCTTCCGCACTCGGGCCACCGCGATCGAGCTCGACGCGGTGCCCACCAAGCGCGTCCACCCGGGCGCCCCGCCGCGCCCGGACGGCGTGTACGACCTGCTCGTCGACGGGCGCCTGGCCGGCCGGGCCAACGGCGAGCGGCGGCAACACCGCGACCATCGACCTGGCCACCGGCGCCTGCGAGCTCCGCGCCGGGGAGCCCGCCACGCTGCGCTTCAGCGGCCTGCCCGAGGGCGCCAAGGACATCGAGATCTGGCTGCCGCACAACGAGATCACCGAGCTGATCGCGCTGCGCACCGACGCCCCCGTCCAGCCCGTTCCCGCCCGGGGCGGCAGGACCTGGCTGCACCACGGCAGTTCGATCAGCCACGGCTCCGACGCGGCGAGCCCGAGCACCACCTGGCCCGCGCTCGCCGCCTCGCTCGGCGGCGTGGAGCTGGTCAACCTCGGACTGAGCGGCAGCGCCCTGCTCGACCCCTTCACCGCCCGGGCCATCCGGGACGCGCCCGCCGACCTGATCAGCGTCAAGATCGGCATCAACCTGGTCAACACCGACCTGATGCGCCTGCGCGCCTTCACCCCCGCCGTGCACGGCTTCCTGGACACGGTCCGTGACGGGCACCCCACCGCGCCGCTCCTGGTGGTGTCGCCGATCCTCTGCCCCATCCACGAAGAGACGCCCGGCCCCAGCGCGACGGACCTCGGCGAACTCGCCGCCGGACGACTGCGGTTCACGGCGGCGGGCGACCCGGCGGAGTGCGCGGGCGGGAAGCTGACCCTGCGGGTGATCCGCGAGGAGCTGGCCCGGATCGTGGCGCAGCGCTCCGCCGAGGACCCGAACCTGCACTACCTGGACGGCCGCGAGCTCTACGGCGAAGCCGACGCCGCCGAGCTGCCGCTGCCCGACCGCCTGCACCCGGACGCCGCCACCCACCGCCGGATCGGCGCGCGCTTCGCCGAGCGGGCCTTCGCCGCCGGCGGCCCGTTCTGCGGCGGGAGCGCCCGCTCCCCCGAGAACCACCGCCGCGCGGCTCCCGCGTAGCATCGGCGCCATGCCTGAGCTGCCCTTTCGCGATGCCGCCCGCGCCACCGCCGACCTGGTCGCCGACTACCTGGCCGCGGTGCCGGAGCGGCCGGTCTGGCAGCCGATGGACCCCGCGGCACGTGCCCGGCTGCTGGACGCGCCGCTGCCGGGCGCCGGGCGCGGCCTCGACGAGCTGCTGCGGGTGATCGAGCGCGAGGTGATGCCCGCGCCGATGGGCAACGGGCACCCGCGCTTCTTCGGCTGGGTGAACTCGGCGCCGGCCCCCGCCGGGGTGCTGGCCACCCTGGCCGCCGCCGCGATGAACCCGAGCTCGGCGGGCGGTGACCATGCCGACGTGCACCTGGAGCGGGCGGTGGTGCGCTGGTTGGCCGAGCTGGTCGGGTTCCCGCACGGCCCGCGGGGCGGCGGGGAGGGCCCTGGCGGCGGCGGGCTGCTGACCTCCGGCACCTCGATGGCGACCATCGTCTGCCTGGCCGCCGCGCGCAACCGCGCGGCCGCCAGGGCCGGACACGACGTGCGGGCCGAGGGGCTGGCCGGGCTGCCGCCGCTGGTCGGCTACGTCAGCGGGGAGACCCACTCCTGCGTCCGCAAGGCGGCCGAGCTGCTGGGCCTGGGCAGCCGGCAGCTGCGGGTGCTGCCCGGGGACACCGAGGGGCGGCTGGACGTCGAGGCGCTGCGCGCGGCCGTCGCCGAGGACCGGGCGGCCGGCCGGCTGCCGTTCCTGGTGGTCGCCTCGGCCGGGACGGTCAACACCGGCGCGGTGGACCGCTTCGAGCCGATCGCCGACCTCTGCGCCGAGGAGGGACTCTGGCTGCACATCGACGGCGCGTACGGGGCCTTCGGGGTGCTCGACCCCGGGATCGCGCACCGCTACGCGGGCCTGGGGCGGGCCGACTCGCTGGCCCTGGACCCGCACAAGTGGCTCGGCGTGCCGGTGGACTGCGGCTGCGCCCTGCTGCGCGACGCCGAGCAGTTGCGCGGCACCTTCAGCCTGGTGCCCGCCTACCTGCGGGACGAGGAGGGCGACGGGTTCGGCTGGTTCTCCGAGTACGGCACCGAGCAGACCCGCCCGTTCCGCGCGCTCAAGGTCTGGGCCACCATCGCGCACCGGGGCCGCGAGGGCCTGGCGGCCGACATCGCGCACTGCACCCGGCTGGCCCGGCGGCTCGGCGAGCTGGTCGAGGCGGATCCGGAGCTGGAGCTGCTGGCCCCGGTGGAGACCTCGATCGTGGCCTTCCGGGCCCGTCCGGCACGGCTGCCACCGGCCGAGCTGAACAGGCTCAACCAGGCGCTGCCGCTCGCGGTGCAGCGACGCGGGCGGGCCTTCGTCACCGGCACCGTGCTGGCCGGGCGGGAGGCGATGCGCGCCTGCCTGCTCAACGCCGCCACCACGGAGGCGGATCTGACCGTCCTGCTGGCCGAAGTCCGCTCCGCCGCAGGTGATCTGACTACCCGACAGTAGCCTGACCAGCCTCCTTCGCCGCCCGGCAGACATTAACCGGGCGGTCATAACAGATTCGTGATCGTGAAACACCAGCGCGTCATGGTGGGGACATGACTCGATCGCCGTTCTCTGCCCAGCACCCCGACCAGCACTCCAGCCGGGACCCCGACCAGCAGCCCGACCAGCACCCCGGCCAGCACCCCGGCCAGGCGGCCGCGCGGCCCTCCCGGGCCCAGCGCCGGCAGGCCCGCTCGGACCGCTGGCGCCGTTCGACCGTGGAGCTCGCCGCCGTCTTCCTCGCGGTGGCCACCGCCGACCTGGTGGCCAACGTGGTGGTGCACGGCCACGACGGCCCGGTGCTGCTGGCCGTCTCGGCCGCCGCACTGCTCGCCACGGCGGTGTTCCACAGCTGGTGGGCACACCGCCATCCGCACGCGCCGCCGGGCCCCGATCCACTGGCCGACCCCGGCCCCGGGCAGGCCGGGCAGCTCGAACCCGCCGCGGCGCTGCCCGAGCAGACCCGGCTCTGGCGGCTGCGGGCCACCGTTTCGGACGCGCCCGGCTCGCTGGCGGCCGTCTGCACCGCGCTGGCCGCGCTGCGGATCAGCATCGTCTCGCTGCAGACCCACCCGCTGCCGGACGCGACGGTGGACGAGTTCCTGCTGCGCGCCCCGCGCTCGCTGCCCCGCTCGATCCTGACCGAGGCGGTCGCCGGAGCGGGCGGCCGGGAGATCTGGACCGAGCCGGCCGACGCGCACGACCTGGTCGACGTGCCGACCCAGGTCGGGTAACCAGGGTTGCACCTCTCCGGGTGCGGGTTCCGACCGGGGAGGACACGATCGACGTATGGCTCCTGAAAAGCCGCTGGTGGACCTGTATCTCCGGAAGTCCCAGGTGATCCGCGAGGGCGACTACCGGCGAGAGCTGTCCATGGACGCTCAGGAAGAGCGTGGGCGCAAATGGGCCGACACTGAGAACTTTGAAATCCGGAAGATTTGGCGTGAAAACCAGTCCGCCTACCGGAGCAAGACCCGTCCCAAATTCGAGAGCGCCGTCAGCGCACTCTTGGAAGACGAGTCTCAGGCACTTTGGGTCTTCGATTCCTCGCGATATTCGCGGCGTGGTGCGGGTGACGTACTCCGGGTCATGGACGAAGGAAAGCGCATCGTCTTTGACTACGACCGGTTGGACTCGGCCGAACCGAGGGACCGGAAGTACATCATCAACAAAGCTGAGGACGCGAAAGAGTACAGCGACCTTCTGTCCTACAAGGTAACCGGCACCAAGGCTGTGCAGCGCGAAATGGGGATGTGGCTCTCCGCTGCACCGGATGGCCTTCGAGTAGACCCGAAGACGCGAAAGCTGCATCACACCAAGCGTTGGCCGATCTACGAGCGCATCTTCGCTGAGGCGGCCAAGGGGCGGCCCCACCGGAAGATCGCTATGGCGTTGACAGCGGACCGGATTGCAGCTCCAAGAGGCGATGCGTGGCTCGGGAGCACAATCGGGACGATTCTTCGGAACCCTGTCTACCTCGGGTGGCAGACCATCCGCGTCAACGGGCGACATGAGATCTGGCGGAATCCGAAGGGCGAGAAGGTCAGCGTGTTCGCCGAAGGGGTGGAACCGATCCCGCAGGCTACATGGGACAAGGCTCGCCGTATGGCGGCAGGACATCAGCGCCCAGAGATCTCCGAGGACGAGCAGCCGGCAGCACCGAACCCGCTCGCAGGCAGCGTGAGGTGCGAGGGCTGCAAAGGTAACTCCACGTCTGTCGGGACTTCGTTCCGGTGCTCCCGGCACATAGCTGGTGGCCCCTGTCCCGCCCCTGTCAGCATTCTCCGGGACAGTGTGATCAAGTACGTCTGGGCCGAGTGGAAGAAGCGAGTGGCAGCGAAGGACCCCATGGACCCCACGATGGTTGCCGTCGCGGAGGGATGGGTGACGCTGTCGCAGCCCGAGGAGAGCAACGCGGAGCGAGAGGCCAGGGCCACACTCAAGGGCGCCGAGGAGGGCGTCAAACGCCTGGACCGTGTGTTCGCGGCAGGTGCCTACGACGGGGCCGAGGGAGAGCTAACGTTCGCCCGACTCCGCCGGGAAGCCGTGACCGCTGTCGCAGAGGCCAAGAAGACGTGGGAGACCATCGCACAACCTGTTGCCGACCTCTCTGTGCTGACCAACCCTACTGCTGCGCAGGAACTTTGGGAGCGGTCCGACGACCACTTCCGAGGTCAGCTCATCCGGCTGGCCATTAAGGCTGTGCACCTTCGGCAGGCGGACTACTCCGGCCAGCGGACTACCGGCCGCATCCGGATCGAGTGGGCGAAGCCCCAAGCTTGGGAAGAGGAACAGGAGAAGCCTGCAAAGGCGGCCTGAAACGAAGAAATGGCCCCCGGTCAGCACTGTGCGAGCAGTGCCGGCCGGGGGCCTTCGTGGTGGGTCAAGTGGAGATCACCATCCGACGCTCTCTATGTCGGTGGCGAGGGCGAGTGCGACGTGCTCCGGGAGGGGGACGACCGTTCGGGTGAGCTGGCCGGGTGAGGAGTGCTCGGTCTCGATGACGATGACGCGCTCGCCTGCGGGGGTGCGGGCCTCATAGGCGCGGGCGGCCTGGTGGACGACGGCATGGATCACGGGCGGGGTCACTGGTGGCCGCCTTGGAGGAGGTAGTTCGCCATGGCGATGCGCGCCGCGACTCCGGCGTCCGGGCCGAGCAGTTCACTCGCCCGCAGGAACGCGCGCTCGCGCTCGGCGGTGTTGTCGCTCTGCGGCAGCATCGTGTCCGCGAAGGAAGGAACCTGGGCCCCGACGGTGGCAGTGCTCTGGCGGACCAGCGTGTCCGCGAGCGCGGTCTGCGGAAGGGCAGCGGGAGAGGTGGAGCCGCCGGCCACCATGAAGGGGGTTCCGGCCTGGCGGGCTTCCTCGGCCTGGCGGGCGGCTTCCATCTCACCGAGGCGGCGCGCGGCTTCGGCTTCCTGGGCCTGGACGCGGCGGATCTCCTCGGCGATGACACGCGAGCGCGCCGCCACGTTGACCAGGGACTGGCCCAGGGATTCGGCGACTTCGGGGTTCAGATAGATGGAGGCGGGGTTGGCGTTCGGGTCGCCGGAGCGGACGAGGAGGCCGATGTCGCCTTCAGCGTCGATGTGCAGGCGGGCGAAGTCGGCGGGGCCGTCGTACTTGCAGGGGAACCGCTGCTCGTCCACGTACACGGTCGGCTGCTCAGGTGCGGTCGTCATCGGGGTTCTCTCCGGTCATCAGGAACTCGGCCAGGCGGAGCACGGCGCTCACGCGGGCCTCGAAGGGGCAACCGTCTTGGTAGCCCCGGGCGTTGGTGGACATCTCGGTGACGGTCTTCTGGGCGAGGGTGAGGGCTTCGGTGCGGGTCACCGGGCCTCCCAGTGCGAGTCGATGCCGGCCAGGGGTCGCGGGGTTGGCCGGTCGTACAGTCCGGGCGAGGAAGCGCCTGCGGCCTGACGGCTCGTCGGGACGGAGACCCACTCGACCTTCTCGGTTCCCTCCAGCGCGGTGGCCTGGCGGGCGAGGTAGGCGGACAGCTCGCGGCACTGCTCGGCGTTGAGCTTGGCCGGCCGGGCGGTCTCGGCCCCGGCGGACAGGGCCAGGACCGCGCCCATGCGATCGTTGCGGACGGCGACGACGGAGCCGAATCGCGGCGTGAGGGTGGCCTTGTGCTCGGTGGTCTCAATCATGGTCTCTCTCCTCGTCAGCTGAGCAGGGCCAGGATGGCGTGGACTTGGCGGGCGGAGTGCCCGCAGTCGTAGGTGACGCTCTCCTCCCCACGGGTGATCTCCAGGCGGTACCGGTCGTCCTGGGCGGCGTAGACGTGCAGCTGTGCGCCGCCGGTCAGCTCGTGGGTTCCGACTGGGGACTTCATCGCGGGGTCCTTTCCGTGGGGTTCGGAAGGCTTGAGGCGGGGCGGTTAACAGGGGCGTTCACGCGGCGGCACGGAGCTTCTTCAGGGCCCGCGACCAGGTGGCCTTGACGGTGCCGGGGGTCTTGCCGAGGGCTTCGGCTATCGCGGTGGCGTCGAGCTTTCCGGCGTCGGTGAGCATCGGCGGCCCGTCGAATCCGAAGGCTGCGCGGGCGATGGCGGCCTCGGTCGGGGACATGCTCGCCAGCAGTTCGGCGGCCTTGATTCGAGCGGCAGCGGTGAAGCGGTCGCTGGTCTCGGTCTCGGCGCGGTGGTCGATGATCGCTCCGGTGGCGTGCTTGCCGCGCTTGGCGCCAGTGACCTTGACGCCCTTACAGCGGACGGCGTCGCGCGACAGCGCGAGCGGGTTCAGGGCAAGGGAGGGCTGGAGGTCGGTGCACCAGCCGGCCGTCGTCGCCCCGGCCACCACCTCCCGCCCGTTCGACACGACGATGTGAAGCCGTGGCATGCGGGGCGTGGTGCCCAGCGCGGTGTACTCGACCAGGACGTCCGGGTCCTGGGCGTGGGAGGCGGCGAGCGCGCTCTCGGACACGCTCTCGATGGGCACCGGCCGGGCGAAGGCGGAGGCCACGAGGTCGGCCTGCTGCGATGAGAAGCGACGCTTGGTATCGGGGTGGCCGGTCAGCTCCTGCTTGGCAGCAGCGAAGTCGCCGCCGTTGCGGGTGAGCGCGCCCATGAAGCTGGCCACCGAGTCGCGCGGCATGCCGGGGGCGATCTCGCGGGTGGCCGCCGAGCGGCCGTCGAGCTTGGCGCGCTGGAAGGCGTAGCTCGTGAAGGTGGCGGTGTTGGGGGCGTCCACGTCCCAGTCGTTGAGGGCGCGCCAGAACGAGAGACGCATCTCCTGGGCGATGTCCTGGGCGGCCTGGTGGCTGTCGCCTTCCATCTGCTGGGCGCGCTTGCGGGAGACGGACAGCGCGATGCCCTCAAGTCCGTTCAGGATCTCCTCGGTGGCGACGCGGCCCCGGTCGAGCTTGCCGACGCCGGTCAGGGCGGGCAGCGGCTTGGGGGTACGGGCCTGGGAAATCAGGGCGGGCGTGATGGCGGAGCAGGACGAAGACATGGAGGTTCCTTGGCATGTACACAACAGGGAGATGGGCGTGCGGTATCGCGGATCGGCGGGCGCGCCAGGGCATGACGAAGCCCCGGCCGGCGCGGGTGGCCGTGTCGGGGCATGGAAAAGGCCCCTACCGCTTCGGTGTCAGCCGAAGGGCAGGGGCCTGGTGCGGCCTGTCGTCAGGTCAGGCCGGTCAGACTCCTCGCACCCTGCGGCGGGTGGCCGCGGGGCAACACATAGCGAGGTGGCGCGTGAACAGCGCCATGCAGGTGGATAGTCGACGGTGCAGAGCTCGGGCAACGCGAGCGCCGAGGCGATCGGTCGCCACGGACCGGTGCACATGCGAGAGCGATAACGCCCGGAGGTCCAGGCGGGCGCACTCAAGTACATCGAATTCGCGGGCGGCCAGCTCAAGATCGAGGGAGCTGCCGTCGGTCACGCCCATCGCGCGGCGAATAACCAGCGCCGCACGGGGGGTTGTGAGTTTGGCGAACTCTCTTCGGAGCCGTGCCTGATGCGCGAGGAGTCTGCGGATGCCGCAGTACGCCGCCCAGCCGCGACGACGCATGACCACTCCTGTTTCACTGGCTGCGCACTTCCTTGTGCGGCACGTGAGCAGAGATTAAGCAGGTGTCCGATGTGCCCGCAACACACCTTTTGACCACTCTTGGTCACGATCATGGCCATGACCTGCATGTTTTTATGCAAAGACTAGGTAAAGTGACCTGGGTCTCACTTGCCGTGGGCGCGCAGGTACGCGGACCCGCTGTCGAGTCGGGCGGAGGAGTCCCCGAAGTGCCCGAGAGCGGAGTTCTCGCCCCGACACAGCAGTCGCCGTACGGCCTGGCCGTGGGGCTTGGCGTGGTCGTGGTCCACCACCAGGCGGTCCCCGGCCACGGCCTTCTGACCGCAGATCGCGCACCGCCAGCGCTGCTGGCGGCCCATGCGCTCGTAGTCGGCCAGGGTGATCCCGTAGACGCGCCGAAGGCGGGCGTCCCGGCGCTTGCGGACCACCTGCGGGTCGCGGTTGGCCCGGTTGTTCGCCGCCTTCACACACACCCGGCAGACGTTCGCGCGGCCGTTCGGCGCTCTCTTGCGCCGGCCGAACTGCCCGAGGGGCTTCTCGTCGTCGCACACCTCGCAGAACTGCGTGTGCGCGCTCTCCGGCTCACGCCGCATAGGCCCACTCCTTCGGCAGCTTGTAGCCGTCGGCCCAACTCGGCCCGTAGACCTCGGCGTCGGTGTCCAGCGGCACGCCCTTGAGGGTCATCTTCATGGCCTCGGCGACCGCGCGGGCCACGTCCGCGGCCTCGTCCTTCGGAGCTGTGCCCACCACCTCGTCGTGCACCCACATCGTCAGGTAGGGAGTGAGACCCTGGGCGTCCATCGTGATGAGCGCCTGCCCCATCGTGTCGCGGGCCGTGGACTGGCAGGCGTAGGCAACCGACTTGTACAGCTTGTCGCGGTCCAGGTGGAGCCTGCGGCCCACCGCCGTGGTCATCGTGCAGCGCTCCGCGAGCGCCTGACGCTGCATCTTGCGGGCCCACCGCTTGATCCCGGGGAACGCCCGGCTGTACCGCCGTAGCGTGTCCCGCATGACCTCCACGTCCTGTCCGGTCTGCTTGGCCAGCGTCGCGGCCCCGCCCTGGTAGGCGGTGCCGAGTCCGGCGATCTTCGCCAGTCCTCGCTGCGGCTTCGTGAAGTCGGGGCCGAACATCAGCTCCGCCGCGAAGCCGTGCAGGTCCTTGCCCGCCGCGATGGCCTCGACCATCCGCGACTCACCCGACAGGGCGGCCAGCACCCGAAGCTCCACCGCCTGCTGGTCCACCGAGAAGTAGACGCTGCCCCGCTCTGCGACCACGGCTCGCCGTACCTCCCAGCCGTGGGAGGGAAGTTGGGCCATCGCCGGGTCGGAGTGGGAGGCGCGGCCGGTCTGAGCCCCCAGCGGGTTGATCTTCGGGTGGATGCGGCCGTGCTCGTCGCGGTTGTTCAGCATCGCCTCGGCGTAGCTCGAACTCCACTTCCCCGCGCGCTTGGCCCGCAGCACGGCGTCCGCGAGCGCGTTGGGCTCGCGCATCCCGAGCCGCACCCAGTCCGGGTCGAGATCGGCCAACGGCAGCAGCACGTCCTTCGCCACCGACAGCGCGCCGCTGTCGGTGCGCTCGGTCAGCCGCTCGCCCATGCCCAGCAGCGCGCCGGCCACCTGATCCGACGAGTTCACCGAGGACACCCCGAACCGCGCGGCCACGGCGGAGAAGCGTTCCTTCTCATGTCCGAGCCGACGGACAAGGCCCTCGGTGTATTCGGGGTCGATGAGCATGCCCCGGCGCTGCATCTTCGCGCAGACCAGGGCCACGCTGTGCTCGTAGGGCAGCAGCGCCGAGCGCAGCCCCTCGGCCTTGTACCGGGCCAGCAGCTTGGGCAGCAGCCGGGCCACGAGCAGGGCGTCGAGACCGGCGTACAGCTCGTAGACGTGGTGCGAGAGGTCGATCCCGGCCCAGCCGGTCTGCTTCGTCAGCCCGAGCCCGTTGAACACCTTCGTCAGATCGCCCTGTGTGTCGGGCGCGGCGGGATCGACGTACCAGGCCGACAGCGGTTTGAGGGACAGCCCGACGCCGCCCTCGTAGTCGTGCCGGCTGTCGAGCAGATGGGCGGCGATGCGCGAGTCGCGGGCTCGGGGCCAGAGGTCTTCGAGCGAGATGCCCAGCTCGGTGTCCACCTTCAGCGCGTCGAACGCCAGGTTGTGCGCCACCAGGTTCGGCAGCTTCGCCAGTGCCTCGCGGGCCGCTTCGCGGAACGGGCCGCCGAGTTCGACGGGGATGACCCACGCGGTGTGGGTGTCGCCGAACTGCGCGAGCCGTATTCGGTCGGTCCAGGCCAGGCCCGTGGTCTCGGTGTCGAAGCCGATCAGTGTCCCGGCGTTGGCGTGCCCGGTCCACCAGGTGCGGAACTCCCGCAGGTCGTCACCGTTCTCGGCGACCTTGATCTCGACCAGCTCTCCGGCCAGTCGGTACGGGTGTACCCGCATGTGCTCTCTTCCTAGTCGTTGGTGGTGTCGAACACTCCCGGCCCGGCCGGTGACGGCTGGCTGGCGAAGCGGACGCCGAGCAGCACACGGCCCCGGGTCATGCGGTGCTGGCGGATGCCGCGCTCGTCCAGGGCGGAGATGAACCCGCGACGGGTCCACGCCTTCTCGCCCTGTGCCTCGCACCAGTCGCGGTACGCGGTGTACGCGTCCTGGGCGGGGACGTGCTCCTTCTCGCTGCCGGTCTTCACCAGCACGTCCGTCAGGAACTCCGCCAGCGCGTCCGAGTTCTCCTTGAACGAGGACGTGGCGCTCTTGATGCAGGCCGGCTCCTTCAGGCCCTCGGCGTACCACTCGACCGCGCCGGCCACCGCCCACGCGGCGACCCCCTCCGCCTCCTCGCGCAGCGCGGCGAAGATGCCGTGGTCCCGTTCCTCCGGCTTGAAGTACCGGTCGAACTTGATCAGCTTCACGCGCCTCCACAAGCCCTCGTCCTGCGACCTGAAGCTCGGGGTGTGGTTGGACGCCAACCACAGCAGGAAAGTCGGCTGATAAGTGAAGAAGTTCTCCCTCATAAAACGCGCCGTCAGCTTGTCGCTGCCGGTGGCCCGCTTCAGCACCGACTCCGACATCGGTTTGCCTGCCTCGCCCTCCGAGGCCATCACCATCCGGGCCCCGCGCAGGGCTGCGAGGTCGGCGGGGATGCTGGACCCCCGGTCCTCGAACGTCTCGAAGCGGGTCGTCTCCGACAGGTCGCCGAAGACGTGCGACAAGGTGTCCAGGAACACGCTCTTCCCGTTCGCTCCCGTGCCGATCAATACCGCGAACGCCTGCTCAGCCGTCGAGCCGCTGATCCCGTAGCCGCACAGGCGGCGGATGTAGCCGGGCATCAACGGCTCGGTGGGGAAGACCTCTTGGAGGAAGCCGAGCCATCGCGGAGCCTTCGCCTGCGGGTCGTAGTTCCACGGCAGGGCCTTGGTCAGCATGTCCGCCGCATCGTGCGGCTTGAGCCGACCGGTGCGCAGGTCCACGGTCCCGTTCGCGAACGTGACCAGTTCGGGCCGGTTGTCGAAGTCGTCCACCTCGCAGTGCACTCCGCGCACCGACGCCAGCTCGCGCATCAGGTCATCGATCCGCCGGGCCATCGTGAAGCCCTTCGCGGCCTTGGCCAGCGGCAGCGCCTGGACCTGCTTCTCGTACTCGGCGTCCAGCGCCTCCCCGGCGAGCTTCAGCTCCAGCGCCGCGCGAATGACCTCCTTCTCGCGGGCCAGCGTCTCCACCATCGCCGCCCCGAGGTCGTGGGCGGCCTGGCGCACCAGCACCTCCGAGCGCACCCACTTCCGCCCGTCCCAGACATGGAAGCCCAGCCCCTCGGCGTACTTGATGCCGCCCTTCTGAAACTGCACCAGCGCATGGGCGTTGACGATGTCGGACGCCCCGTAGCGGGACGCCGCCTCGCGGTAGGCGGCCACCGCCTGCTCCGGAGGTAGCGTCAGCGCTGCCTGCTCCGGCTCGTAGGGGGTGGTCAGGCTGTCGATGGCGTAAGCCGTCATCGGGTCTCTCTCCTCTCTCTCCATACTGCGTAGTCCTTGAAGCCCGGAGGCAGGGTCAGCCGCCGGGCGGGCACCTCCCGTTCGTGGAGGGCGGCCAGGATGGTCCGGGCGAACTCGCGCCCAGACCGGTCGTTGTCGCCGCACACCCGCACGTCGCGGCCGGCCAGCCCCCGGGCCAGGGCGTCCAGCGTCGCGGGGTCGTTGTTGAGCAGTGCGGCCCCGCGCACCCCAACGGCGTTGAAGCCGTCGGCGACGACCGCCAGCGGGTCCGACAGACCCTCGGCGATCACCCACGGCGCATCCGGGTCCGGCCCGGGGAACACCCCAAAGCGCTGCCACTCGAAGCCGTCGGGGTTGGCCAACGAGATCCACCTCACCGGGCAGCGCCCCGACAGGTCCCGGCCCTGCGCGCCCCGGGCCACTCCCGCGAAGTCGGCCATCGGCACGACGAGGCGGGGATACCGGACGAACGAACCGGGAACCCACTCGGGGCACGGCTGCGGACCGGGCCACCAACGCAGGCCCAGCCGGTCCAGCTCGGCCCGGGTGAGGCCGAAACGTTTCTGCGCATAGGCGATAGCGGGGGCGGCGTCCAGCTCACCGGCCGGCAGGCTGTCCAGCCACACCCGAAGCGCCGCCGTCAGGAACGGGGAGACCGGCTCTGGCCTAGCCTCGGCGACGGTCACCAGCCCCTCGGCGTCCACGTTGAACAGGTGCCGGGGCAGCAGGTCCAGCGCGGCGACGATGTCCTCGAAGGCGCACCCGGCGCGGCAGGCCAGGCCCACCATGCCGTTGCTCTTGAGGTTGAGCCACAGCGACGGCTTCCCGTCGTCGTGGGCCGGGCAGCGGGCCACCCACTCACCAGGCTGATAGTCCCGCCACTCCTCCAAGCGGTCCAGGATCGCCGACATGCGCACGGCGCTCTCCTCTCAGTAACCGGCCTCCCGAAGGGCCTTGACGATCGCGGCATGCGTGCGGATGGAGGTGACGGCGTACCCGTCCTCCGTCTTCGCCCGAGGGCGCTTCACGTAGGCGACCCCGAAGGGCTGACCCGCGTTGCGGGCCTCGGCTTCGGCCTGGCGGACGTAGGCGGCGAGGTCGTAGGACTTCTCTGCCTTGCACTCCCCGGCGAACGGCCGCACCCCGAGATCACCGATGTCCGCTGTGCCCTCCTGGACCTGGCGGCGGATGTTGTCGCGGTCGGTGGGGTCCTTCCAGCGGACCGCGCGGTCGCCGTCCTTCCAGAACTCCCGGTACTGGCCGAGCTGTTCGTTCAGGTAGTCGGCCACCGCGGACTCCCAGGCGGTTCCCTTGGCCTTGGCTCGGTTGGCCACTAGGCGGTCACCACCGTTAGCGCCGCGCCTCGGAAGACGGCCGTCGCGGCGGCCTGCCAGTAGCGCGGCCAGTCCGGGCGCTGACGGGCGTCGTGAAGGAACAGGATCGTGTCGCCGGGTCCGGCGGCCCGCAGGTCGCCGAGCGCCGGGGCGATGCCCAATCCGATGCGGTGGATCACTCTTCCTCACCCTCGCGCGGCTCGCGGAAGTCGATCGTGTGGGCGGCATCCGAGGCCCGCAGCAGCCGCTTCGGGGAAGCGCCTTCGGCGCTCAGGGCCCGTGCTCGGGCGTGCAGGAACGCCCTGCGGTGCTCGGCCGGGATCTTCCACAGGGGTGTGGTGTGGTTCAGCAACGGTCAGTCCCTCTCCGGGAGATGGGCCCAGGAGGTCCGTCGGGCGATGTGGCGGCAGGCCCGCTCCGAGATGCCGAAAGCCTCCGCGAGGGCGGAGAGACTGGCGCCCAGGTCAGCGGCGCGGCGGATTGCGTAGACCTTGCGCTCGGTCAGCTTCGCCTGGGAGTTGCGGGTGCCGGCCGACGGCGGGCGCGGGGACTCACGGAACGCGGAGCGCATGATCTCCTGCGCCCGGTCGGTGGCCGCAAGGGGGTTGACGAGGCGGGCCGGTATCGGCCCCGCAGGGGTGGGGGTGTGCACGGGGGCCTTTCTCATCGGGGGTTCGCGTACGCGGCGGCCAGCTCGGCGACGGCGTCCAGGCTGTGCAGGTAGGCGCGGTTCGTCTGGTCGGGGTTACTCAGGGCCTCCAGGCAATCGACCAGGCGCAGCACCGCGTCCGCGACGGCATCGGGGGCGCGGTCGAAGATGTCCTCGGTGGCGTGCTTCATGCGCTGCACATAGGTGCCGACGTGACGGCCTTGGGGCACCGGCACCAGGCGCACCGTGGGATCGGCGGCGAGTTCAGCCTCGGCCTGCTCCAGCGTCACGTCATCCGGCGTCTCAGCCCTCGGCTTCGGCGGGTTCGCCTTGCGGTAGAACTCCGTCCACGTCTTCGCGGCCGGAAGGTCCACATCTACGCCCGGGGCCAGCTCATCGCGCGACGAGACGTGCCCGGCCTCGGCCAGCAGATCCCACGTGGCGACGTAACGCGTGATTGTCTTATCGGATCTGCCCGACACCCTGGCAAACGCCTTCGCGCTGCTCTTACCCTCGGAGTTTTCCGAGGGGTCTACCGCGCTGTTGCCGTTGTTCGGCTCAACGCACCGCGCCGCGAGCATCGCAAGGAATGCCTTGCTCCCGGCCTTGCCGAACAGCTCGGCGTCGGCCTCCCAAGCGCTCACAGCTGGATTCCCAGCGCGTGCACGATCACCTGAAACGCGGCGGCCAGATGCTCCGGGACGGGTACGTTGACGATGCCCGAGGCGGCGGTCGGCGGCACTGCGGGGGCCAGGACCGGGGCCGGGACCGGAAGCTCGGCACGAGTGGCGTCGGGAAGCATCCGGATCGCGGCGGTGTAGCGGGGAGACAGCTTTGTCCTGCCGTCGGCGACGACGTACAGGATGCCGGAGCCAGCGAGGATGCCCGCCCGCGCCGCCATCTGCTCGAAGGACAGGCCCGTGCGCTCCTGCTGGTCCAGCAGCTCGGCCGCGCCCATGCGGGCGGGAGTGACCTGGGGAAAAGGAGAGACTGCGATCACGGCGACCTGGGTACTCACGGCAGCCCGTGCCGACTTCTGCGCCTGGGCACGAACGGCCGTCTCGGTGCGGCCGAGCAGCCGGGCGATGTCCCCGAAGCCGACGCCCTGAGCGCGCAGAACTGTGAGCTTGCGCCTGTCGGCAGCCTCCCACGTCGTGCCGTGATGCTCGCGGCCGGTCTGGCCGGCGGGGCTGAGGATCGTGTGGTTCGTGCAGGAGTTCATGGGTTCTCTCTCCAGAGGGTGGAACGGGAGCGGGACCGGCCCCGAAGGACCGGTCCCGCTGGTGTGATGGGTGGTGGAGCGCCGGTTAGAACGGCGGCTCCTCCTCGACGGCCGCGCTCGGCGCGTCGGTGATGGCCTGCTCGAACGGCTTGATGACCTTCAGGTGGAGCTTCTGGTAGTCCACGTCCCGGCCGCCCTTGGTCACGTACTGGACGCGCTCGTTGATCAGGTGGGCCAGGGCCGGGCCGCCGACCTTGGCCAGCGCGGTCTTCAGCGCGGGAAGCTCGCTGATCAGCGACCAGCCCGAGGACTTGTAGCGGAACAGACCGAGGCCGGTGTCGTGGGCCAGGCGGAACGTCAGGGTGATGGCGGGCTTGGGGCCGCGCTCGGCCTTCGCCCGGTCCTTCAGCTCCGCCAGCGTGCCGGGGCAGCGGCACGGCACGCCCACGTCCTCCGGCGGGGACAGGAACTGCCGGGTGTCGCAGTGATGGGCGAGCTTGCCGTTCACCCACTGCTTCATGTCGAACTCGATCGCGCCGGGACCGTCGATGACGACCTCGACCCGGTCGGTGTCGGTGTTGACCGCCATCGCGTCCTCGGCTTCGGTCTCCCGCTCGTACGGGGTGCCGCCCAGCAGCTCCGCCACCGCTTCTGCGGTGGACGGCAGCGCGGTGGTGACCTGCCACTGGTGCAGCGCGGTCGGGAAGCCGCCGTCGGGGGCGGCCTCGTAGTTGCGGAAGGTGCCGGCCACGTCCGGGCGGGCGGCGGCCTCGGCGCGCTCGGCGCGCTCGGCAAGCTCGGGGTCGCTAGCGAAGATGTTGTCGAGTGCGTTGCTCAAGAGTTTCCGATCTGTCGGGCAGGGGGCCGCCGGTTGGTCGGCCCCGTTCGTGGGTGTTGAGGCGGGGCGGTTAACAGCCCCGCTCGGGGTGCCGATCGCGTCTGCACAGAGGTAGAGGCGGGGCGGTTAACAAGCCCAGCTCGGGGGTGCAGGTCGCACCTCTACACAGACGTAGAGGCGGGGCGGTTAACACGCCCGCTCACGCGGCGCGGCGAGCGGTGCCGCTCAGGTGGCCGGCCTCGTTCTTCCAGGCGACGCGGCCGATGATTCCGGCGTCCGAGGCCCGGTCGTCGGTGAAGCGGCGGCGCAGGTTCAGGAACCGCTCGAAGACGGGTCGGTCGATCTTCACCGGTCGGAACTCGGCGCGCGCCGGGGTGACGTGAAGGACCGCCCCGGCGTCCACCGTCGGGAACGCCTGGATCTTGCGGTCCACGGTGATCAAATCGTCTGCGTGGGCGTAGGCGGCGAGCTGGGCCGCCACCGACAGATAGACGGATTTGCTGGTCTTCAGGTCGCCCAGAATCGTCTTGCCGTTGATCCGGACCAGGAAGTCGAAGCTCCCGGCGTAGCCGTGCTCTCGCGACCAGGCCACGTCTTCCGCGTGCAGCAGCTCGGGCTGGTAGCGGTCGAGCCACGCTTCGATGTGCGGGACGTACGGCTCGACATCGTGGTGGGGGTAGGGGACCTCTTCACCGCGCAGCCGCAGCTCGAAGTAGTCGTGGACCAGCGAGCCCACGTCGGCGCGGACCTTGGTGTAGCGCTTCGCCGCGTACTTGAGGAAGTCAATGGCGGCCTGGCGGTCGCGGGCCGCGATGCGCTGGACGACCTCCAGGTCCGTCACGGCGCACTCGGCTGCCATGCCGGCCGACCAGTCCTGGAGGAACGGCTTCGCCTCCATGTTCAGGATGGAGGTCACCGAGGGGGCGAGGTCGCCGTTCTCCGGGTGGATGTAGTAGCGCGAGCCCTTCTGGTGGATCGTGCGGACGCCGTCGGACATGTGCTCTCTTCTCTGTTTCGGGCATGGAAAAGGCCCGCCCCGGGTCGGGACGGGCCGCCGCGGAGTGATGGGCTATCAGGCGGCTTCGAGCATGGAGGGCAGGGTGTCCGAGTAGCCGGGCACCTCGTTCGCCACCCGGGCGTTCGCCGCCCGCTCGGCGGCCTCGCGCTCGTCCAGGGTCAGCAGGTCGGGCACGGGGGTGTAGATGAACACGACGTTCTCGATCGCGGTAGCGGTGCGGTCCAGGGCGTTGAAGCGGTCTCGCATGGTCACAGGCTCTCCAGAGCGGTGTGGATTCGGTGGGTGAAGGCGGCGATGGAGCCGAAGTTGGGGATGACGAGGTCGGCGTGCTCGGGCCCGAGTTGTTCGCTCGGGTGGTAACCGTCGGGGGCGCCCCGGTCGATGAACCACACCGCGAAACCGGTCGCGCGCAGGGCCTCGACCTCGTTCTCGAACCGCACGTCCGTGACGACGACCGGCCGGGTGGACGCAGCCGCGTCGCTCACGCAGCGGGTGATCCAAAAGTCTCGGTCCACATGCCGGCGGACCCCCTCCGTCCCTAGGCGCTGGAGAAACCGGCGCGCCGCCGGGAACTCGTCCTTCACCCGCTCCCAGCCGTAGCGGTCCACCGCGTCGGCCAAGCCGACCAGCGCCGGGGCGTTCACGCCCAGCATCTCGACGCCCACCACCGGGTCGATGTCGTACGCCATCGCCTTCAGCGGGTCGGCCAGTGCCAGCCGCGCGAACCCGTGCTCCGCCACCAGGACGGAAGCCGCCGTGTCCTTCCCAGACCGAGCCCGGCCGATCAGGGCAATCCCGTTCATCCGTGTCTCCTCTCTCCGTGGTCAACCGGGTTGAGGCGGGACGGTTAACAGCCCCAGAAACGCGAAACGGGCCCCGCCCTCCCAGCGGGAGGAACGGGGCCCAGGGTCGGGAATCAGCTCAGCGCACGCTCAAGGACGAGCAGGGCCGCGCGGGTCGCCTGGATCTCCTCGCGGAGCTGGGCCGTGGTCTCCGCGTCCAACCCCGCGAAGGAGGCCGGAGCCAGCGCCGCGACGGTGCGGTGCATGCTGTGAACCACCTCAGCACAGCGGGCCGCCGGGACTTCCTCGTCGTCGCTAAGCACTGCTGCCCCAATGCTCTGAAGAGTTACGCGGCGCTTGTAGGTCTCGGCCCGGATCTCACGCTGGGCCTTCGGGACGATCTTGTAATAGGCGAAGACTTCTTCAGAGGAGGAGAGGCCCGGGAAGCGGCGCTCCCGTTCTTCCTGTTGCTCGTCCAGCTGTCGGATGTACGCGACGCGGACTGATGAAAGCGCTTCGCGTACGGATTGCGCAAGGCTCTGTCGAGCCCTCTCGGCCTCGCGGCGGGACTCCAGGGACGATTGCGGTGGAGCCTTCAGGCCGACGGTGTCCAGGAGGTCGGACATCCACTGCCGTGCAGGACCGCTCTCCCGCCGAAGGTCCGGCAGGCCGTCCGAGTTCGTGAAAAGCAGAGCGGCGTCGAATACCGCTTCGGCAAGAGGGGCATACGACCGGGTCTCCCGTGCAACTGCCGCCAAAGGGACAGCCCTGGCCATCACATCCTGCGCGCCGGGCACCTCCTGCCAGCCGGGCGCGGTCTTCTTCTTCGGGGGCATGGGTTCCTCTCAGGTCGGCGGGCGGAGTGTTGTGCAACCAATGGTCTCTACCCGCCATTCCCATTCCACCACAGCCCTGGTCTGCGACGGGAAAAGGCCCCGACCCGCCCGAGGGCAGGCCGGGGCCCGGTTCATCGCTTGATCTTCATCCCGTCGCCGCCCGACTCGACGGCGGCGGGTCGAACGGGGTCTTCGTGCGGGCAGGCGCAGCATTCGGCGAGTGCTGTGGTGCGGGCGGCGTCAGTGCGGGCGGCGTCGGTCGCGTGTGTGACGACCTGCTTACCCGCGGAGTGCCCGCCGGCCATCGCGGCGGCGGCCAGCAGTAGGCCGATGATCTCTTCGTTGGTCTCGATGCCGGCCAGCTTGGGCACGACGGTGCCGAGTACGGTCAGCAGCGCGACGACGGCCGCGCGGGCCTTGACGGGGTTGGCGTTGAGCCAGTCCTTCATCCTTTATCCCTTCAGTCGTGCGACCACGTCGGCGGCGAGCGCGGTGCCTCCGGCGAGGCCGGAGGCCACGACGCCGTAGCGCCAGCGCTCCAGCGCGCGGACGCGGTCTTCGTGGTCCTTCAGCATCTGGTCCACGGTCGCGCTGCTCTGCGCCAGCGAGCGGACGTCCTCACGCACGCCCACCAACTGGTCGTAGATCTCGCGCGGGCCGATGTGGACCCCGCCGAGTTGTTCGTCACCGGCCATCAGTACCCGCCTGCGTTCCAGGCGATCGACTCGAACGAGCCGTAGGTCGCGTTCGCGTACCTGACGCCCGCGATGATCGAGTCCACCGGGTTGAGGATGTCCTTGTGGCCGGGCAGCGAGTAGGCGTCGAAGGTCGGCCGGATGGTCTGGAGCAGGCCGAACGTGCCGCCGTACGCGGCCTCGTTGCTGTCCCAGTGGTTCTCTGCGAGCGGGTTGCCGCCGGACTCGACCATCACGCGGTGCTCGATCGCGGCGGCGGACGGGACGATGTCGCCGTTCGCCCGCAGGACGTCCCGTGCCTCTTCGATCCACCCGGCGAGGTCGTTGGAGTAGCCGGTGCTCGGGGCGGGCGGCGTCTCCTTTACCGGTGGGGCCGGGGCCGCAGTCGCCGCAGGCTGCTGGGCCGGGGCCGGGGCGGGCTTCTGCGCGGGGGTCTGCGGTTCGGGCGCGGCCGGTCGCGAGGCCGGGGCGGAGCCGTCAGGGATCACGATGTCCTGGCCCGGGAAGATCAGGTCCGGGTTGGCGACCGTGGCGGCGTTGGCGGCCACCAGGGCTTCCAGCGTGACGCGGGAGCATGCGGCGATGTCCCACAGGGTGTCGCCGGGAACGACGGTGTGGACCGGCGGCGCGGCGGCGCTCGCGGTGGCGGTCGGCAGGCTGATGACCTGCCCGATCTCGATCCGGTCCCGGTCGGTGATCTGCGGGTTGGCGTTGACCACGGCCGCCAGGCTCGCGCCGTAGCGAGCGGCGATGGCGGACAAGGTGTCCCCGGCGACGACGGTGTGGGTGGCCGCGCCCGGGGCCGGGGTGGGAACCGGGTCAGGGGAGGGCGCTGGAGCCTCGATCGGGCTGGGCTGAGCCGGGACCGGGGACTCGGTCGCCTCCGGGGCCGGGGCCGGGGGCTGTGAGGCGACGGCCGACGGCGAAGCGGCGGGGACGGTGATCTGCTGGCCCTCCGCGATCCGGTCGGGGTTGGAGATCTGTGGGTTGAGGGAGAGCAGCCCTGCCACGGTGGTGCCCAGCGCCACGGCGATGCCGCCCAGGGTCATGCCCTTGCGGATGGTGAACGTGCGGGTGGCCGGCCGGGGCGGGACGATCGGCAACGGCGCGGTGGTGGAGCCGCTTCCGTACTCGGCGAGGAGGCGGGCGAGCTGCCTCGGGCCGGGGATGCCGTCCGCGTCGCGGGTGTCGCCGATCTTGATCTGGTAGGCGCGCATCGACTCGGTGTCCGCGCTGCCCCAGACCGGGCCGGGGCCCTCGGTGTAGCGGGAGCAGCCCGCGCGGACCAGGGCGCGGCCCATCTCGGTGATGTGCTCACCGCGCGCTCCGGGGCCATAGGGCTTGCCGTTGATGATGACGGCCTGTCCAGTGCCCGTCTCGGTGCCGGTGCTGCCGCCGGAGGTGAAGGCGGGCCGGCCGACACCGAGCACGACGGAGCGCGGGCGGGTCTTGCGGGCGACGTAGCCGCCGGAGCCCTGGCCCGCGCCGCTGTCGCGGGCGGTGTTGCCTTCGACGGTCTTGACCTGCTGGCCGGGCGCGGAGTCTTCCAGGACGATGCCCACGTGGTCGGCGATGCCGTTGGAGCCCCAGGAGAAGAAGATCACGTCGCCGCGCTTGAACGCGGCGTCGCGCCCGAACCACTGGCCCTTGTTGCGGAAGGCTTGGACGTGCGAGGGGCAGTAGGCGAACCTGCCGACGGCGGCGGCCTCGCCGCCCTTGTCGGCGCACCAGGAGACGAACATGTCGCAGTACGGCTCGTGGTTGAAGCCGTCCGCGTACCACTTGCCGAACGGGGTGTCGTAGTACTTGCCGTTCGGGGAGAGGCCGCCCCGGTAGTTCTGATCGGCCCACTTGGTGGCCTCGGTGATGAATGCTTCGCGGGAGATAGGTGCGTCTCTTTCAATGGCGAAGCCCCGCCCGGGAGTTCGGGCGGGGCTGGTGGTCGGGGTATGGCGACGGGTCAGGCGTAGCCGGGCGGGATCGGCACGGGGGTCCAGGTGCCGGCCTCGGTCGCGGTGGGGGCCTGGTTGAGGGGCAGGGCCATCGCGACGCCGGGATCGACGGTGCCGCCTCCGGTCACGTCGGTGCGGGTCTGGAGCAGGAGGCGCTGCCATTCGCCGGGCTGGCCACCGCCCATGGGCAGCACCCAGTCCAGCCGGACCCAGCCGTTGTTGAGCGCGCCGCCGGTGTACTGCCACTCGACGGTGACGGCGCGGGCCTTGTCCACATCGAAGAGCCTGAGCCAGACGTTGGCGCCCTGCTTGGAGGAGACGCGGCAGTCCAGGCGGATGACGGGGTGGGCGATGCCGGCTGTGGGAATGGTGGCGGCGGCGCGCCAGGCGGTCTGGACGTCCAGGCCCTGACGGTAGGGGGTCATCGGTAGCACCGCACCCAGCGCGCTGGCGGTGCGTTCCATCGCGGACAGGCGGGTGTCGATGCCCTGGAACTCATCCGCCAGGGTGGGGCGGCCGTAGACGGTCATGCGGCTCTCACCAGTTCTCCCTTCACCCAGTCGTCCACGCGCTCGAAGATCGTGACGGGGACGAGGGCGAGGGTGGTTTCCTCGCCGGTCTGGGAGACCTTGGTGCTGATCTCCTGGATGACGTATTCGGCGTCGATGCCGGGCCAGTTGGCGGTGCGGGCGCGCACTCGGATCTTGTGGCCCACGCGCAGCTCGGCGACCGAGTACTCGCCGCCGGGGTGCAGCCGCACCTCGGGGACGACGATGGGGAACGCGCCGACGGCGGTCATGCGCTCGGCCTGGGCGGTCAGGGTCTCGACTCGCACGACGGAGTTGTTCGTCTCGACGGCGGCCAGGCGCGGGATGCGGCGGCCGTCCTCGGTCTCCAACTGGCCGTTGTACCACCAGGATTTCAGCTGCGACCAGCCCTCGCCAGCGCCGTTGACGCCGGTCTCGGTGCACATCTTGTCGCCGTCGCTGGTGACGCTGGTGACGTCGCAGTTGGTGCCGTGTTCCAGGACGATGCCGGTGTCCACGCCTCCGGCCGGGGCGAGGAAGCGGAACCGGTTGCGGATGATCCGGGCGTCCACGTCCCAGTCGTGGTCGATGCGGAAGTCGAAGCCCTTGATCACCGCCCCGAGCTGTTCGACGGCTTCACCGACGGACTTCCACTCGAACCAGGGGTACGTCCGCTCGCGCTTCATGGTGTCCAGGTCCGGGCCGAAGGTGAGCGCGCCTGGGCCGTTGCTGCCCCAGTACCCGGGCTGGCCGGGGGCGACGGGCGAGGGGGTGTCCGCGAAGGTCTGGATCAGCTCGCGGGCGATGGTGGTCTGCTCACGCGGCGTGCTGCCGGTCGAATAGCCCAGGTTGACCAGGTTGCGGCGGTAGTACTCCCACAGGCCGGGGCAGTCCAGCGTCATGGCCTCGGACTGCATATCGACCGACCAGGAGAGCAGCGGGCCGCCCCACAGGACGCGGCTGCCGCGCTGGACGTGGGCGATGATCCGCCACGGCGAGATCAGCGACCAGTCCAGTCCGGCCAGCGGCTCGGCGGCCAGCGGCACGGTGAAGGAGGCGTTGCCGGGGGCGTTGAGGATGGAGCGGAAGGTGAGTCCGGAGACGGGCAGCTCGGCCAGCAGCCGGCCGCCCTTGAACTCGGAGAGGATGACGCGGTAGTCGTCCACTCAGGCCGCCTGTATGACGATGGCCTCGGCGTAGGAGGTCCACGCGGCTTTGAACTTGATGTTGTTGTTGGCGGTGTTGTCGGGTCGGCAGGTGGTGCTGACGCTCATCGCCGCCCCGGCGGGAACCTTGACGGTGCCCGTGCCGCGTACGTCGCGGTTGTCGCCCGCTCGGATGTACTGCGGGCGGCCGGCTCGGCGGCTCTCGCCGTGCCCGAAGACCACGGGGACGATCCATCCCTCGCCGAAGTCGCCCGCGTAGGTGGCTTCGAAGGAGATGGTGATCAGGCGCGGGTAGGAGGCGGCCGGGGCCGTGAAGGTGTGCCACGCCTCGCCGCCCCAGGTGTTCTCGGGGCCCTGGTAGGAGGGGTCATAGCGCGTCGCGCCGGGTAGCACGGGGGCCGTGGTTCCGGGCCCGGTGACCTTGTGCAGGGCGGTGGTCACCGAGTCGTAGACCAGGGAGCCGGCCGGGGCTCCGGCGGCGGCCTGGACGACGCCCTGAGCACCGGCGGTGCGGAGCTGGCGAAGCGGCGTGGTGTCGAGCTGCCCGGAGACCACGAATCGCTGGTCCTCAATCCCGGTGATACCGGTCTGGGCGATGTTCACCAGCGCCAGGCGGATGCAGTTGGACGGGACCGGCCAGTCCTTCGCGCCGGGGGTGGACTCGGCGAGGACCGCCAGCGACCAGCCGCGCGCGCCTTCCTTGGTCACCTGTGTGCCGGTGCCGGGGGCTGCGGCGTAGGGGGTGCCGTCGGCGGCGTAGGTGACGGACTGCATGTAGCGGTCCGCGGTGGTCTTCATGTCCATCAGCAGCGGGCCGGCCGGGGCGGTGTCGGGGTCGGCGAACGCCACGACGAGGTCTTGACGGGCGGCCTCCCCCGGCTTGGGGGTGGAGCACTGGAGCTGAATGGAGGCGTCCAGGTTGGCGAAGTGGACGGCCCCCTTGTGGGACACGGCCACGTCGTCCGGCAGCCACAGGGAGCCTGCGGCGACGCTCACGCGCGGGGTGGGGTTGTCCACCTTCTCGACCAGCAGCGCGGCCGGGCCCGAGACGCCGACGTGGGCACCCCTGGTGCCGCCGATCATCGTGCGCAGGTCCAACGCGTCGTAACGCCCCTGCTGCACGAAGAGCGGGGCACGGAGTTCTACAGCCAAGAGAAGGGGGTCCTTACATCCAGGCGGAGCGCCACTGCACATCCGCCGTGACCCCGTCGGGGCCTTCCAGTACGTCGAGTTGAACGGCGCTCGGCCCCGGGGGCAGGGCGAACCAGGCCGAGCCCGGATCGACCTGTCCGAAGCGGGAAGCGCCGTTGAGGGTGATGCGGCGGCGGCCCATGTCGATCACCAGGGCGTCACCGCGTCCGACCCGCAGTCCCCGGGTGGCGAAGCGTCGGCGGACCCCGCCGTTGACGAGGGTCAGTGCCGGGTCGCGTATCTCGCCGGTGCGCGGGGTGAGGCGGACGAGGGGCCAGGTCTCGACCGAGCCGGTGTTGGCGATGTCCGGCGTGGAGCGGGCGGCGGGGCCGTTGCCCATGTCGAAGGGGAACGTCAGCGGGAAGATCGGCCGCCCGCCCCGGGGCACGTCCACAGCAACCGTCGCGCTCTGGAGCCACGCACCGTAGAGACGGGGGTCGGTGGCGGCCAGCTCGACCGTGAAGCGGCGGCGGCCCGCGTGGTACTCGCGGTCCACGGTGACGGCCCGTTTGCGCACGCGGGCAAGGATGCGCGAGCGCCCGCCGGCCACCGGGGGGAACGCGAACTCGAACGGCCGCTCCGGACCGCCGGGGGCGAAGGCGGCCAGCAGCGCGGGCACCTCGCGCTCGTCCAGGGCCAGCATCGTCAAGGTGACGGTGCGCGCGCCCATGTAGTCGGTGCCGGGGGTGAGGCCGTCGCGCTGAAGCAGCTCGGCGTCCGAGGTGCGGACTTCGGGGGCGTCCAGCAGGCCGGCCACCTCTTCAAGGACGACGGACGAGCCGTCGCCGAGCAGCACCCCGCCCCACGATGCGGTCCAGTCGCGGCCGGTGTAGGGGTTGGCGACGCTCGGCGGGATGCCGGGGTCGGGCACCTCGGGAGGCGGGGCCGGGGCCAGGGCGCGGAAGGTGACCGGCTCGGACCAGGTGTCCAGGCCGGGACCGGTGCAGTGGTAGCGGACCCGGTACTCGGTGTCCGGCTCCAAGGGCGGGTCGATGCCTCGCGGGCCGCCTCCCCCGAGCAGGGCCGAGCCGGGCCAGGTGGGGTCTTCGGCGTCAGTGCGGGCTTTGCCCGTGCGGGTGTTGACGCTCTCCACGTCCGTCCGCGTGCTGGGCGGCGAGGCGCACAGCACGCGGGCGGTGGTGGTCGTGATGTCGGTGATGAACGGCGGGGGCAGTGTCCCGATAGCTACTACCTCCCGGAGGTCTTGAGTTCCCAGGCGATGGCCTTGCCGATCTCGTGCGGATCGGCGTTGGTGCGGGCGTTGACGGTGATGCGCGCGCCGTAGCGCTCCTGGCCTGCGGCCTTGGAAGCGGTGTCCGGGTGGCGCAGGCTGGCTGCGGCGCGCTGCCCGTAGCCGTAGCTGTCGAGCGAGCGCAGCCCGGCGGCGACCGGGCGAAGGGCGGTGTCCAGGGCGCTGGCGCGCGGCTCAGCGCGCAGGGCGGCCGGCATGGCGAACGCCATCGGCGCGGCCATCAAGGCGCGCGGGGCTGCGGCCGGGGCAGACGCGGGAGCCGAGCTGAACGGGTTCAGCGACGACATGATGCCGCTCACCACGCCGCCGACAGAGATCGACTTCATCCCGTTGACCAGTCCCTGGATCGCGGACTTGCCCTTGTCGTAGAGCAGCGAGCCCAGGTCGCCGATCGCACCGAGGATCTTGCCCGGCAGGCTGGCCACGTAGGAGACCACGGTGCCGATCCCGGACGACACGCCGCTTGCGATGTTGGACCAGGATGAACTCACTGCTGAGACGCAGGAGTTCCACGCGGACGAGGTCCACGACTGGACGTTTCCCCAGGCTGAGGCCACCGCGCTGGCCGTGGACGAGGCCGCCGACGACACGGCGGACGTCACGGACGCCCAGGACGAGGAGGTCCACGAGGTCACTGACGCCCAGGACGACGAGGTCCACGAGGTCACGGACGACCAGGCTGACGAGACGGCGGAGGCCACGGAGGAGGCCGCCGACGACGTCCAGGAGGTCACGGACGACCACGCTGACGAGACGGCTGAACTCACGGCCTCCCAGCAGGACTTGGTGGCCGATGTCACCCCGTCCCAGGCGGATTGGATCATCTGCCAGGCCCACTGGGCTCCGACGGCCAGGCCGTTCCACGCCTGCATCGTCACGCTGAAGCCGATGACGAGGGCACGGAGGCCGAGGTCAACTAGCCGCATCATGGCGGCAGTTGCTTCCGCATTGTCGGCGAAGACCTGGAAGAACTGGCGGAGGGAGTCCGCGAACCAGCTGATCGACGCGGCGATCTCGGGCGAGAACTGGACGGCGAGCTTGGCGATCCCCTGGAGGAAGGCGTCCAGCAGGCCGACCAAGGGGCCTAGGATGAGCTGGAGTTGGTCGCCCCCGTTGGACAGGGTGAGGAAGAAGTCCCCGAGGGTGGCCCCGAGGCTGACGAGCGACTTGGGCAGCTCGTCGGTGAATGCCTTCATCCCCGGCGACGACATCGCCGCCGTGAGCTTCGGGAACAGCGTGTCGGTGAAGTCGGTGATCGACTTCACCATCGGGCGGACGTACTGGGCCCCGGCGTCGAAGAACGCCTTGAACTCGGGCTGGGCCTGCTTGAACCAGGCCGTTACGTCCTTGACCGCACCGCCAAACTCGGTGCGCATGGCGGCAGTTGTAGGCTTCAGCGCCTCCGACGCTGCCTGCATCGCCTCCTCGGCTTTCTTGCCGAGGTTCTTCATGTCGCCGGCCGCTGCGATGGCCGCGAGGCCCAGTGGCAGGACCGGCAGGGCCGCCAGCGCCAGGACGCCGATCAGCCCCGAGGCGACGACCGTCACCCACGTGGCGATGGCCGTCACCGCCACGAGCAGCGGAGCGGCTGCGGCAGCGGACTGGGCGAGGCCGGCCGCCATCCCGGCGGCCCCCTGGGCGGCCGAGCTGATGCCCGAGCCGATGCCCTGGAGGGCGGAGGCCGTCTGCTCGATCGAGAGCGTGAAGAGGCGGCCGAAGTTGCGGGCGACCTCCGCGGCTCCCGAACCGATGCTCTGGAGACCGGACTTGACCCGGTCGAGCCCACCCCGGGCGAGGTGGACGTTGACCCCCAGCCGCCAGCGGCGGCCGGTGAACGCCCGCACCTGGGCCTCGGCCGGCGCGGTGTCCGCATCCGCCCGGACCCGCGCTCGTCGCTCGCGGGTGAGCGCGGCGATCCGGGCGGCGGCCTCGCCGGTGTCGGCGAAGACGTTGACCCGGACGTTGCGGTCGTGGGTCAGCTCGCGCAGCCGGGCGTTCACGCCCGTGGTGTCAAGGTCGAGCTTGACCTTGAGCTTGGTGTACTTCTCCAGCATCTCCAGGTACTGCTTCAGGCGCTGGCGGAAGTCCGAGGTGTCCGGCAGGACGCGGATGTGCACGCGCCCGGCTTCCTTGCCGCCGGGACCGGCCATCGGCTCACCTCCTACGTGAGTCGGACCGGTGCGGGCCGCTCTGGCGCGGCGGAGCGCGCGAGCACGGCCGCCGGTAGGCGGAACGTTTCTGCAAGAGGGGTGGAGGGCAACGCAATGGCGGGGCCTCCACCTTCACCGACCTCCCGCTGAAGGGCAGCCGCGAAGGGGTTCCCGTCGGCGGGCCTTCGGGCGCGCTTGGCGTACGGGCGCGGGTACGGGGTCGGCTTCTCGACCGCGCGGGGGTTCTTGGCGGCCTTGGCGATCTGGACGTGGGTGAGCGCCTGGACGGCGTCCACCAAGTCGGCCAGGACGTAGGTCCGCGCGTCCCAGCCCAGGGCCTCACGGCCGCCGCGCATCGCCGCCAGCGTCGCCGAGTCGTCGGGGAGCGTCCCGATCAGGGCCAGGATCAAGCGCGCGGAGTGCCGGCCCCGGACCCAGTCCAGGACGTCCACGCCGCAGTAGCGGCGCAGGTCGGCGGTGATCTCCGCGCCGTGCTTGTCCAGCAGCCTGATCAGGCCGAGGCTTCCCCCGGCGCGGCCTGCTCCATCCACCGCTCCACCACGGTCATGGTCTGCTCCAGCGGCAGGGCGTCCACGGACTCCCGCATCCGCTTCTTGTCGGAGGCGACCGCGACCAGCAGCGCGGACATGGCGTCGATGCGGCGCTCGTTGCTGACCTTCTCGGACTGCATGACGTCCATCAGCGCCATCGCGGCCTTGAGGTCGGAGCCCGGCAGGGCCTCGATACGGCGCAGGCGCAGCGGCTTGCCGCCCTTGGCGACGAACTTCAGGCCCTTACCCGCGTGCTTGCGGTCGGCCTCGGCTTGAAGGTCGGCGAAGTCCAGAGTGGTAATGGTCTAACTCTCCTAGCGGTCTTGCGGGTTGTGGGGTGGAGGAGGCCCGCCCCGGCGGTTCACGGGGCGGGCAGGGGATCAGGCAGCGGGCGGCAGGAGGCCCACGGCCAGGTCGAAGACGGGGCTGACCGTGCCGAGCGGCGCGGACTGGTTGAGCGCGACGACGGTTGCCTTCACCGGCATCTCGGTCAGCGCGGCCGGGTCGATCTTCACGGCGTCCGTCCCGATGATGCTGGTCTTCGGGTAGTGCCACACCACGGCCTTGCCGCCGTCCACCGCGACGATCATCAGCGCGCGGTTCTGCGCGGCGGGACTGCTGGGGATCGAGAAGAACCCCTTCGCGTCCAGGCCCTTGGGCGTGCCGTAATAGAGCTTGTAGGACTCGGCGGTGAAGTCCTCCAGGTTGATCGTCACCGCGTAGGTCTTGCCGGGGTCGGTGGTCTTCAGGCTCTTGTTCTGCCAGGACCCCAGCACCTCGGGGTCGTCGCCGTCCACGCTCATCTCGATGCCGTTGTCCAGGCTCGTGTTCCCCACGGACTTCCACGTCAGCCCGGTCGGGCCCCACTTGGACGTGTCCTTCGGGTCGAACCCGGCCTTGAGGTCCGGCGGCGCGGTGCCGGGGTCGGCGACGTAGATGTATCCGGTGCCCGGTACCAGGACCGGGGCGTCGTCAGCAGCCAAGCTGACTCCCTTCCGGCCCTCGCTCAGCGGGGCCTTGTAGCGATCATGTAGTTGGCCGAGAACCGGTAGAAGTCCACCTGGGCCTCGGTCATCGGGTCCGTGGTCATGAACGGACCCGTGGCTTCACGGAAGTGGGACAGGTAGCCGTCGGCGTTGCCCCACTGGTCGCGGGTCAGGCGCACCAGGCCGGCGCGGGCGCGCCGCGCCAGCAGGGAGGCGTCCGCGCGGGCGGTGGCGTAGGTCTGGACGGTGAACATGCCCTCGTCGATGAAGCGCCTGTCCTTCATCACGCCGCCGACGCGGCGTGCGATGACCAGTCCGCCGGCCTGGCGCAGCGCGAGCTGCCAGTCGGTGGGCAGGTAGACCGCGCACCGGTAGCCGGGCAGCGCGGTGCGCAGGGCCTCCATGACGATCCGCTCCGAGTCGGGCATCAGGAACGGCTCGCTCACCACAGGGCGGCCTCCATCGCGTGGATGCCGTCCACGTGGCGACCGGCGCGGTGGTTGAAGCCGCCCCAGTTCTTGTGAGCGGCCAACGGGTCCTCGTTGACGATGGCGTAGCCCTTGGCGTGCCGCGTCACCCTGAGACCGGCGATGAACTCGCCGGTGTCGATGTGGAGTGCGGCTTTCGCGGTGATGCGGGCCTTGCGCTCCTCGGCCTCCAGCTTGAGGGCGCCCATCACGCCGGGGAGAGCGGCGATCATGGCGTCACAGTCCGGTCGGATCTCCACCACTCTGCCCGCCTCCCTCCACGATGACGGTGACGAACCGCATGCGGTCGGAAGCGCCGTGGTGGGCGCGCGGGGCGTCCACCACGGCCCACCGCGTCCCGGGGTCGCCCTCGTCCGCGAAGGAGACGGCCGACCACTTGTCGAGCACGGTCTCCGGGGGGAAGACGATCTTGCGGCGGATCGGCGGGGACCAGCCGACCTGAGCGCCGACCGGGGCCCGCCAACCGGCGGCGTCGCCGACCGGCTGGACCCACGCCGAGTAGGTGGTGCTGGTCCCGGTGGCCGGCCGCCGGTCGCCGTAGCCGTCCGCGACCATCCGGACGGTGTGGACGGTGACGCGGGTTCGGCCCCGCTCCAGCAGGCTCACGTGAGCCCCCAGGAGTCTTCGGGGTCGGGGTAGGGGTAGCCGGTGCGCAGGCCGCGCGAGGCCACCGAGCGGCGGCCGTTCACGGACTTCAGACCCCCGCGGCCTGACACCCTGTCGATCAGAGTCTGTTCGCCCCGGGTCAGGGCAAGTCCCATCGGCGTGCCGTCCGGCATGCGGTAGGAGACCTCTCCGGCCTGCTCCTGCACGTACCCCTCGGGGTTGCGGAACCGGCGGTCGGCGACGGCCAGGGCCAGCGTGCGGATCACCGGAGGGTGGCGCTGCGGGGACCACGCGGGGTGGCCCTGCGCGGCGATCACCCAGAAGGCGTCTTCGAGCGCGGCGTTCGCCCGCTCCCACTCCGGCGTACCGGACGCGGGGGCGGGCTTGCCCAGGCGCTTGAAGAGGTCGGCGACTTCGAGCGCCACGAGGTCCCCTTACTTGGCGGGGACGGCGGTCGGCTCGCCGGTGAAGGTGAGGCGGATGCCCCGGACCTTGACGAGGTTCTTCGGGTCCTGCCAGTTGGTCTCGTTCTTCTTCAGGTCGGTGACCAGGGTCGCACCCCAGTAGGACGACAGGAACGAACGCTCCATCGCGGCACCCGAGTTGTAGTCCTTGATCCAGCGCAGCGCGAAGCCGTCGGCCGACTGCCGGCCACCCTTCGCGGACTCGGGCACGCCCGGCGCACCGGAGACGAGCTGAATGGCGGAGCGGTGGAAGGCGTAGACGCCGAGCGGGGCGAGCACGTCGTTCGTGGACTCCACGATGTCGAAGCCGTACAGGTTGCCGATGGTGGCCTGTCGCAGCGCGGCACCGCCGTTGGCGGACTCGTTGGCCTTGGTGATGTTCGGGTCGTTCAGGAGGTAGTACGCGGCCTCGGAGCCGACCACGGCGGTACGGCCCTCGGCGGGGATGTTCTCCTTGTTGAGCTGCACGCGCAGGCGCGCCAGGCTCTTGCGGATCATCTGGCCGGCCTGCTCGTCGCCGGTAGCCTTGGTGAGATCGACCGGGATCTTCGCGGCGGCGGCCACGTCCGGGAACTCGTTCATCGCCGAGGCGACCTTGTCCTCAAGGCGCTCGGTGATGGAATCGACCTGCGGCACCATGACCTGCTCGCCGAAGCTGAGCAGGTCGAGTGAGAGCTCAGCGTCGGACAGGTCCACTGCCGAGTAGGCGTGGGTGTCGAGCTTGACGGTCAGGAGACCTTCGTTCAGGTTCTCCGACTGAATCCAGGTGCTGGCGTCGTTGAACTTGCGCTTGGCGTCGATCCGCTCCTCCGCGCCCTTCAGGCGGGCGGGGCGGCGGATGTTGATGACCTGGCCGGTGGCGTTGACGAACTCGTCCGCCGAGCGGCGGTCGAACTTGTGGGCCAGGGTGACGGTGTCCTTCAGGTTGGCGATGGCCTGGAGGACGAGCTTGTCGGGGTTCTGGAAGGCGTTGGCACGGGTGGTGTTGAGAGAGATGGCGCTGATCCTCGGGAAGACGGAAGGCCGCCCCGGGACGGGACGGCCTCAGTGGCGGGGTGGGCGGGGTGGGTCAGATGCCGAAGCGCCGCTGTCGCAGCTTCTCGGCCAGACCCTTGTACGGGTCGGGCTCGGCGTGCGGGGTCAGCCCGCCCGCGCCCAGCAGCGGCTTCGGCGCGGCGACCGTGGCCAGGGCCTCCGCGTGCTGGCGGATGGCAGCCTCGTCACCGCCCTGGACCAGGGCGGCCAGGACCGGCGGCAGCGCGTACTCGGCGGCGATCCGGTCGCGAAGGGCCTGCTCCTGGAGCTGGGCCACCTGTGCGCGCAGCTCGTCCGCCTCGACCCCGGCCTCGTTCGAGCGCTCGCGGGTCGCGGTCAGGTCGGCCTGCATCTTCTCGTAGAGCGCCCGGTAGTCCGGCTTAGCGGGCTTCGGGACGGCGCTCTCCTCGCCGACCTCCGGAGCCGGGGCCTCCGGGGCCGGGGCCTCCGGGGCCGGGGCCTCCGGGGCCGGGGTGGCCGGCGGGGTGGCCGGGTTGACCACGCCGCCGGGGATCGCCTCGGCCGGGGTGGGGGTCTCGTGCTGCTCGGACATCTCTCTCCTAGGTCTTGGTGTAGTAGGCGCGCCAGTCGGCCAGCGAGCCCCCGCCGAACTCCCGCCACATCCGGGCGAAGCTCGTGTTGGCGTCGGGGAGTTGGTACCGGCGGGAGAAGATCGGGACGGCCTGGCAGTGGCAGTGCGGGTGCGCGCCGAACGCGGCCGTCCGCTTGGACTTGTAGACCGCGCCGCGCGCGGCCATCAGCGCGCAGAAGTAGCAGGGTGAGCCCTCGGTGGCGCGGTAGTAGCCGATCGCCCCGGGGTCGTTCTGCAGCGCGTTGTGGATCATGTCCCGGCCGCCGTCCTGGACGATCTGCCCGCCCGCCCCGGAGCCGGCCGTCTTCAGCGACTCCAGGAAATCCCGCTCCCAGGCGATCAGCGCGGGGTCGTCCAGCGCGGCCGAGCCCTCCCGGCCGGGGCGCTCCCGCTCGTGCTTGGCCACCCGGTCGGCGACCTGCTGGCGGAACGTCTCCGCAGCCCGCTCGGCTTCGCGCCCGATGTCCTCGGCGGGGAAGGGGTTGCGGGTGTCCACGGGCAGGGGCTCGCGCGCCCCGGTGCCGGTCCGCTTGCCCGTGGCGCGGTTGAAGTCGGCCCACAGGGAGCCGAGCGAGGCGCCCGGGCGGTAGCCGGGGCCGCCGATCACGCGGCCGGTCTCCAGCGCGCGGACCAGCCGGTAGAAGGCGATCGACAGCGTCCGGGAGGCCACCGCGGATTCGCGGATCGCCGCTTGGTACTGCGTGCTGAGCTCGGTCAGCGAGGTGGCCAGTTCGCGGGCCTCGACGGCGGTCAGGATCTCCGCCCAGCGGGCGGAGAACTCAGCGGCCAGCGCTTCCTGCGCGAGCTGGTACGCGGCCACTGCCCGAAGGATCTCGGCTGCTCTGGGAGTCCACGCCACCGGCCGCCTCCTTCTGCTTCAGGGCCTCGGCTTCGGCGGCCTCCGCCTTGCGGGCGGCTTCCTCGGCGGCCTTCACCGCCTCGTCAATGTCCGCCTGGGAGAAGCCCGGGATCTTGCGGAGTGCGACCGACAACGGGACGCCCTGCTGCATGAGCTTGACCATGGCGTCGGCGGCCTGCGCGAGGCTGCGGGTGGACTTCTCTGCCCACTCGACCTGGCTCTCGTCCTGCTCCGTCTCGCCCCGGCCGGCCACGGTGGCGCACAGCCGGAACACCGACTCCCACGACTCGCCCAGCGAGTCCTGAAGGGAGCCCAACATCCGCTTGAACGAGGTCTCGGCGGCGGCCAGGGCATCAGCCGAGAGGTTCACCAGGCTGGCCCCGGCAAGGTAGTGCGGCGGCACATCCGCCAGCGAGCTGATCTCCTCGATCGTCTGGCGACGGGAGGCCATCAGATCGCCGGTCGGCATCGCCGGGAGCTGCCCGAACGAGGCGTCGGAGTTGGGGGCCATCAGCAGCGTGGACGGGTCCAGGCTCGGCACGTCGTAGACCGGCTCACCGCTCTCCGGATCGCGCACCGGGTCACCCGTCTCCGGGTCAAGTCGCTCGGACGGGGCGAGGCCCGTCGCGTAGCGGATCGCGTGGGCGCCCCAGTGCTGATTGAGCAGCAGGCTCAGCGTCTGCTGGTTGAGGCGGTCCTGCGAGACGACCAGCGGCTCGACCAGGCCGCGGGTGCGGCCCCGAAGGTCAACCGACGGGGAGAAGCGCACCACGGGGCACACGTTCATGCCGTGCGGCTCGGCGGCCAGCACCGCGCTCTCCGGCTCGGCGTCCAGGTCGATGGTGTACCGCGCGACGTCGTCCCACAGGTAGCCGACAGTGGTGTTCTCGTCGGGCTGCTGCTCGGGGACGTGCAGCGCGTACACCGGGTACTCGTCCCACGCCGGGTCGGTGTAGACCGCGACGGTGTTGATCGAGTCGTAGGCCCGGATCAGCGGCTCCCTGCGACCCTTGCGCGGGTCGGGGGTGACCACGGCGTAGGCCGCACCGGAGGTGAGGGCAGCACGGTGGACGGCGGCCTGCCGCTCGTCCATCCGGTTCTTCTGCCAGTACCGCCACTCGTAAGCGTTCTCACCCGAACCCGGGCGGCGGAACCCCTGCACCCGCAGGGCGTTCAGCGGCGTCTCGACCACCAGGCCGGTGACGTTCAGGATGGACCGCTTGACGAGGTCCTTGAACTCCGAGTTGGCCTTGGCCGGCATCCACGGCGCGCGATGCGCTCCGCGGGCGTAGCGGTCCACCAGGTTGAGCCGGTCGAAATCGCGGTCGATCAGCTCCTTGGCGTGGCGGGCACGCTGGAGCACGACGGGGAGGGACATCAGAACCCTCCTCTGGTCTGGAGCTGTCCGGGGCGTTTGGCGGGCTTGAGCTTGCCGCTCTCGGTCAGGCGGCGGTGGGCGATCCAGGCGAGCACCATGGCCGCGTACAGGTCCACCTTCAGCTTCGACTCGCGGCTCTCCTTGCCGAAGGAGAAGCCGTACTGGTTCGGTCGCTTGCGGGCGTTGAGGGTGTGGCGGGTCAGCGAGTAGTCGCGCACGTGCGGCAGGGCCTCGGTCTCGATCGCGCCGACCATCGCCATGTGCTCGGTTGTGATCTCGCGCTGGTTGGCGCGCATGTCGAACCCGCACGTGGACTTGCCGCTGGCCTTGATGAGCAGGTGCTTGCCGTACTTCTCGGACCAGTCGGCGACGTAGCTCTCCCACCCGGCGATGTCCGCGAAGAACGCGGTGACGGTGTACTTCTGGAAGACGTGGGCCACCATGTCGTTGACCTCCTGGCCGTCCACTTCCCAGTTCTTGCCGGCCGGGCCGTCGGGCTTCTCCCACAGCGCGAGTTTCTGGACGAGCTTGTCCCGAACGCGTAGGGCCAGCAGGCCGGTTGAGTCGTCGGTCTTGCCGCCGTCGAAGGCGAGGACGATCCGCTCGCCGGGCTTGATGCCGTCGGCCGGCTCGACTGTGGCGAGGTCCCAGGTATCGCGGTCCACCAGCGCGTCGTCATGGCTGGAGAGCTGGTTGAGGTACTTGCGGCGGGACTCGTCCTCGGACGTGCTGGCGGACCAGATGTCCTTCATCACCCGCTCGGGGTTGATCCAGACCGAGTCGCCCCGGGCGCACAGGATCGCGGCGCGCAGCTGGTCCTCGTCGGCGAGATCGACCCCGGGCGGGGCCTCCACCGAGTCGTAGTAGATACCGGCGTCGCGGTTGACGCCGTCGCGCTGCTTCTCGAAGGCGTACCACGTGCCTTCGGCGACGCTCTCCTCGCCGATGACCGGCGCGTTGGTGATCTCCATCGTCCGGCCGGAGACCTTGGTCGCGTTCGGGCGGATCGTTGCCGCCAGGCGCGGGCCGTGGTTGCCCTCGACCCAGTGCCACGTCTCGTTCAGCAGCGCGAACGACGGCCGGCCACCCTCGGCGGCGCGGAAGGACGACGCCTTGGCCTCAAGGCGGCACTGGCGGCCGTCGGTGTCGGTCTGCGAGGCGTAGCAGACCTCCTGGCCGAGCTTGATGGCATACCGGTCGATGGCGGCCGGGGAGAAGATCGTGGCCAGCGCCGACATGGTGTTGACGTTCTGGCCGGCCGCCGTGGCGAAGATCTGCACCCATGCTTCCTGCGGTGGTCCACCGATCGGCGAGCCGTCGGCGCGGAAGCCGACCAGGCGGCACGGGCCGACGAACTCCATCGCGGCCACGCTCGCCATCTTCGGGTCCTTGCCCCAGCCCTTGAGGCGGCGCAGGGTGCCGGACTCGTAGCGGAAGGCGCGGCCCCAGGTCTCGGGGTCGTTGGGGTCCTCGGGTACGGCGTCGTCGCGCAGTTCGTACCAGCGAGCGAGGATGCGGCACTGCTCGGGGGTGTACTTCCAGTCCGGGCGGAACGCGTGGGCGCTCCAGCGCAGCAGCTCACCCGCGAGCGTGCGGCGGCGGTCGGGGATCTCGTCCGCGATGGTGCGGACCGGCTCGTAGCGAAGCAGCGCGGCCCTCCTCGGTCTGAAATTCGGCGAGCCCGGCTGTCAGTTTTGACAGCCGGGCCCTCTCAGGTCGCCGCTGCCTCCCTGCGGGCGCGCTCTTCCAGCAGCCGAGCAGCGTCAGCGGAGACATGCTCACCGGTCGCGAAGGGCGAGTTCATGTCGTGGGCCCACAGTTCGCGGGCGACGGCGTGAGGGACCTCGGAGTCCAAGCACGCCTCGTAGTAGACGATCGTCCGCGCGATGCGCAGGGACTCGTCCGAGGGTCCGGCGGCCCGGGTCTTGCGGCGTGCCACGGCGGCCCCTCTCAGACTCGGTTGCCCCAGCGGGCGGCAATGGCGTCGCGGGCGTTGTGGCCTCGGCGGTTCCCGTCGCCCTCCCCTCGGATTTTTCCGAGGGTGCCGGCCGCGCTCGCCCGGTTGGTCTGGGCCTGCGCGATGCCCGGGTGGAGGACGAACATCCCGGCCCGGTTCCCTCCGGGGATCATCTGGCCTTCACGCTTCACCACGGCGTCGAGCTGGGCGGCGCGCGCGAGCATCGGCGCGGCGATGTCGATCAGCGCGAGGTCGGTCGGCTCAAGGTCCAACTCGGTCTCGTACAGCTCGACCAGCGCGGTGCGAATCTTCGCCGGGTCCTTCTCGGTCGGATCGACGTTCAACGGACCTCCCCGGGGTGCGATCGGCGGGTTCGGATGGGCTGCCAGCGGCCCGCGGCGGCCCGCCTGCGGGCTCGGCCGGCGTCCGCCGAGTCCTTGCGCAGGACGTGCCAGTCGCACAGGGCGCGGAGGTTGGCCGGCGCGTCGGAGCCACCTTCAGAGGCGGGCACGATGTGGTCGCAATGGCGCGCTGGCTCGCCGCACGGCTCTCCGGTGTCGTACCGGATGTGCTGGCACATCCACGCGTCGCGGTTCATCACCGCGCGGCGAAGGCGGGCCCAGTGCGGGGGAAGCGGGGTCGTCCGGCGCGAACTCGTCTGCACGGCAACCTCCTTGAAGCGTTGGGCCCCGCCAGGTGCTCGACCTCGACCAGGGAGAGAGGGCCGGTCGGGGAGCGTTGCCCTGGCGGGGCAACTCGGGAGGCCGGCTCGGGGTGCCGCAGACGTGCGCGCACGCGCGCGGAGCTGCCTCCACATGTATTAAGGCGGTCCGGTTAACAACCGCCGACGCCCGCGGCCTCACTCTCCGCAGTCAGTGCATGGCAATGCGTTCATCCCTGCTGGTCACAGTGTGTTATTGATCAGGAAGAAGGAGTCGGCCGGCGTTCGTATCGGATCTCGACTGCTATGACGCTCCGGGCAATGAAGGAACGCGCGCGGGAGGCACCCCCCGGGTCACCCCGCAACGACCGCCGAACCGCCACGAACGTGCCACCAAATCTCTTGCAGCACTTAGGAGTTGACTTCGCTTCGCGTGAGCGCGTCTTCCGACTTGGCGAGTTGGAGTGCTTCAAGTGAGTGTGACGGGCATCACGCATTTCATATTGGACAACCAACGTGGTGGTCATGCAGTGTTGCCCTCAGAACGAACGAGCCGAGCGAAACGAGATCACGATGCGTAACCACATCACCCCCGCCGCCCTGGCCCTGGCCATGCTGCTGGCGGGCAACCCGTGGCAGACGCACAACTGGGGCGGAGGGGTCGCGGCGGCCCTGCTGACCGGCCTTCTGGCACACGGGGTGCAGCGGCTGGCCGGTCGCTTCCGGCGGACCGCGCCGTGCCCGGCCGAGGTTCCGGCGGTCGCCGACGACCGCGACGACGCCTGATCCGTTACCCCGCCCGACTCAACCCCGGAGAACACCAATGCGTGTCCGCCTCACCCTCTCCGCACTCGCCGTGTCCGCCGTGTCCGCACTCGGCGGGTGGGCGGCTGGAAGCCACCACGCACCGGCCCCAACTCCGCCGAGCGTCACGGCTGATGACGTCTACGCCGTACTCGGCGAAGGGCAGACCGTCGCGGCGGCCTGCGGACGGGGTCACGACGCCTGCCGCACGGCCCTTGACGGCTCGCAGGGCATGGCACTGGCCGGACAGGCCGTGACCTTCTGGGAAGACGGCTCGTGGTCGCTCACAGGCAGCGGCCCGGCCAGTGAGGACGCCTACACCCGCGCATTCAACGACGGCTGGCAGGACGCCATGCGCGACGCCTGCGATCAGGGCAGCGCGTACGCCTGCAACTGGCTCGCCACCACCCGCTGACCACCACCCGCACCACGCAAGGAACGCACCATGACCGCCACTCTCACCCACGAACTCGCCGACGCCGTAGACCAGTTCGGCACCCGATACGACACCGCACAGAACCTGATCAACGAGTGCGCCGCTCACGACTGGGCCCGGATAGCCATCGTGATGGACGTGACCGGGTTCCTGGAGGACGGGGACCACTGGTACTCCACCGAGGCCGAACAGGTCCGCGCGGCGTCCAACTACGAGACGGCCAAGCGCTGGTTCACGGAGGAGTGCGGGCCGATCGGCGGCACGTGGGACGACAACGGCTGGTTGCTGTACAACGCCGACGATCCGGCCGCTGTGGCGGTGGCGGAGCGCGTGACCGGCTGCCTGCACGGATACCCGCTGTTGGACGACGACGACCACAGCGAGCGGGAGCACGTGGCCATGGTCGAAGAGATCGAAGGGTCACCCCTCACCCTGCCGGACGGAGTGGACGGCGCGGACGTGCTGCGCGAACTGTCCTGTCCCCAACTCGGCTGCATCACGATGGACATGGTGGAGGATGCCCTGTCCGGCATGGGGTACGCGCAGTGCTCCGACTGCGACGAGTGGCTGACCCCCGCCACCGCCCGACACGGCGAACCGCTCTGCCGGGACTGCGCGTTGGAGGAATCGCGCCCCGTGGAGACGTCCAACTTCCTGATGCCCGGGTCTGAGCAGTGGCAGGCCCGCACCGTCTACGGCCACGGGAAGCCACTGACCGCCGTTCTCAAGCCCTACCTGGACGGCTACGCCACCGAGCAGGGGGCCGCGTACCGCGAGGACGTGCGCGCCATCGTGCGCGGCTCCAAGCAGGGATACCGCGCCGTGTACGGCCGTGCCGCGTAGGCAACAGGCCCCACCCCCTCCAACTCCCGTACCACAGAACGGAATCCCCGCCATGACCCGCACCGACGCAATCCGACTGTCCGGCTACTGGCCCAACCTGGCGAAGCTCGGCATGGACCACCCCGACGACGCAGCCGCGATGTTCGACGCCTTCCGCGACATGCGCCGTGACCCGGAGTTCGGCCAGGGCCTTGACGTCCTGCTGGACGAGATGTTCGCCGACCCGCGCAGCGTCTGACCCACCCACCCACCCACCCGCCCACCCCCACACCGACCCGAGAGAGACCCCACGGTGAGCCGCACCGCTGACTACCTTGCCCACCTTGCCGAAGAGGCCGGGCTGATGATCGAAGACCTGGAAGCCCTCACCGCCTACGCCGCACTCGTCGGCGACGCTGAGTACGCCGTGCGGACCTTCGATGACGCCTACGAAGGCCAGTGGGACGACTTGGAGGACTTCGCCCACGACCGGCTGATGGAGACGGACGACGAGTACCGCGCGGCGATGGAGAGTTGCCGGGGGTGGCGGCCCTCCCTGGACATGATCGCGTGGCACTGCGACTACTCGCACACCGCCGGTGGCCACGTCTTCCAGTCCATCTGAGCTGCGCCCCTTTGGTGAGGGCCCGCCCGCAGCGTCGGGCCCGCGCCATGGGTGCACAGACACCAGGCCCCACCCCCTCCCACCTCACCGACACACCCCCGGAGCACAGCCATGCCCGTAAGCCTGATCAAGTCCGCCGCCGTTGACCAGACGTTCGCCGCGATCGTCGCGGACATCCCCGACCACGACACCAGCACCGCCACCGACCGGTTCACCTGCGAGTACTGCGGCGGAAAGATCGAAGCGTCCGCCCCGATGTGGTTCAACGTCACCCGGCAGGCCGACGGAACCCCCCTCCTGGACATCTACGGCGTAGGGGCCGAGTCCGCCTCGGTGAGCTGCGAAGACTGCGGGCGCGACGCGGACACCGAGATCTACCGCGCCATCTCAAACGCCATGTGCCCCGCAGACAACTACCTGTCGGGAATGGTGCTCTGAGCCCGTCCGCACCCCCCTGAGCCGCTTTGGTGGGGGCCGGACCCCCGGCCCCCGTCATGGTCGCTCAGGCACCAGACCCCACCCCCTCACCCGGCCGAAGGAACAGCGCCATGTCCGCACAGCTCCAGACCCTCGTTGACCGCGTCCGCGAGAACGAACGTGCCTGGGAAGCCGCCTTCCGGGCGAACGTCCCGACCTACGACCCCGACCACCCCGACCAGCCCGCCGAAGACCAGTACATGGGCGACTACGACGAGATGGACACCGAGCGGGCGCACGACGCCCGCAAGCTGCTGCTGGACCTCTCCACCGAACTCGACGCACTCATCAGCGAGATGGAGGGCGGCCGGTGATCAGCGCCGAGGACTTCGCGCTTCTCTCCCACTGGGCCTACGCCGACCGCATCGGGGCCGACGTCGCCGACCCCGACGGAACGGCTACCGCCCGGCTGGCCGACGCCGGATACCTCACCCCCGGGGCCGTCCACGGTATGTGGCGCATCACCCGGGAAGGTCAGGCCGCCCGGGGCGCGTACCTCCGAGTCCACCCGGTCGGCAAGCGCGTCGGCGGCATCCCGTTCTGACCGGCCCCGCTGGCACCAGGCCCCACCCCACCCCGAAGGAAGCGAAGCACCGATGAACACCTACGACGCTCTTGTGGTCCAGCTCGGCGACCACGCCGCCGTGAGCGGCGCACGGGCCTACGCCACCGAGGACGACTCTCCGAGCACCAGCCCGGACGTCCTGGCCCAGCGTCTCGCCCGCCACGGCACCCACCACGGCGCGACCATCACCCCTGGCCCCGGCGGAGCCGTCACGGTCGAGTGGCCCCGGGTCGGTCGCACGGTCCGTGTGGTGTGGCTGCCGGTTATCCGGGCCGCATGGGTCAACCTCGCGGACGAGCTTCCCGAGTTGACTCCCGACAGCCGGGCGTACGGCAAGGGGGCGGAGGACGCGGGCAGGATGCGCGGCTGGCGGCTCAGCCGCGCGGGGTACCGGGCCTGGGCCGAAGCCGTCGGCCTGACCGGCGACGACGGCGAGTGGTTCGCCTACGAGACCGGTCACGCGGACTGGTGGATCTCCTACGAAGGCCGCTGACACCAGGCCCCACCCTCCGGCCGGCCTGGCACCAGGCCCCACCCCGACCCCGCAGGAGACCTCCGTGCCCCGCTTTGCCGTCTACATCAACGACACCAGCACCTACCGCTACGAGGTAGAGGCCGACGACTACGAGGCCGCCGAGGCCGCCGGGTTGGCCATCTTCGAGAGCGACGACCGCGAGAGCGGCTACAGCCACTGCCACGAACCAGAGGTTCCTGAACCGGAGTTGCTGGACGCGCTCCCGCTCCCCGTCGCGGCGTGACCACCCGCCGTTGACACCAGGCCCCACCCCCACCCCATCGCAGGAGATACCAGTGCCCACCCCCGCCACCCTGACCACCACGCTCCGCCTGCCCGGCGAGAAGAAGCCCGTCGTCGTCACCACCCCGGCCCAGCGCGGTGCGCAGAACAAGCACACCAAGGCCGTTCAGACCGCGCTCGACCTTCCGACGCTCAGCAGCCCCGGCAAGGCCGTGAAGATCGGGCCCGGTCCCCGCCCCGCCACGAAACCCAGCAAGGCCCGCACGGCGGGCAAGGGCTGGCAGCGCTGGACCGAGCCGGACGGCACCGTGCGCTACGGCGTCGCCAGCGAAGCCCACCCCAGCGAACTCGGGCTCGACTGCCCGTCCGTCCGCGCGACCCGCGCCCGGTACCGCGTCGTCGTCCCGGCCGACGGCGGGGAGCCGTTCGCCATCGTCACCGCCCCCGGTCACCCGTGGATGCGCGACCGCGACACCGCCATGGTCCCCGCACTGCTTCAGGACTGCCTGCCCGGCCTGCTCGTCAGCGGCACCGTGCTGGCTGCCTGACCCGCCCCGGTGCAGCCCGGACCACCACGTCCGGGCCGCGCCGAGGCCCGGTCAGACACCAGGCCCCACCCCGAGCACCGCAGGAGAGCAGCAGTGCCCACCCCCGACTACAAGCTGACCGCCTTCCGCGCCGAGCTGCTGGCGCTCGCCGAAGGGCTAGCCCAGGGCCTCGGCAGCGACGAGTGGACTGTCGACCCGCGCCGGATACCCGACTGGCACCCGTGCGTCGAACTGGTCCGCACCGAAGACAGAGCCCGCGTTCTGATCCAGCAGGAACGCCTCCGACCCGACCGCTGGGGTGTGCACGGCACCCTCCCCGACAGCAGCACCTACTACTACCGCCACGACCTGACCGGCGGGAACATCACCGTCACCCGGGCCAAGACCCCGGCCCAGGTCGCGCGGGACGTGCAGCGGCGGCTGCTGCCCGACCTCGACGCGGCGGTCGCCGAGATGAGCCGCAGGCAGCACCAGCACCTCACCGACGTCCACGAGGTGACCGCCGTGGCCAGCCGGTTGAAGGCCGTGCCGCTCACCACCGGCCAGCCGCCCGGCGAAGCCAACCGGCGCAACGGCGAGGACACCACCCGCACCCTGAGCTGGAACCAGGGCCCCGGGACCTCCTGGAGTTCACCCCACGCCGTCGTCAAGGTCCAACGGTCCCAGTTCGGCGGGGTCGAGATCACGTGCTCGCACCTCACCCCCGACATGGCCGAGGCCGTACTCCGCGCCCTCACCACCTCGCTGCCCGCCACCGCCCAGGCCGCCTAGGCACCAGAGCCCACCCCCGCCAGCGGCCGGCCGCCGCTGACACCAGGCCCCACCCCCGACCACCCGCAGGAGAGCAGCAGCATGCCCAAGTACATCGTCGGCGTAGACGAGATCCGCGTGCACTGGGTGCCCGTCCTCGCCCCCACCCCCGAGGCCGCCGAGCGCGAAGCCGAGCGCATCGTAGCGGCCGACCGGAAGGTGTGGTTCGACCACACCGAGCCCCTGGTGGTCGGCGATGCCCAGACCGAGGCCGAATGGGACGCCGAGCAGGAGGCCATCGACCGCCGCAGCGGCGGGCACCAGGCCCCACCCCGGGCCCGCCACTCGGAGCCCGCCCCCGCCGCGAAGTTCACCGCGCCCCGCACCGACCACCACGCCGACGACAGCCCCTGCCCGCCGAACCACAAGCACACCAGCAGCGGCAAGCCGCTCACCCCCGGCTGCCCCGGCCGCACGTACTCCAAGGCCGTGTGCACCTGCGGCTGGGAGACGAAGAACTCAGGCAAGGGCTACACCGACGAGACCCGCCGCCGCCACCTGCGCACCGCTCACGCCTGATCAGCGGCCGGCACCAGACCCCACCCCCGAGGAACCACCGTGCACGTCGTCTCCGCACCCCTCCGAGTCATGAACCTGCCCCGCCGGTACACCTTCGGCTACGCCGAAGGACCCGCCCCGCACATCGCGCTCGTGGACGACCAGGCCCGCCGCTCCCTGTGCAGCCCCCACGTCCCCCTCGCCTCGGACTGGGCCTTCAACGACGACCAGCTCTGCCCGGCCTGCGCCCCGCTCGTCCAGCGCTGACACCAGACCCCACCCCGATCCCCACAGGAGACCAGTGCCCACCCCCACCATCACCACCGGCTACACCCTCACCTACCCGCCGATCAGTGACCGGCCCCCGATGGCCGTCCGGTTCACCGTCGCCCCCGACGACAAGGGCACGTGGACCGTCGAACGCCAGGCGCACGGAGCGGCCGGCCGGATACTCGGTGGCGACCAGCCCCGCCGCTACTACGGGGATGAGGCCCAGGTCCGAGCGGAAGGCGCCTACCGGGGGCTCGTCGTTCGTGAAGTCCTGCACCTGGGGCAGATGCTCGACCTGGCCTTGGACCCCCGGGACATCCGCTTCATCGACGGCGTTCCCACCCTCGACGGGATGGACGCCGGCCAGTGGCTCGACGCCGTCGGTACCGGCTGACCAGCCCGCTGGCACCAGGCCCCACCCCGTCGCCCGGCTTCCGTCACCCCACTGTCGGTATGCCGGGTGTCGGACCCCGAGTTGGGTTGAGTCCCACCGCTAGGGGCTTATGTATAGATATTTTTTAAATGTCAATAAAAAAGACATTACGACATAGACCCTTACGCCGAGTACCCCAACCAATCACCCCGGGTGACCAAGACCGGGGGTCGCCCCACCGACCGCAGGAGACACCAGTGCCCACCCCCCGCGCCCCCTGGATTCCCGGCGGAGGCACCGCCCTGGACTGGGGGCTGCGCATCCCGTGCCCCGTCGGGGTGGGGCCAGCCGGCCTGTCCGGCGAAGGCGGCGCGGTCTGGTGCCTGGACTGCGGCGACCGGTACACCGGACGCCCCGCCCAGGTCGGCGACGACCACCCCCACCGCGACGACGCCCACCACGCCGCCCGCCTCCACGCCGACGACCACGAAGCCGACTTCCGCCGCTTCGTCCACGCCGAGCGCACCCGCGAAGCCCGCGAGAACTCCGGCTGGACCGGCAGCGTGTACGCCCTCGTCGCAGCGGCCACCGGGGAGGACCCGGACAGCGGGGTGTGGTGGGACGGCAACGGCTACCGCCTCGTCCCCCACGGGGCCCGCATCGACGCCAAGGGCCGCCGCGTGCGCCGCCGCGTGGTCGAGCTGATCATCAAGGCGGGGTTCCTCCGGCAGGAGGAGGACGGGGACGTGGTCGCCACCGCCGACGGCCGCGCCATGCTCACCATCTGGCGGCACCACCGCGCAGAGCTGGCCGAGCCCTGGCCCGCCCGCGCGGAGCCCGAGGCCCTGCCGCCCCTGCCCGGCGGGAAGGAGGCACAGCGCCGCCGGGAGGCCGCCCGTCAGCGCGCCCTGGAGCTGGAGCGCCAGGCCGCCCAGAGCCGGGCCGAGTTCCTGCGGCGGCGCGAGGAGGCCGAGCGGCAGCACCAGGCCGATCAGGCGGCCAAGCGGCAGCGCCAGGCCGACGAGCAGGCCGAGCGCGAGCGCGCCGAACGAGCCCGCACCGGAGCGGACATCTACCTCACGTGGTCCGCGGTGAGTGCCGCCCGCTGGAGCGTCACCGGAACCGGCAACGACCGCCGCCTGGACGTCGTCCTCAACACCACCGACTTCGCCTCGGACATGTACGAGATCCGCGAGAACGGCCACTTCGTCTCCCGCCACCCCTACCGGCACCAGACCGAGCCCGCCGTCCGGCAGCTACTCGCGGACGGCGTCGAGATCGGGCAGCGGACACCAGGCCCCACCCCCGCGGCCTCCACCGAGGCGGGCCCCGGCGAGCCCGCCGTCCGTGGACAGCAGGCCCCACCCCCACCACCTTTCGTAACCCCTGTCTACGGCCCAAGGTCTGTCGAACAGCGGGGCGAACCTGGCTTTCCGCTTACCCACCCGGCTACTTGCGCTCTCGCCGGACGCCGCGTGGCTGAGCTGGCAGTTCGTCAGAAACGGAAACGCCTGACAGGCAGGTCGTGTACGCGCCAGGATGAGCCCACCGGTTGTGCAACTACGCAGAACCAGAGCCCCAGGGAGCATCGTGGAGCCTCTACAGTTCATCGGGATCATCTCCAACACGCCAGAGGTTGACTCGCCGACCATCTGGCGCGACCCGGAGAACGGTGACCTGCTCATCCAGTCCTACAAGGCCAGCGATGAGGACTTGAGCCGCTGCAAGGAGGTTGGTTCGGTCCCCGGGCACTCGACTGACGTGCCCGACCACGAGACCGTGATCCGCCTCCCCGAAGAAATGATCAAGTTCATCGTGGACCTCGCCGCAAGGCTGGCCACTCAAGAGGACGAGAGGGAGTAGCGTGGCCAACCCGATCGCCACGGCCATGGCAGAGGCCAAGTTCTCTGCCGTGCACCTGGAGATGCGCGACAACTACACGCCGAACGACCCGCAGTTCCAGCGCTATCGGGAGGGTCTTCGCTACAACCCGGACGACCGGCCGGAGTGGTTCCAGTACTGGACCAACTTCGCTGGCGAGGCGATTGACCGGGGCGTGGTCATGCGTCGGGCTCGCATCGTCTCCGAGCCGGTCACGGAGTACATCCGCTACGAGCACCACGTGACATTCCTGAACGTGGCTATCGGCGAGCAGGTTCGCTGGCTTCCGCGCCGATTGGCGGCAGACATCGCCCTGCCTGGGACTGACCTGTGGATGTTCGATGACTCCAAGATCATGTTCACCTTCTTCTCGGGCGACGGGGATGTGGTGGACCGGGAGTGGACGACCGAGCCTGACGTCGTTCAGCTCGTAAAGAGCGCCTTCGAGACCGTGTGGCATAGGGCGACTCCGCACAAGGACTACGTGCTCAAGTAGCCGAACAAGATGCGTACCTCCCGCTCATCGAGCGTTCAGCAGGCCCGGAAGGCTCTAGCCGAACGGCTTAAGGAGATCCGGAAGGACTCCGGGCTCACCGGGCCTGCTCTCGCCCTCGCATGCGGTTGGAGCAAGTCGAAGTGCTCCCGCATCGAGAACGCGATCACCGCACCTTCCGAGCAGGACATCAGGGATTGGTGTCGAGCGTGCGGAGCAGACGACCGCGCCGCAGACCTGGTGGCTTCCCTTCGCTCAGTCGAGACCATGTTCACCGAATGGCGACGCATGGAGCGGAGCGGACTCAAACACGCCCAAGAGATGGTCCTGCCGCTGTACGAGCGGACTACGCGGTTCCGGGCGTACACACCTGGCATCCTGCACGGGCTCCTTCAGACTCGGGACTACACCCGCTCGGTACTCCAGGCCACCCAACGCCGTCGTGTTGCCGTGGACGACGTGGAAGAGGCCGTACAGGTGCGTATGGAGCGTCAGGAGATCCTGAGAGACCACGGGAAGACCTTCGCCTTCATTACCGAAGAGGCATGCCTGTACCACGGCCTCGGCGGCACGGAGGTAGCCGCCGGCCAACTCACCCGCCTGATCACCGTCGCGTCCATGGCGAACGTGAGCCTGGGGATCGTTCCGAGGGGCTACTTGCGCCACTCGATGCACGTCGAAGCGTTTTCGCTCTACGACTCGTCACAGGCCAACATCGAACTCGTCTCCGGGTACCTCCAGATCACGCAGCCCTCCGAGGTGGCCATGTACGTCAGCCGGTTCGCGGAACTGGCCAGCGACGCCGTGTATGGCGCTGCCGCTCGTACTCTGATCACAGAGGCGATTGACTCTCTCGGGTGACGGCTGTGCAACTGCGTGCAACTTTCTGGAGAGCGTCTGGCTGAAACTCCTACGGTCTATCACGCACCCCCCACCGCCACGGCGAAGGAGGACAGACCGGTGGCGAGACGCACCCCCAAGCGTGAGTACCGCGAGACCGGAACCGGCCCGAGCAAGTACGAGTTGAGCCGGGCTCCCGCCGGTTGGAACCCGCTGGACGACTACCGGAAGGCCAACGCCGCCGGGCAGGCCCCCTCGGTGGGCACGAAGCTCCAGATCGACGCCGTTCGCGCCACCTGCCCCTGCTCGGACTGTCGAACCCGCCGCGCCGGCCTCTCGGCCTGACCAGCACCACCACATCGCACGCCCCGACCCGATGGAGAGGCGCAACTGTGAACAGTGTGATCCAGGGAGCCCCGGTCCGGCACCGCACGGACGGCTGGACGGGCACCGTCGCGGAGACCCCGAGCAAGCTGGCCAACCACGCCTGGGTAAGCCGGGATAGCTCCAGCGACACGTACCCGGAGATGGTCCTCCTGACCGACTTGGAGCCCGCGGAGTGAGCAACCCGCTGCTACCCGTCCGAGTGACCGCGCCGCTGCCAGTCCGAGCGGACACCCCGCCGCCGACGCCGGTCCGATTCGCGGGTGAGGGGATGGTCGTGGACCGCCCCGACGGATACCGGCAGGGAACCTGCTGGGCCTGCCACCAGGAGACGCTGGTCTGCGCCGGCACCACGCTCCAGGCCCCCGGCGAGGACCAGGCCACCTGCCACGCGATCTGCGACGACTGCATTGCCCGCGCCCGGCGGCCCCACCGCCGCGCCGCGCTGCGCGCTGCACTCGACCAGCGCCCGGCGTAGGCCGCCGTGGACGACGGACAAGAGGAGTACCGCGAGGCCGCCGACCGGGAGACCCGTGGGCTCCCGACGCCGCTGCCGGTCGCCATCGCCCAGACGGTTGCGATGGTCCTGCTGGCTGCGGTGGTGGCCGCACTCATCGCCTCCGGCCGCTTCTGACCGTCACCCCGCGCCCCTGGGCGCCCCACGAACTCCCGGCCCGTCAAAACGACACGACGGGCGGGGGCACCACGCACGACTGCTCGCCCGCACCCGGGCGAGCAGAGCCAACCCGATAGGAGAGGCACGTGAGCACCGCCACCACCCCCGGCTCCACCGTGGAGCTGGACGAGCTGGGCAAGTTCTTCAACATCACTGCGCGACGGATCGACGCGGGCGAGACCGCGCCGCAGATGTTCTCCGCCGCGATCGACGCGACGTGGCACACCCTCGTCGCGGACCCGGCCGCGCACGACGCGTTCGCGCTGAAGCACGCTGGCCGCAAGCTGGAGCACGTCGAGATGCAGGGCTTCGGGCCCATCGCCTGGGTGGCCGCGTACGAGGAGGCGTACGGGCCCCTGCCGGAGATCTGGTTCACCAACGCCGACGGCACCGTGAACACCGAGGCCCGCGCCGAGTACCTGGAGACCGGGACCGTCACCGCCGAGTGGGACTGCGGCCCCCGGCCCGGCCCCGGCGACGGCGACGACCTGACCCCGGCGGCGTCCTACCTGTGATCACAGCACCGTTCGACGGAGCGCCCCGGCCCACCGCCGGGGCGCTCCGCCTCACCGAGGCCCGGACGGAGAACCCCGCCAGCGTGGACGTGAACGGCTACCTCGCCGACCTCATCGAGCACTGCCCGTTTCTGCTCCCCTCCATCCGGCGGGACATGACCGGCTGGACCGTCTACGAGATCACCCCAGGCAGCCACCGGTACGCGGTGGAAGCGGACTTGTTCTACGCCGGGGTCCAGGCCGCGGAATGGGTCCGCCCGCTGATGGGCAGGCCGTACGGTGTCCTCGCGTGCGAGAACGTGGTGCTGGTCGGGCACTGCGAGGGGGCGGGCCACCGGGAGCTGCTGGCCTGGCCGCACTGGGCGCTGAAGAATCTTTACGCCCCGGTCGGCGTGATGTTCGGCAAGTTCACCCAGGGGGCTGTCGAGATCGGCCGGCGCGGGCAGAGCATCCCGCCGCCGCCGTTCTCGTTCCTCCCGGTGCGGGCGGGCGTCCGGCCGCTGGACCCGAAGTTCCTGGAAGCAACACCCGACCTCGCCACGGCGCTGGCCGTGGCGGCGGACGACGGCCGGGACGTCTTCGAGCACATCCCTTGCGAATGGAAGGCAGTACGAGAATGGGCGAGTTCACTTCCGATGCCGCAGAGGCCCTGAAGGCCGCAGAGGCCGTCTGCGGGCCGGTCGAACTGGAGGAGATCAGCGACCGCCGGGGCTCGGCGGTGTGGAAGGCCAGCGGCCCGCTCGGGGTGGCGAGCATCAAGCTCGGCACCGGCGAGGCCGCCGAGGTCACCGCCCGCGAAGCGTCCGTACTGGACCAGCTCCCCGAGTACACCGTGACGGCCGGCCGCTTCAACGGCGGGGTCTGGTATGTCACTCCGTGGCTGGCCGGGCCGTCCACCTGGGACGTCTTCCGCCCGGTGCGCAAGGACGAGGGCGGACGGGACGAAGCGCTCGCCGCTGCGGTCGACCTGTGCCGCGCCGTCGCCGACCTGCACCACGCCGGATGGGTCCATGGGGACCTCCAGCCCCAACACGCCATCCACACCAAGGACGGCGTGCGCCTCCTCGACTTCGCGTGGTCGCGGCAGACAGGCATCACCCCGTGGTCGACGTTCGACGGCACGATGATCCACCTGACCCCGCCCGAGCTGGCCGCCAGGATCATCAACGGCCCGCAACCCGTCCTCACCACACAGAGCGCCGACGTCTACGCCCTCGCCGGAACCCTGTGGACCTGCATCACCGGTCGCTGGCCCCTGGACTACGAGACCGCAGGGATCGGCAGCGACGCCCCGGTGGAGGACAAACGCAAGGCCATCGCCCACCGTGCCGTCCCGCTGTCCACCGTTCTGCCCTGGCCTTCCCTCCAGGCCCGCCTGCGCCACGTCCTGCTGTGTGCCCCAGACGACCGCCCGAGCGCCGGCGAGCTGATGAGGCTCGTGAAGGCGGCGGAAGCGTGATCGAGCTGCGGGAGCTGACCGACGGCGACGCCGACGCCCTGCTGCGCATCTACTGCGCGGAGGCGACGAAGCACCTGGGCAGAGCCTCGATGGACGCCGCCGAAGCGCGGTTTTACGCCCGCACCGCCGCAGCCTCCGCAGCGCAGAGCCCCCGCATGCTGTACACCCTTGGGCTGGTCGCGGCTGGCGACCTCCTCGGGGTCGTCAAACTCCACCTCGACCGGCCCGCGCCCGCGATCAGCTACATCCTGCGCCCGGACGCCTGGGGCCGTGGCTTCGCCACCGAGGGCGTGCGCAGAATCCTCGCCCTAGCCTTCGGCCACCTCGGGCTGCCGGAGGTCCGCGCCAAGCACCACCCGGACAACCCCGCCTCCGGGCGTGTCCTGGTGAAGGCCGGGTTCGCACCGACCGGCGAGCACGTCGGTTTCATCACCTACGCCATCCGGCCGCCGTCGGCCGCCTGCCCCTCCCCGTACACCCGGAGCACCACATGGAACGCGCCGCTTTGATCCTTGTCCTGATCGTCTACATGGTGACCGGTGTCCGGTACTACCGAACGCCCCTGGACGAGAGCGACCCCGGCAAGCTCGTATACGCCCGCATCACCGAGCGTCGAACCGTGGAGATCTGGCGGCGCGGCCTCTCCATCGACGTCCGCGTGATCGACCAGCACTGACCATCTCGCACCCCCGCCGCCCTCAACCCCCAGTGGCGGGCCCGCCCCCGTCCTGCTGCTGCCCCCGCAGCCGCAGGGCGGGGGCCTCTTACCAAGGAGACATCAATGTGGGCCAGCAGCGGGCCTGAGCGCGAAGCCATGATCAAGAAACTTGTTCTGGCTGCGCTGCCGGTCGCTATCGGGCGGTACAAGGCCGGCACAGGCATGAGGACCCTCGCCACCATGTACGGCTGTGACCCGCTCTGGCTCCGCGATCAGTTCAGCAAGGAAGGAGTCCGCCTCCGTTCCCTCCAGGAGGTCTCCGTCGCGCGGGAGCTGAAGCCCGTGCCGTGGACGCCGGTTCCGATGCCCGGGAAGAAGCTGATGCCGTAGGGCAGGGGCCCTATATAGATGACTCCTCGTACGTTCACGGATGCGTAACCGCAGCGAAGCACGCACCTCGTAGCGTGGCTGGCATGACGGCAACCTGGGCTCAGAAGATGCGGCAGATCACACCTTTGCGCAGGTCAGAGCGGACCTGCAAGGGGGTAGACTCGACCCACGTGCTGGCGCTGGCCACCCGCACCGCGCTGGACGCCGCCGAGCTGCCGATCGCGCTGCGCCAGCTCTTCGGCCAGGTCACCATCCGGCAGTTCCCGGCCCGCGACGGGCAGGCCCCGGCCGCGCCGAGCCTTCAGGGTCCGGTGATGCGGCTGGCCGCGCCGGGCGGCGAGCTGATCGAGCTGGCCCGCCCGCACCTGCCCTTCACCCCGACCGAGTTCGCCCGGGCCAAGGCGCTGGTCGAGCTGGACACCGTGCTCGGCCCCCGGGTGCCCAAGGTCGCCGACCGGCTGAGCCTGCCGGGCGGCGGCGAGCCCGGTGGCACCGAACTGACGGTCCGCCGGGCCGATCCCGCCGACAAGGCGGCGGCGCTGGCCATGCACCGCCGCTGCTCGCCGGCCACCCTGCGCCGCCGCTACCACGGCCCGGTGTCCGACGCGGACCGCTACGTGGACCACCTGCTGGACCCCCGGCACGGCCAGACGCTCACCGTGGCCGCCCCCGACGGCCGGCTGGTCGCCCTGGCCCACCTGATGTGGGACGACGACAGCGCGGAACTGGCTGTGCTGGTCGAGGACGACTGGCAGCGCCGGGGCCTGGGCCTGGACCTGCTGCGCCGGATGGCGGCGCTGGCCGCCGAGGCCGGGGTGGCCACGGTCTACGCGGTCACCCAGGCCGGGAACACCGCGCTGATCGCCGCGATGCGGCGACTGGAGCTGCCGCTGGACTACCAGGTGGCGGACGGCACCCTGGTGATCACCGCCCATCTGGCGGGCGCGGCCGAGCAGTTGCCGAGCCCCTGGCCCTCGGTGCCCGGGAGGCGCTGAGGCGGTACGGTGCGGGGCGGGCCCGGCTCCACCGGCCCGCCCCGCACCGCGTTCCGGCCGGTCGGCGAGGTGCCGGACGGCTCATCCGGCACGGCAGGACGGGGGGCATGGCTCGGCCTGCTTCCGATGAGCCGTTAGGCTGGCCCCGTCCCCGCCGCCCTACGGCCCCGTACGAGGTCAGAGGGGGGTCGTCAGCTAGAGGAGGAACTCCTGAGCATGCCAGGCACCGGATCGGAGGCCGCGGCCACCGGCGCGCGCGACTCCTCACTGCCCGCCCGCTCCAAGCTCGCCGTCACCGCGGGCAAGGTGGCTGCTGCCGCCTCCCGCTCGGTCGGCCGTGGCAGCGGCTCGGTGATCGGCGGCAAGGTCGCGCTCAGGCTCGACCCGGACCTGCTGGCCCGGCTCGCGGACCACCTGGACGTGGTCCTGGTGAGCGCCACCAACGGCAAGACCACCACCACCCGGCTGATCGCCGAGGCGCTGCGTGCCGCCGGTCCCGTGGTCTCCAACGCGCTGGGCGCCAACATGCCCGCCGGCATCACCTCCGCGCTGGCCGGCGGCTCGGACGCCCGCTACGGCGTGATCGAGGTGGACGAGAAGTACCTGGCCGGCGTGGCCAGGGACACCCACCCCAAGGCCATAGCGCTGCTCAACCTCTCGCGCGACCAGCTGGACCGGGCCGCCGAGACCCGGATGCTGGCCGAGAAGTGGCGCGAGGGCCTGCAGGGCACCGAGGCCGTGATCATCGCCAACGCGGACGACCCGCTGGTGACCTGGGCCGCCTCCTCCTGCCGTCGGGTGGTCTGGGTGGCCGCCGGGCAGGCCTGGAAGGAGGACGCCTGGTCGTGCCCGTCCTGCGGCGGCGTGATGCAGCGCCCCGGCGACGACTGGTACTGCCAGGAGTGCGGCTTCCGCCGGCCGCAGCCGCACTGGGCACTGCAGGGCGGGCACGTGATCGACCCCAACGGCGCCGCCTGGCCGATCCAGCTGCAGCTGCCGGGCCGGGCGAACCTGGCCAACGCGACCAGCTCGGCCGCGGTGGCCGCGGTCTTCGGCGTGCCGCCGCAGGTCGCCCTGGAGCGGATGCAGTCGGTGGCCGCGGTGGCCGGCCGCTACGACGTGGTCAACTACCACGGCCGCGACGTGCGCCTGCTGCTGGCCAAGAACCCCGCCGGCTGGCTGGAGACCTTCTCGCTGATCGACGGTCCGCCCGCGCCGGTGATCCTCTCGGTGAACGCGCTGGACGCCGACGGCACCGACACCTCCTGGCTCTGGGACGTGGACTACGAGCGGCTGCACGGCCACCCGGTCTTCGTGATGGGCCAGCGCAAGCTGGACCTGGCGGTGCGGCTGGAGGTGGCGGGGCTGCAGTTCCACGTGGTGGAGACGCTGGAGGAGGCGGTCCGGATGGCGCCGCCCGGGCGGATCGAGGCGATCGCCAACTACACCGCGTTCCAGCAGCTGCGCAAGGTGGTGGCCGGAGCATGAGCACTCCCCCGCAGCAGCCGGGCTACCCGCAGCAGGGCCAGCCGCAGCAGCCCGGGCACCCCGGGCACCCCGGCTATCCGCCGCAGCAGCAGCCGGGCTACCCGCAGCAACCGCCCGCCGGGTACCCCCAGCAGCCCGCGCCCGGCCAGCAGCCGCCGGCCGGCTACCCGCAGCAGCCCGGCTACCCCCAGCAGAACCAGCCGCAGCAGAATCAGCCGCAGCCGGGCCAGCCGCAGCAGCCCGCCGGGCAGCCCCACCCGGGCCAGCCGTACCCCGGCTACCCGCAGCAGCCGGGCTACCCCGCCCAGCCCGGAGTGCCGCAGGGCCAGCCGCAGCAGGCCCCGCCGCCCCCCGGCCAGCAGCAGCCGGCGCAGCAGCACCGGCACGCGGCCCCGCAGCAGCACGCGCAGGCCGCGCCGCCGCAGCCCGACCCGCAGCACTATGGAAGGCCCTCCAGGATGAGCGACAGCAGCCTGCGGCTGGTCTGGATCTACCCGGACCTGCTCAGCACCTACGGCGACCGCGGCAACGCGCTGGTCGTGGAGCGCCGGGCCCGCCAGCGCGGGCTGAACGTGCAGCGGGTCGACGTGCGCTCCGACCAGCCGATCCCGACCAGCGGCGACATCTACCTGATCGGCGGCGGTGAGGACCGCCCGCAGCGGCTGGCCGCCGAGCGGCTGCGGCTGGACTCCGGGCTGCCGCGCGCGGTGGACAACGGCGCGATCGTCTTCTCGGTCTGCGCGGGCTACCAGATCCTGGGCCACGAGTTCATCAACGACCTGGGCCAGCGCGAGCCGGGCCTGGGCCTGCTGGACGTCTGGTCCACCCGCGGCGAGGGCGCCCGCAGCGTCGGCGACGTGCTGGCCGAGCCCGACCCGCGACTGGGCCTGCCGACCCTGACCGGCTTCGAGAACCACCAGGGCGTGACGCACCTGGGCCAGGGCGTGGCCCCGCTGGCGCAGGTCAGCGCGGGCGGCGGCAACGGCGACGGGAACGGCACCGAGGGCGCCTGGCGGGACACCGTCTTCGGCACCTACCTGCACGGCCCGGTGATGGCCCGCAACCCCGCGGTCGCGGACCTGCTGATCAAGCTGGCGCTGGACGTCAACGCGCTCCCGCCGGCCGACACCACCTGGTACGACGCGCTGCGCGCCGAGCGGATCGCCGCCACCCGCCAGCCCGCCTGACCCTCCCCGGCCCGGGCCGCGTTCGAGTCATCGTCGATCGGCCTGGGCCACCCTCGGTCGTGCTGAGCGTTCGTCAGCCGACCCAAGTGAACGTTTCCCGCCCGCCGGGTGTCCAGCATCCGGCGGCAGGAGATTCCACGTCGCGAAATTGCGACAATAAGCTCGTCGGATGCAACCCTCCTCGGCAGCCGGCACATTCGCGCGGGCGCGCCGACGACGCCGCCCCCGTGCCTGCTCCCGCCCGGCCGGAGGTGGGGGCCGCTAAGATCAGCTTCGGGTCGATTTGTCCGATTCTGACCCCGCCCTTCCAAGGTGGTAGTCCGGCCGTCCGGTTCCTCCCCCCAGCCTGGCGGCTGGGTGGTGCCCCCAGGGGAGTTGCAAGAAACAATGCGTATTGGTGTGCTGACCAGCGGCGGCGACTGCCCCGGCCTGAACGCCGTGATCCGTTCCGTGGTCCACCGGGGGGTGGTCGACCACGGCGACGAGATCATCGGCTTCCAGGACGGCTGGCGAGGCCTTCTCGAAGGTGTCCACCGCCCGCTGACCCTCGACTCGGTCAGCGGCATCCTGGCCCAGGGCGGCACGATCCTGGGTTCCTCCCGCGTCCAGCCCAGCCACCTGCGCGACGGCGTGGAACGGGCCAAGCGCTACTGCGCCGACCTCGGCATCGAGGCGGTGATCCCGATCGGCGGCGAGGGCACCCTCAAGGCCGCCAAGCTGATGAGCGACGCGGGCCTGCCGGTGGTCGGCGTGCCGAAGACCATCGACAACGACATCGCCTGCACCGATGTCACCTTCGGCTTCGACACCGCCGTCTCGGTCGCCACCGAGGCGCTGGACCGGCTGAAGACCACGGCCGAGTCGCACCAGCGGGTCATGGTGGTCGAGGTGATGGGCCGGCACACCGGCTGGATCGCGCTCAACGCCGGCATGGCCGCCGGGGCCCACGCGATCGTGGTGCCGGAGCGTCCGTTCCACATCGACAAGCTCACCCAGGTGGTCCGCGAGCGCTTCGAGCGCGGCAAGAAGTTCGCCATCGTGGTCTGCGCCGAGGGCGCCAAGCCCGAGGCCGGCACCATGCACTGGGAAGAGGGCACCAAGGACATCTACGGCCACGAGCGGTTCACCGGCATCGCCACCCAGCTCTCCGGCGAGCTGGAGCACCGCCTGGGCAAGGAGGCCCGCCCGGTGATCCTCGGCCACACCCAGCGCGGCGGCACCCCCACCGCCTACGACCGGGTGCTGGCCACCCGCTTCGGCTGGCACGCGGTCGAGGCCGCGCACAAGGGCGCCTTCGGGCACATCACCGCGCTGCAGGGCACCCAGATCAACCTGGTGCCGCTGGGCGAGGCGGTGGCGGACCTCAAGACGGTGCCGGCCGAGCGCTACGTCGAGGCCGAGATGGTCATCTGACCCGCTCCCCTCGGCCCAGCACGCTCCGATGCCCTGCCTCCCGGCGGGGCATCAGGCTTCTCCACCACGGCCCGTACACGCTGGTCCCGCGACCGGGCGCCGGAGCCCCGGGGGTGCCCGCGGCCGGCCGGTAGGGCGCCCGTAGTCTGGATGCCGACGAAAAACGGACGAACCGGACCCGAACGGGCCCCGGGGTCCGCTGGCACGACGGAAAGCGGGACCGCCGATGGACGGTATGTCGGGGATGCACCACGGGGACGGGCTCGGCCCGTTCTCGCTCCACGCGGTGCTCACCTGGTCGCCTGACTGGCCGTTCCTGCTGGGCTGCCTGGTGGCGCTGGGCCTGTACGGCACCGGCGTGGTCCGGCTGGTGCGGCGCGGCGACCGCTGGCCGATCGGCCGCAGCGTGGCCTGGACCCTCGGGGTGCTGACCATCGTCGCGGTGACCTGCTCGGGGTTGAACGACTACGGCATGGTGCTGTTCAGCGCGCACATGATGCAGCACATGGTGCTCAGCATGCTGTCGCCGATCCTGCTGCTGCTCGGCGCACCGATCACCCTGGCGCTGCGGGCGCTGCGCCCGGCCGGCAAGGGCCGCCCGCGCGGGCCGCGTGAGCTGCTGGTGGCGCTGCTGCACAGCCGGTACGTGAAGGTGCTCTCGCACCCGGCCTTCACCATCCCGCTCTTCATCGCGAGCCTCTACGGCCTCTACTTCACCCCGCTCTTCGACAGCCTGATGCAGTCGCGGATCGGGCACATCGCGATGATGGTCCACTTCCTGGCGGCCGGCCTGCTCTTCTTCTGGCCGATCATGGGCGTGGACCCGGGTCCGAACCGCCCGGGGCACGTGATGCGGATCATCGAGCTCTTCATGGGGATGCCGTTCCACGCCTTCTTCGGGGTGGCGGTGATGATGGCGACCAGCCCGCTGGTGACCACCTTCAACGCGGCGATGGCCCCGCCCGGCACCGACCTGATGGCCGACCAGAAGATGGCCGGCGGGATCACCTGGGCGTTCGGCGAGATCCCGACCGCCGTGGTGCTGATCGCGCTGGTCTTCCAGTGGGCCAAGTCCGAGCAGCGGCACGCCGTGCGCACCGACCGGGCCGCCGAGCGCGACGGGGACGCGGAGCTGGTCGCGTACAACGCCTACCTGGCCGCGCTGGAGCAGCGCGGCAACCGGTCGGCCCCGGCGGGCTGAGCCGCCACTCGCCCCGAAGGACCCCGTTCGCCGCACCGGCGGGCGGGGTCCTTCGCCGTCGGGGCGGCCTCGGCGGGGCGGGGCGGGGCGGCACTAGGCGCCGAGCAGCTGCCGCAGCACCAGGGCGTCCGGCGCGAGCGCGACCAGCAGGTGTGCGGCGGTGCCGGGCAGCGCCAGCAGCGCGCACTCGCCGGGCGGTGGCGACGGGCGGGCGGGCTCGGGGGCGGGGGCAGGCTCGGAGGCGGAGGCGGGGGCGGGCTCGGGGGCGGGGAGTCCGACGGTGAGCAGGTGGCCGGCGGTGCGGTGCGGGCCCAGTGCGGCCGGGCCGTCCCAGGCCGGTGCGCCCGGGCCGAGGTCGGTCTGCTGGTCGAGGACCAGCCGCCCGTCCTGACGGACGGTCAGCCGGGAGGTGACCCGGCCGGGGACGCCGTGCGCGGCCCAGTCGTGGTGGCGGCCCAGCACCAGCTCCTCGCGCAGCCGCAGCGCCGCACCCGCCGCCAGCCGGATCCGGGTGTGCTGGACCAGGTGGCTCCCGGCGGCGGCGACCACCGGCTCGGGGAGCCATTCGAGCAGGCCGCCCGCCGCCACGTCGAGGTCGAGCGTCCAGTGGGCCGGCCCGTCCCCGGGCAGGCTGACGGTGGCCGCGACGCTGGTGACCCGCAGCCGCGCACCAGGACCGACCCGCACCCGCACGGCCAGCCGGTCCCCGCCCAGCGGCGCCGCCATCGCGCCGATCAGCGCGACCTCGGCGGCCGGGCCGCCGGTGCGCAGCCGGCGCAGCGCCAGCGGTCCCGCACCCACCAGGGCGGGCAGCGCGGTGCGGCCGCGCTCGTCGCACACCGCGTGGATCCGCGCGGTGGGGACGGCCTCCGGCGGCGGGGGCGCCACGGCCGGGGCCGTCCCCACCTGCGCCTCCACCGCTCCTGGGACGGCCCCCGAGGCGCTCGCGCTCACCCCCGGCCCCAGGCCGCCAACCGCGCGCGGACCCAGGCGGCGACCTCCGCCACCCCGCCCTCCCGGGCCAGCGAGCAGAACACCACCGGCAGTTCGCCGCGCTGCGCCCGGGCGTCGCGGGCCATCACCGCGAGGTCGGCGCCGACCAGCGGGGCCAGGTCCGTCTTGTTGACCACCAGCAGGTCGGCCGTGCGGACCCCGGGGCCGCCCTTGCGCGGGATCTTGTCACCCCCGGCCACGTCGATCACGAAGATCTGCGCGTCCACCAGGCCCCGGCTGAAGGTGGCGGTGAGGTTGTCGCCGCCGGACTCGACCAGCACCAGGTCCAGCGGTCCGACGCTCGCCTCCAGTTCCTCGACCGCCTCCAGGTTGGCCGAGATGTCGTCGCGGATCGCGGTGTGCGGGCAGCAGCCGGTGGCCACGGCGGTGATCCGCTCGGGCGGCAGCACGGCGTGGCGGAGCAGGAACTCGGCGTCCTCGGTGGTGTAGATGTCGTTGGTCACCACCGCCAACGAGAACCGGTCGCGCAGCTCGCGGCAGAGCGCGGCGACGGTCGCGGTCTTGCCGGAGCCGACCGGGCCGCCGAGCCCGATCCGCAGCGCGCGCCGGGGCCGTTCGGCCGGCCGGGAGCCGTCGGTGGGCCGGGGCAGCAGGTCGGACCGGGGCGGGACGCCGGGCCAGGTGGTCGCCGCGGCGACGACGGGGGCCGCAGGGGCGGCGGTGGCGACGGGGGCGCCGAATTCGTCGGTCGCATGGTCACGATGCAAAGAGTTTCACCTTCCACGAGTCGTGCCGCTCGGCGTAGAGGTCGAGCAGCGGGGCCGAGGCGCAGGGCAGCAGGTCGACATCGCCCGCCTGGAGAGCCAGCGCGGCGGCCTCGGCGGCGGTGGCGGCGACCGCGTCCACGGCCGGTGTCAGCCGGGCGAGCACCGCGACCACCTGGTAGGGGTCCAGGCCGAGCAGCCGCACCGCCGCGGTGGCCGGGCCGTTGACGCTCTCGTGCGCCGCGGCCACGGCGGCCTGGTCCGGGGTCAGCCCGGCCGCCCTGGCGACCAGGCCGAGGACCACGCTGTGCTGGGTCGCGCCGACCGCGGCCCGGTCGGGGCCGGGCGCGAGATCGGAGTCCACGGCGGGGCCGGGGTCGTCGGGCCAGCAGGCGCGGGCCGCGCGCAGCAGTTGCCGCCCCAGCCGCCGACCCGCCGCCCGCAGGGCGGGCGAGGGGGTACGGGCCTCGGCCGCCGCGTCCAGCTCCGCCGGGTCGAACCCGCCGGCCGCGGCCGCCGCCAGGCCCGCGGCGGTCAGGCCCGCGGTGTGCAGACGACCCGTCAGAAAGCGCTCCAGCGTGGCGATGTCGTGCACCGCACCGGCGGTGACGGCCGCCTCGACGCCGCCGGAGTGCGCGTGCCCGCCGGCCGGGAACCGTCCGTCCGCGAGCAGCAGCAGCGTCGCGGTCCTTGCGAGCCCCTCCGGCGGCACGGCCATCAGAAGAGGAAGTACCGCTGGGCCAGGGGCAGTTCGGCGACCGGCTCGGGCACCACCAGCTCGCCGTCGATGGTCACCCGGAAGCTGTCGGGCGCCACCTTGACGTCCGGCCGGGCGCTGTTGTTGACCATCTGGTCCTTGGTCACCGACCGGGTGTCCCGGATCGCGCGGAACTCCTTGCCCAGGCCGAGCCGTTCGGGCAGTCCATCGGCCAACGCCTGCTGCGAGGTGAAGTTGACCGAGTTGGCCGCCGGGGCCCGGCCGACGCCGCCGAACATGGGTCTGGGCAGCAGCGGTTGAGGTGTCGGGATGGAGGCGTTGGCATCACCCAGCTGCGCCCAGGCGATCTGGCCGCCCTTGAGCACCAGGTCCGGCTTCACCCCGAAGAAGGCCGGGTGCCAGAGCACCAGGTCGGCGAGCTTGCCCGCCGCGACCGAGCCGACCTCGTGGTCGATGCCCTGGGCCACGGCCGGGTTGACGGTGTACTTGGCGACATAGCGCCTGGCCCGGACGTTGTCCGCGCGCCCGTCCCCGGGCAGCGGGCCGCGCCGCCGCTTCATGCAGTGCGCGGTCTGCCAGGTGCGGCTGATCACCTCGCCGATCCGCCCCATCGCCTGCGAGTCCGAGCTGATGATCGAGATCGCGCCGAGGTCGTGCAGGATGTCCTCGGCCGCGATGGTGCTGGGCCGGATCCGCGACTCGGCGAAGGCCAGGTCCTCCGGGACGGCCGGGTTGAGGTGGTGGCAGACCATCAGCATGTCGAGGTGCTCGTCGATCGTGTTGACGGTGTGCGGGCGGGTCGGATTGGTGGAGCTCGGCAGGATGTTGAGCTCGCTGACCACCGTGATGATGTCGGGCGCGTGACCGCCCCCCGCGCCCTCGGCGTGGTAGGCGTGCACCCCGCGCCCGGCGATCGCGGCGAGGGTGTCGGCGACGAATCCCGCCTCGTTCAGCGTGTCGGTGTGCAGGGAGAGCTGGGCCCCGGTGGCCTCGCAGACCCGCAGGCAGGCGTCGATCGCCGCCGGGGTGGCGCCCCAGTCCTCGTGGATCTTGAACCCGATCGCGCCGGCCCGCAGTTGCGCGTGCAGCGCCGCCGGGTTGACGGTGCTGCCCTTGGCCGTCAGCCCGAGGTTGACCGGCGCCCCGTCCAGCGCGGCGAACATCCGGGCCAGGTGCCAGCCGCCGGGGGTGACGGTGGTGGCCTTGGTCCCTTCGGCCGGCCCGGTGCCGCCGCCGATCAGCGTGGTGAGCCCCGAGCCGACCGCCTCTTGGACCAACTGCGGTGCGGTGAAGTGCACATGCGCGTCGATCCCGCCCGCGGTGAGGATCCGGCCGTTGCCGGCGATCACCTCGGTCTCCGGACCGATCACCAGCCCGGGGTGCACGCCGTCCATGGTCTCCGGGTTGCCGGCCTTGCCGAGCGCGACGATCCGTCCGTCGCGGATGCCGATGTCTGCCTTGACGATCCCCCAGTGGTCCAGTACCACCGCACCGGTGATCACCGTGTCCGGTGCGCCCTCGGCCCGGGTGGCGCGGCTCTGCCCCATCGACTCGCGGATCACCTTGCCGCCGCCGAACACGACCTCGTCGCCGCCCGCGCAGAGGTCCTGCTCGACCTCGATCAACAGGTCGGTGTCGGCCAGCCGGATCCGGTCGCCGGTGGTCGGTCCGTACAGCTCGGCGTACCGCTCCCGGGAGAGCAGCAGCCGCCGGCCGGAGCGCTCCGCGCGGTCAGCCATCGAGGCGCCCCGCGACCGCGCCGCGCAGTCCGTGCACCTCGCGGCGGCCGCCCAGCGGCACCACCGCGACCTCGACGGGGATGCCCGGTTCGAAGCGGACGGCGGTGCCCGCCGGGATGTTCAGCCGCTGCCCGTAGGCGGCTTCGCGGTCGAACTCCAGGCCCGGGTTGGCCTCGGCGAAGTGGTAGTGCGAGCCGACCTGCACCGGGCGGTCCGCGAGGTTGCGCACCCGCAGCAGGGTGACCGGGCGGTCCCCGTTGAGAGTGATCTCGCCTTCGCCACAGAGGATCTGACCAGGAATCAGCTCTTCGACCGGCGGGGCGGCGGGCGAGTCGGCAGGCTGGGCGGCGGGTGCGGCGGTGGGCCGGCCCGGGGTCGGGGTCGGTGCTGTCGGGCCGGTCACTGGATCGGCCCGTGGACGGTGACCAGCTTGGTGCCGTCCGGGAACGTGGCCTCGACCTGGACGTCCGGGATCATCTCGGCGATCCCGTCCATCACATCGGCCCGGCCGAGCACCCGCCGCCCGGATTGCATGAGTTCGGCCACGCTGCGGCCGTCCCTCGCGCCCTCCAGCAGGTGGGAGGTGATGATGGCGATCGCCTCCGGATGGTTGAGCCGCAGGCCGCGGGCCTGCCGGGCCCGGGCCACCTCGGCGGCGACATGGATCAGCAGGCGTTCCTGCTCATGGGGGGTGAGCCTCATCTGCGCGCACCTCAAGGGGAGTTCAGAGGGCGCGGACACAGCGCTGTGCCGCGTGGGGGGCGAATCTCGTGGCCGTAACCGTAGCGGACCCGCGCCCCGCTGGGGAGGGCGCCTGATCGCGTGTCGCGGGTTCGTGCCCCGCGCCGGGGCGGCCCCGCGGCGGCCCGCACCGCTGGTTCCCCGGATCGGGTGACGGCGGCGGACGGAGGTCCCGCTCACCCGGGAGGGTGAGCGGGACCCTCCCCGCTACGGGGGCGCCCCCCGGCGGCCGGTTGGTGGCAGGCTGGAGGGGCTGGCAGGAGTGATCGCGATGACGGTGTTCCACAGCGGCACACACCAGGGACGGACCTTCCGGGACCGCGCCGAGGCCGGGCTGCGGCTGGGCGAACGGGTGCTGGAGTGGCGTGCCGACGACCCGGTGGTGATCGGGCTGCCCAGGGGCGGCGTCCCGGTGGCCCACCAGGTGGCCAGGATGCTGGGCGCGCCCCTGGACATCCTGGTGGTCCGCAAGATCGGCGCGCCCGACCAGCCCGAACTCGCGCTCGGCGCCGTCGGCGAGGGCGGCATCCGGCTCTTCAACCACGACATCGTCACCGCCCTCGGCATCGGCCCCCGCCGCCTGGAGCAGCTGGCCGACGCGACCGCCGCCGAGGTCGCCGAGCGGACCGAGCGGCTGCGCGGGCCGGTTCCGGCGCTCGACTGGGCCGGGCGGACGGTGGTGCTGGTGGACGACGGCGTCGCGACCGGCGCGACCGTGCGCGCCGCGATGGCGGTGCTGCGCCGCCACGAGGTGGGCGCGCTGCTGCTGGCCGTCCCGGTCACCGCGCCCGAGGCGCTGCGGGTGCTCGGCCCGCTCGCCGACGACCTGGTCTGCCTGACCGCGCCGGCGGCGTTCCGCTCCGTCGGCGAGTACTACGCGGACTTCACGCAGACCACCGACCAGGAGGTGCGGCGCCTGCTGGCGGACGCGCGGCGGTGACGGCGGGCGGTGACGGCTGGCGGTGGCGGCGGGCGGTGGCAACAGGCGGCGGTGATGGGCGGCGGTGATGGGCGGTGACGCTGGGTGGCGATCCCGGTTGTGGGGTGACCGGAGCGGTGTTTCAGTCGTACACAGCCGCCGTAGAGCCAAGGAGGACTCCCCCCATGTCCGAGTCAGCGGTCCCCCACACCACCAACAACGCCGGTGTCCCGGTCGAGAGCGACGCCGATTCGCTCACCGCGGGCCCGGTCGGCCCGATCCTGCTGCACGACCACTACCTGATCGAGAAGATGGCCCAGTTCAACCGCGAGCGGGTGCCCGAGCGGGTGGTGCACGCCAAGGGCGGCGGCGCCTACGGCGTCTTCCAGGTGACCAACGACGTCAGCCGCTACACCAAGGCGGACCTGTTCCAGCCCGGCAAGAAGACCGACCTGCTGGTCCGCTTCTCGACGGTGGCCGGCGAGCTGGGCACCCCGGACACCTGGCGCGACCCGCGCGGCTTCGCCGTGAAGTTCTACACCGAGCAGGGCAACTACGACCTGGTCGGGAACAACACGCCGGTCTTCTTCGTCCGCGACCCGATCAAGTTCCAGGACTTCATCCGCTCGCAGAAGCGGCGCCCCGACACCCACCTGCGCGACAACGACATGCAGTGGGACTTCTGGACCCTCTCCCCCGAGTCGGCGCACCAGGTCACCTGGCTGATGGGCGACCGCGGAGTCCCCAAGAGCTGGCGCCACATGAACGGCTACGGCTCGCACACCTACCTGTGGGCGAACGCCGAAGGTCAGAAGTACTGGATCAAGTACCACTTCAAGACCGACCAGGGCATCGACTTCCTGCCCCAGGCGGAGGCCGACCGGATCGCCGGGCTCGATCCCGACACCCACCTGCGCGACCTCTACCAGTCGATCGAGGGCGCCCAGTACCCGTCCTGGACCCTGCACGTGCAGGTGATGCCCTTCGACGAGGCGTGGAACTACCGGTTCAACCCGTTCGACCTGACCAAGGTGTGGCCGCACGGCGACTATCCCCTGATCGAGGTCGGGCGGATGACGCTCAACCGCAACCCCGAGAACTACCACGTCCACATCGAGCAGGCCGCCTTCGAACCGTCCAACCTGGTGCCGGGCATCGGCGTCTCGCCGGACAAGATGCTGCTCGGGCGGATCTTCTCCTACCCCGACACCCACCGCTACCGGATCGGCCCCAACTACGCGCAGCTGCCGCCGAACCGCGCGCACGTGCCGGTGCACTCCTACGCCAAGGACGGCCCGATGCGCTTCGAGGCCTCGCGCGCCGCGACGCCGTACGCGCCGAACTCCTACGGCGGGCCGGCCGCCGACGCCGCCCTCTGGGGCGAGCCGCTGGGCTGGGAGGTCTCCGGGCGGATGGTCCGCGCGCCCTACCCCCCGCACGCGGAGGACGACGACTGGGGGCAGGCGGGCACCCTGGTCCGCCAGGTGATGGATGACGCGGCCCGCGACCGACTGGTGTCCAACGTGGCCGGGCACCTCGCCAACGGGGTGAGCGAACCGGTGCTGGAGCGGGCGTTCCAGTACTGGCGCCACATCGACAAGGCGACCGGTGACCGGATCTCGGCGGCGGTGCGGAAGAAGTAGGCGCGCCTGGCGACAGCGGTGCGAGCGCCCGCCCGGCTCCCGATGGGGAGGCCAGGCGGGCGCTCGCGTCGTGGCGTCGGGCGCGGGTCCCGGATCCGGATCCGGGGCAGGGGCAGGGTTCAGACGCCGGCGGGGGTGTCGGCCGGGGCTTCGGCGAGCTGGATGCTGAGCTGGGTGCCCAGCTCGCGGAAGCCGAGCCGCTCGGCGACGCGCCGGGAGGCGGACACCCGGGCCCGCCACTGCGGCAGCAGCCCGGCGGCCAGGGCGTGGGCGGTGGCCGCCGTGGCGGTGGCGCCGGCCAGGCCGCCGGAGCGGTGCGCGGTGTCCGTGAGCACGCACAGGTGCGCCGCCCGGCCGGGCCAGGTGCGGTAACCGGTGGCCGCGATGACCCGGCCCGCCTCGTCCAGCACCGCGAAGGCCGGTGAGGTGATCTCGTCCAGGCCGCACTCGGCCGCGTCCTCCTCGCTCACCCGGGCGATCAGCGCCTGGACGGCCGGGTGGTCGGGCGACAGCTCGGTCACCGTCCACCCGGAGCCGTCCACGGGGCGCAGGTCGCCCGGTGCCAGGTAGGCGAGGGCGGCCGGTCCGAGCACCCGGGCCGCCGCGAGCTCGGTGCCGAGCGCGAGCGGGTCGACGCCGGCGGCCAGCGCGGTGCGGATCCGCTCGGCGGCCGCCTCGTCCGGCGCGGTGATCAGCGCACCGCCCCCGAGCAGCACCACGCCCACCCACCCGGGCGGGCAGAGGCCCGAGTCGGGCGAGACGAGGACGGCGGGAACGGTCACCCCGGCGGGCGCCTTGGCCAGGTCGAGCCAGAGGCGCTCCGCGCGATGGAGAAGATCATCGGTGGTCACGCGCTCATCGTGGCACGGGGCGCCACGCCGGCGCCGCTGGTTTTTCCGCCGGCCGCCGGCCGCCGGCCGCTGGTCCCCTGGTTCTCCGCCGGACCGCACCGGCACCCCCGCCGCCTGCGTGCCGGGACCCGCACCGTCGAGCAGTGCGGGTCCCGGCACGCAGGCGGCGGTGCTCAGTCCTTGAAGGCGTCCTTGATCTTCTCGCCCGCCTGCTTGACGTCGCCCTTCGCCTGGTCGGCCTTTCCCTCAGCCGTCAGGCGCTCGTTGCCGACCGCCTTGCCGACCGCCTCCTTGGCCTTGCCCTTGCCCTTCTCCGCCAGGTTCCGGGCCTTGTCCTCGCCGCTCATGGTCGGTCCTCTCCTCGGTCCGGCCCGGTGGCGGTCACCACCGGGATCACCACCCGTCTGCCCCGTGAAGCCGCGCTCACACCCGGGCAAAGCGGTTTATCTCGGGCAGCCGCCCGTCAGGCGCCGGTCGGTCTCAGGTCGTGTCGATGGACGTGACGGCCGGCTGCCCCAACAGGGCGGCGTGCTCGTCGAAGCCCGCCTCGCCCAGCGCCCGCGCCGCGATCGCCAGGGCGCTGTGCTCGGCCTCGGCGCTGTCCTCGGCCTCGACCTCCAGGCGCAGGGTGAAGACGGGCTCGCCCTCGTGCAGGGTCAGCACCTCCAGGTCCTGCGGGTCCGCACCCACCTCGCGTGGGTCGGTGCCCCGCAAGGCGTGGAGCAGACGCCCCCGCCCGGTGGGGGTGAGATCGCGCCGGAAGGTTCCGGGAAGCGAGATGACGAACTTGGTCATGGCCTACGGCCCTCCGTTCCAGTGGCGGGAGTGCCCCGCCGGATTCCGTGCTCGCGGGATTTCGTGCCCGCGGAATTGCGTGCTCGCGACCGGCCGGCAGCCGGCCCCGCGGGGCGGATCCACCGCCCGCGGGGACGCGTCACGGCTCGTCGTAGTACCGCCGCTCCACCACCTCGTCCGCTCCCGGGCGTCCCGAGAAGCGACGGCGCCGGAAGACGTTCACATAGGTGATCAGCCCGAGCAGGCTCGCGGCCATCAGGATCCAACCCACCGCGTGGACGTTCATGCCGGACAGGTGCCAGTTGACCCCGAAGGCCAGGACCGCGCCCAGGGCGAACAGGAGAACGCAACCGCCGATGCCCATGCCATTCACTCCTTGCCGCGTCGCTCTCCCGGCCGACCCGGGTGGCGGCCCGTCGGTGCGGGCATCCCGCCGTCTGCCCCGGCCGCGGCGACTGACACCTGGCGAACCGGGCGGTTTGCGCGGCGCCGAGTGGGACAGACGCGAGCCGCCGGGCAGGCCGCGCCGGCACGGACAAGGGGTCCGAGCAGCCGAGGAAGGACTGGTCATGGGGTCACTGAAGCGCTACGAACTGACGTTCAGCGGCGGACGGGCGGGACAGGTGCCGCAGCGGGACGCCGTCGTGGTGGCGGTCACCGGGATGACCGGTCCCGGCGGGCATCCGGTGTACTCGGACGCCTCGGGCATCGTGCGGGCCGAGATCAGCGACCGCGACGAGGTGCGGATGCTGGCCAGCGGCGGCCGGCAGTCGCTGCGCCGCCCGGTCCGGATCGAGCCGCTGAGCTGAGTCGGCGGTGCCGCGTCCCGGAGCCCGGCACGCGCCAGGTCACTCCTCGACGAGCAGCGCGGTGCGCAGGCCGGTGAGGATCCGCGCCAGCAGGCGCGAGACGTGCATCTGGGTGACCCCGAGCTCGCGGCCGATCTCCGCCTGGGTGAGCTCGGCGCCGAAGCGCAGCGACAGGATCCGGCGATCGCGTGCGGGCAGCGCGACGATCAACGGCCTCAGGGTCTCGTGGTGCAGCACGGCCTCGAAGGCCGGGTCCTCGACGAGCAGGCGGTCGGTCGGCACCGAGCCGCCGCCCCGCTCGTCACCGGCGGGCGCGTCCAGCGAGCGGGCGCTCTGGGCGCCTGCCGCTGTCCGGGCCTCGGCCACCTCCGGCTCACCGACCCCGAGGTGCCGAGCGATCTCGGCGGTGGTGGGCACCCGGTCGAGCCCCCGCCCCAGCTCGTCCTCGGCCCTGGCCAGCGCCAGGCGCAGCTCCTGCAGGCGGCGCGGCACGTGCACCATCCAGCCCGTGTCCCGGAAGAAGCGCTTGATCTCACCGGTGATGGTCGGCAGCGCGAAGGTCGAGAACTCGACGTCGTAGCCCGGGTCGAAGCGGTCGATGGCCTTGATCAGGCCGATCGTGCCGACCTGGACGATGTCCTCCATCGGCTCGCTGCGCGCCCGGTAGCGGCCGGCGGCGAACTTCACCAGTGCCATGTTCAGCTCGATCAGCGTGCCGCGGATGTAGGAGTACTCGGCCGTGCCCTCCTCCGCCTCGCGCAGGCGGGCGAAGAGCGTCTTCGACAGCAGCCGCGCGTCGGCCGGGCTCACCGCGCCCGGGTCGGTGATCACGGGCAGGTCCGCCGCCGCGTCGGCGACCGCGCGGGGCGGGAGCGGCTCCTGCCACGCACCGGCGGACGGAAGCACGGACGAGGCTGCGAAGTTCGTGGTCGACATGACTCTCCTTCTCGTTCGCTCATCACGCACGCGCGCACGCGCGCACGGACACACGGGCAGTGGGCCCCGGGAGCTCGGGTCTGCGGTGGACCTTCACCCGGGTGGGCCTTCACCCGCCCCCGGCCGGGCGAGCCGGAGGGGACGAATTCGGACCATCCTTGTAGAATCGCACATTCCCGACGCCGCTGTCACGCGCGCCCGCCTGCTGAAGGCCTTGGGGCCGGACGTGATGCGGGCGGGGATCCCCGCGCCGGCAGAGGTCGGACCGGACCCGGAATGCCGAGCCCCCGGCCGGGTAGGCGCCCCTCGCGGGAATATCCGGCGCGCAGGACGCGCACCGCGGCCCCCAGGGCCACCTGCGACCGGCGCCACCAGACCGGCGCCACCAGACCGGCGCCACCAGATCAGCGCCACCAGACCGGCGCCACCAGGAGTCAGGAGAGTCAGGATGCCCACCGTCCCAGTACCGCCCGATCCCGACATCGGACCGCTGCCGGCCCCCGGTCCCGACCCGGTGCCGCCCACCCCCACGCCGCCGCGGCCGGGCGAGCCGCACCCCGTCGACCCCGAACCGCCGCGGCCCGTCCCGCCCTACCCGCCGCAACCCGGGCCCGGCCCGCTGCCGCCGGGCCCGGCCGCCTCAGCGGTGCCGCCCATCGGCGGCTGACTCCCCGACCGACCGCGGCGGCGGCGCCGTGGTGGTCGGCCGCGTCAGTTTCCGGCTCCGGCCAGGAGTTCGCCCATCGCGGAGGGGGTGCTGTACCGTCCCGGACGGTACGTTCAGATGTCCGGACCAGTCCTGGCAAGGCCGTTGGCCGAGCGCGGGGCACGGCCGGACGTGGCCGTGGCGGGCCGATGGCCTGACGCTCTACGAGGAAGGCGGCGCCCGATGGCCGGCTCGACCAAGCCCCGGACCGCACAGCGCGACGAGGGCGACGGCGCGGCCCAGGTCGGCGAACCGGATCTGCGCCGCCTGCTGGCCGGACTGACCGCCGTACGGGACGGGGACTTCGGGACCAGGCTGCCCGACGACGCGGACGGCCTGCTGGGTGAGATCGCCACCGTCTTCAACGGGATGGTCGACCAGCTCTCGCTCTTCACCTCCGAAGTGACCCGGGTGGCGCGCGAGGTGGGCACCGACGGTCGGCTGGGCGGCCAGGCCGAGGTGCCGGGGGTCTCCGGGACCTGGAAGGACCTGACCGACTCCGTCAACGCGATGGCGGGCAACCTCACCAGCCAGGTCCGTGACATCGCGCAGGTGGCCACGGCGGTGGCCAAGGGCGACCTGTCGCAGAAGATCGACGTGGCCGCGCGCGGCGAGATCCTGGAGCTGAAGAACACCGTCAACACCATGGTCGACCAGCTCTCGGCCTTCGCCGACGAGGTCACCCGGGTGGCGCGCGAGGTCGGCAGCGAGGGGCGGCTCGGGGGCCAGGCGCTGGTGCCCGGGGTCGCCGGCACCTGGCGCGACCTGACCGACTCCGTCAACTTCATGGCCGGCAACCTCACCGACCAGGTCCGCAACATCGCCCAGGTCACCACGGCGGTGGCCAAGGGCGACCTGTCGCAGAAGATCACGGTCGACGCCCGGGGCGAGATCCTGGAGCTGAAGAACACCGTCAACACCATGGTCGACCAGCTCTCGGCCTTCGCCGACGAGGTGACCCGGATGGCGCGGGACGTCGGCACCGAGGGCATCCTGGGCGGCCAGGCCGATGTGAAGGGCGTCTCGGGCACCTGGCGCGACCTGACCGACTCGGTCAACTTCATGGCCGGCAATCTGACGGCCCAGGTCCGCTCGATCGCCCAGGTCGCCACGGCGGTGGCCGACGGCGACCTGTCGCAGAAGATCAACGTCACCGCGCGCGGCGAGATCCTGGAGCTGAAGGAGACCATCAACACGATGGTCGACCAGCTCTCCTCCTTCGCGGGCGAGGTGACCCGGGTGGCCCGCGAGGTCGGCACCGAGGGGCGCCTGGGCGGCCAGGCCGACGTGCGCGACGTCTCCGGCACCTGGCGGGACCTGACCGAGTCGGTCAACGTGATGGCGGACAACCTCACCGCGCAGGTCCGCTCGATCGCCGAGGTGACCACCGCCGTGGCCCAGGGCGACCTGACCCAGAAGATCAGGGTGGACGCGCGCGGCGAGATCCTGGAGCTGAAGGAGACCATCAACACGATGGTCGACCAGCTCTCCGCGTTCGCCGACGAGGTGACCCGGGTGGCCCGCGAGGTCGGCACCGAGGGCAACCTCGGGGGCCAGGCCACCGTCCGCGGCGCCTCGGGCACCTGGAAGGACCTCACCGACAACGTCAACGTGATGGCCTCCAACCTCACCGGCCAGGTCCGCTCGATCGCCCAGGTCGCCACGGCGGTGGCCAAGGGCGACCTGTCGCAGAAGATCAACGTGGAGGCCAAGGGCGAGGTCGCCGCGCTCGCCGGGGTGATCAACACGATGGTGGACACGCTCTCCGCGTTCGCCGACGAGGTGACCCGGGTGGCCCGCGAAGTGGGCACCGAGGGCACCCTCGGGGGCCAGGCCCGGGTGCCGAACGTGGCCGGCACCTGGAAGGACCTCACCGACAACGTCAACTTCATGGCCCACAACCTGACCAGCCAGGTCCGCAACATCGCCCAGGTCACCACGGCGGTGGCCCGCGGCGACCTCACCCGCAAGATCGACGTGGACGCCCGCGGCGAGATCCTCGAACTCAAGACCACCATCAACACCATGGTCGACCAGCTGAGCGCCTTCGCCGCCGAGGTGACCCGGGTGGCCAGGGAGGTCGGCAGCGAGGGCCGGCTCGGCGGCCAGGCGGAGGTCGAGGGCGTCTCGGGCACCTGGAAGCGGCTGACCGAGAACGTCAACGAGCTGGCCGGCAACCTGACCCGCCAGGTCCGCGCCATCGCCGAGGTCACCAGCGCGGTGGCGGCCGGCGACCTGACCCGCTCGATCACCGTGGACGCCTCCGGCGAGGTCGCCGACCTCAAGGACAACATCAACTTCATGGTCGAGTCGCTGCGCGAGACCACCAGGGCGAACGAGGAGCAGGACTGGCTCAAGTCCAACCTCGCCCGGATCTCCGGCCTGATGCAGGGCCGCCGCGACCTCACCGTGGTCGCCGAGCTGATCATGGACGAGCTCACCCCGCTGGTCTCCGCCCAGTACGGCGCCTTCTTCCTCGCCGAGGACAGCGCCGACACCGTCTCCCTCAACCTGATCGGCTCCTACGCCTTCGCGCCCGACTCCACGCCCACCCGCTTCAAGCTCGGTGAGTCCTTCGTCGGCCAGGCCGCCCGCAGCCGGCGCACGATCGCCGTCAACGACCTGCCCGCGGGCTACGTGAGCGTCTCCTCGGGCCTGGGGCGCGCCGAGCCCGTCTCGCTGGTGGTGCTGCCGATCGTGGTCGAGGAGCAGGTGCTGGGGGTCATCGAGCTCGCCACCGTGCACAGCTTCACCCCCGTCCACCGCGCCTTCCTCGAACAGCTGATGGAGACCATCGGCGTCAACGTCAACACCATCGTCGCCAACGCCCGCACCGACGAGCTGCTCGGCGAGTCCCAGCGCCTCACCTCCGAGCTCCAGGTCCGCTCGGCCGAACTGCAGTCCCGGCAGGAGGAGTTGCAGTCCTCCAACGCCGAACTGGAGGAGAAGGCCGCACTGCTGGCCACCCAGAACCGCGACATCGAGACCAAGAACCTGGAGATCGAGCAGGCCCGCCAGGAGCTGGAGGACCGCGCGCACCAGCTCTCGCTGGCCTCCACCTACAAGTCGGAGTTCCTGGCCAACATGAGCCACGAACTGCGCACCCCGCTCAACAGCCTGCTGATCCTGGCGCAGTTGCTGGCGCAGAACCCCACCCGGAACCTGACGGCCAAGCAGGTCGAGTACGCGGGCATCATCCACTCCGCCGGCTCCGACCTGCTGCAGCTCATCAACGACATCCTCGACCTCTCCAAGGTCGAGGCCGGAAAGATGGACGTCACGCCCGAGCGCATCCCGCTGCGCAAGCTGCTGGACTACGTCGAGGCGACCTTCCGGCCGCTGACCACCCAGAAGAGCCTGACCTTCACCGTGGCGACCTCGACCGCGGTGCCCACCGAGCTGCTCACCGACGACTACCGGCTGCGCCAGGTGCTGCGCAACCTGCTCTCCAACGCCGTCAAGTTCACCGAGAAGGGCGGCGTCGAGCTGCGCATCGAACTGGCGGACGCGGCGCGGGTGCCGGAGGTGGCCCGCCGCGAGGACGGTCCGGTCATCGCCTTCCACGTCGTGGACACCGGGATCGGCATCGCGCCCCAGCACCTGGAGAGCGTCTTCGGGGCCTTCCAGCAGGCCGACGGGACGACCAGCCGCAAGTACGGCGGAACCGGCCTGGGCCTGTCGATCAGCCGCGAGATCGCCTTCCTGCTCGGCGGCGCCATCACGGCCGAGAGCGCGCCCGGCCAGGGCAGCACCTTCAGCCTCTACCTTCCCGCCGCCCGCCCGGACTTCGTCGAGCTGAACGCCCAGAACTCGCGGGCGGTCCTGGAGGCCGGACCGGCCGAGGCAGCCGCGCAGGGCCAGGAGAACCCGGTGGCGAGCGCGGCCGCGGTGGAGGCCCTCCAGCCCAAGCGGCTGCTGGTGATCGAGGAGCGGCCGCGCGGCCTGCTCTCGCTGGTGGCGGAGAGCGCCGTCGCCGACCTGGCGGGGCACCCCGGTCCGGGCGACCCGCGCGGGACGGTGGAGGTCATCACCACGGTCGGCGCGCAGGAGGCGGCGGCCACGCTGGCGGCGCTGCCCTGCCACTGCGTCGTCCTGGAACTCGACCTGCCCGACGGCGCCGCGCTGAGCTTCCTGGAGGAGATGGGGCGCGACACCGCGCTGCACAACGTGCCCGTCCTGGCGCACAACAACCGGCGGCTGGGTGTCGAGCAGGAGCGGCTGCTGCAGCAGCGCGCCTCCGCGCAGCCGCTGGAACTCCTCTCCAGCCTCGACGAGCTGCGCGAGCGCATCGCCCTGCACCTGAGCGCGGACCAGCCGGGCGACGTGCTGCCGCTGGTGCGCAGCGAGGACGCGGCCGACCCCCTCCCCCAGGACGTCTCCGGCTCCCTGACCGGCCGCACCGTGCTCGTGGTCGACGACGACGACCGCAACCTCTACGCGCTCACCGGCATCCTGGAGCTGCACGGCATGCGGGTCCTGCAGGCCGAGAACGGCCGTGCCGCGATCGGCACCCTCACCGCCAACCCGGGCATCGACCTGATCCTGATGGACGTCATGATGCCCGAGATGGACGGCTACGCCGCCACCGCGGCCATCCGCGCGATGCCGGCCCACACCGGCCTGCCGATCATCGCGGTGACCGCCAAGGCCATGATCGGCGACCGGGAGAAGAGCATCGCCTCCGGGGCCAGCGACTACGTCACCAAGCCGGTGGACGCGGGCGACCTGGTCGCCCGGATCGAGAGGTGGCTGCTGCCCTAGAAACCGTCCGGCCGTGTCCGGGCCTTCCCCCGACGCGACGACCACCGACGACCCGCCAGCCGAGGAGAGACCGATGCGCGACCACCAGCCACCTCGGGAGGTCGACGGCGCGGCCGCCCTGGCCTCGTCAGCCGTCGTCGCGCAGCGCGGACGGGGCGGCCGGGCCGACCAGCAGGCGGTGGGCCCGGCGGACACCGGTGTCATCGGCCGGCTGACGGCCACCGTCGACCGGTTGCGCCGCGAGCTCACCCGGGCGCAGGCCGAGGCCGACGGGCGGGCGCTGGTGGAGCTGGCCAAGGGGATCCTGGTCGAGCGGCTCGGCTACGGGCCCTCGGAGGCGGCCCGCCAGCTGGAGGACCTGGCCGCCCAGTCGAACCTGGCCGTCCTGGAGCTGGCCGCGGACCTGGTCAACCAGGCCTCGCACGACCGCATCGCCGACGTCGCCCGCGACTTCGTGGCCGCCGCGGGCGAACCGTCGGCGGCCCTGCGCCTGCGCAGCGCCGAGACGGGCATCCTGGTCGCCGACGACGTGCAGGCCGTCGCGCAGTCCGCGCTCGAACACGCGCTGCGCCCGCTCGGAGCGCAGGCCGTGGCGATCTGGGCGGCCAACGCCGACCAGTCGCTGACCCTGGCGGGCAGCGCCGGATTCGCCGACGCGGAGGCGGCCCGCTGGCGCCACGTGCCGCCCGGCGTGCCCACCCCGGCGCGCCAGGCGCTGACCGAGCGGGCGCCGGCGCTGTACGACTCGCTCCTCGCGGCAGGTCTGCCCTCCATCGGCCAGCGCGAGCTGACCGGCGGGCGGCTGGCCGTGCCGGCCGGGGTCGGCGGCCGGGTCACCGGCGTGCTGGAGATCTGCTGGCCCGCTGCCCTGCCCGTCTGGTCGCAGTCGCTGCAGCGGCAGTTCGAGGCCCTCGCCGAGCTGTGCGCCACCGCGCTGGAGTCGCGCCCGACCCGCGAGAGGGAGCGCGAGGGCGACTCCGGAACGGCCGAGCTGCTGGAGCTGGTCCGCGGGCTGCAGGATCCCTGCCTCGTGCTGCAGCCCGTCTTCGACGCCGCGGAGCTGCCCACCGACTACCTGATCAAGTACGTCAACCCGGGATTCGTGGACTTCGCGGGGCGGCCGCGCAGCGCCGTGGCCGGCGCGCGGCTCCTGGAGGTCTACCCGCTGGCCGCCGGGGCGGACGGGCTCTTCGAGAAGGTCGAGCACGTGCTGGCGACCGGCGAGTCCTTCCGCTCGGCGCGGATGAACCTCTCGGCCGTGGTCGACGGGGTCCCGCTCACCACCGAGGCCAACGTGGGCATCAGCCGGCACGGCTCGAACGTGGTGGTCCTGTGGCGGACGGCGGACGGCACCGCCCGGGTCGCCAGCCTGCTCCAGCACGCGCAGCGGCTGGGCCGGATCGGCGGCTTCGAGGAGAACCTGCACACCCACGAGATCGCCTGGAACGACACCCTGTTCGACCTGCACGGCCTGCCACCCACCGCCGAGCCCTTCTCGATCGAGCACCTGGCCGCCCACGCGCACCCGGACGACGAGAACGCCATCGGCCGGTTCCTGCGCACGCTGCTGCACCACCAGCGCCCCGCGTCCACCGCGTTCCGCCTCAAGCGGGCCGACGGCATCGCCCGCCACATCCGGGTGGTCGCCGAACCGGTGCTGGACGACCGCGCCCGCCTGGTCGCCGTCCGGGGCGCCTACCAGGACGTCTCCGCCCAGCACTGGACGGAGGTGGCGCTGGCCGCCACCCGCGACCAGCTCGCCCAGAGCGAGGAGCAGTCCGCCGAACGCAGCCGCCTGGCGCTGCAGTTGCAGCACGCCATCATGCCGCCCAGCCGCGGGCCACTGGACCTGCACGACCTGCGGGTGGCCGTCCGCTACCGCCCCGCCGAGAAGGACCACCTGGTCGGCGGCGACTGGTACGACGCGATCGCCCTGCCCACCGGCCGGGTCCTGCTCTGCGTCGGCGACGTGGCCGGGCACGGCATCGAGGCCGCCACCGGCATGGTCGCCCTGCGCAACGCCCTGCGCGGCCTGGCCGCGACCGGGGCCGGCCCGGCCCAACTACTGGCCTGGCTCAACACGGTGACCCACCACCTGACCGACAACGTCACCGCCACCGCCGTCTGCGCCCTCTACGAGCCGCGGACCCACCTGCTGCGCTGGGCCAGGGCCGGGCACCTGCCCCCCGTCCTGCTGCGCGACGGCGTGGCGAGCGAACTCCCCTCCCTCAGCGGGATCCTGCTCGGCGCGATCGACCAGGCCGAGTACGCGGAGGGCGAGATCCGGCTGGCGGCCGGCGACACCCTGATGATGTACACGGACGGTCTGATCGAACGCCGGGACCGCTCCCTTCAGGAGTCGCTGGACGACCTGCTCACCACCGCCCAGCAGCCGCAGGGCGCGGACGACCTGGGCGAACTTGAGCACCGGCTCGACCACCTGCTGCGGTACAGCAGCGCCGACACCGACGACGACACCTGCCTGATCGGCGTCACGGTCCGCTGAGCGGTTCGCCGGCGGTGCCGGTGCCCTGGTGGCCCGCGGTTCGGCCGGCGCCGGCCGTCCGGCCGGCGGCCGCCGTCTCCGCGATCCTGGCCAGGGTGGTGCGCATGCCGGCGCGGTTGACCTCGATCCGGCGCTCGGTGCCGGTGCCGGCGAAGAGCAGGCCCAGCAGGTGGGCGAGCCGGGCGCCCCGGCCCGTGCGCAGGTCCTGCCAGGACTCGGTGAGCCGGGTGCCCGTGCCCTCGGGCTCGAAGCGGTAGCCCCAGCGGGCGATCGGCAGGCCGAGGACGCCCACGTCGAAGACGAAGGCGGCGCCCTGCCGCGCTTCGAGGACCCGCCCCGTGGTGAACCAGGCGAACGGCCCGCGCCGGTTGAAGCCGACGAACCGGGTGCCCGCCCTGGCCGGCACCTGGGCCGGCCAGACCCGGCGGCACTCCGGGCTCCAGCGGCCCATCCGCCGTAGATCGCTCACCAGCGCGTAGACGGCTGCCGGGGCGGCGTCCACCAGGATGCTCTCCGTCAGCGTCGGCGGTGCCGGTGCTGGTGCCGGTGCCGTTGCTCGGGGCGGTGGCTGGGGCGGCATCAGGAGCGCTGCCCGTCGAAGACCGCGGCGTGGGCCTCGGCCAGCAGCAGGTAGCCCTCGGCGTTCGCCTTGATGCCGGCCGCCTCCTCCTCGGTGAGCGGGCGGCGGACCTTGGCGGGCACGCCGGCCACCAGCGAACCGGGCGGCACCACGGCGCCCTGGGTCACCACGGCCCCGGCCGCCACCAGCGAACCGCGGCCGATCCGGGCGCCGTTGAGCACCCGCGCGCCCATGCCGACCAGCACGTCGTCCTCGACCGCGCAACCGTGCAGCACGGCGTTGTGCCCCACCGTGACCCGCTCGCCGACCACCAGCGGGAAGCCGGGATCGGCGTGCAGGGTGCAGTTGTCCTGGATGTTGGAGTCCGCCCCGACCGCGATCTCCTCGGCGTCCCCGCGCAGCACGGCCTGGTACCAGACGCTCGCCCGCGGCCCCAGCCGGACCGCGCCGACCACCACGGCCGTCGGCGCGACGAACGCCGTCGGATCCACCCGCGGCTCGCGCCCTCCCACGCCGGCGATCAATGCCTCGGCCATGACGCACCACTCCCCACTTCGCCTGCTCCGCCTGCCTGGTGCCCCGGAGGTCCGGGGCTCCGACGGCCCTCACCCTACCGAGGAGTAGTCGCGGGCCGGACCCCGGGCGGCGGGACGCTTCACGGGAGTACTTCGCGGGCTACGGGACGATCGGCCGGGCGGGGTGCGGCCACCTGACAGCCTCACGGCCCGGCGAGCAGCGCGCGGATGAACAGCGGCGGCGTGCGGCGGCGGCCCGCATACGGCACCGTGCGGAACTCCGTAGTTCTACCGATGTCCCCGCGCGCGCTGTCCGGGAGCATCGAGGTACGGCGTCGAGGCGGGATCCATCCCGGCCCTCCGCCGGACTGACGTGCCATCAACCAGGGTCCGGCCATCGCCGGCACCGGACAGATCGAACGCGGAGTAGCGCAAACGCATGGGTATTTTCGGCTCGATCAAGGGCTTTTTCGCCTTCAACTACAACATCCTGGCCGACGCGCCGACGCTGACCGCCGAGCAGGAACGCGGCCTGGCGCTCGGCGCGGTGTACGCGAGCGAGGGCGATCTGCCGATCAACGCCCTGACGATGGAGGCCGACGCCAGGACCGCCGCCAAGGTGCTGCACGGACCGTGGGGCGTGGTGGACACCGAGTCCGCCCGGGAGAGCTACCAGTACCTGCTCACCAGCGGGCACCGCGGGATCTACCAGGTGGTGCGTCCCTACCTGGCGGAGCTCGGGGCCGTGAAGAAGCGCAGCGAGTACGTCGCGGTCCAGCGGCGCGCGGCGCAGGAGCTGCCCGAGGTGGCGCAGCGGCACCAGCTCGCCCCGCAGGACCTGCTGCGGCACTTCAACGGCTACGCCGGCACCATCTACGAGGTGAAGCGCAACCTCCCCGAGCAGTACCCGAAGTCGATCGCGGGCTGGGACGCGGCTCGCGTGGTCCACGTCAGCCGGCTCTTCCTGGACGCCGGGTTCATCGAGCCGGACGAGGCCTGGGCGGCGATCGCGCAGGCGGTGCGGCTGGCGCGCGCCGAGCACACGTCCTGGGCCGAGTTCAACGGCGGCTTCCTCTTCGGCCGCGCGTTCTGGCAGATGGGCCTGTCCGGAGCGAACGCGGAGAAGATCGGTCGGGATGCCTCGACGTTCCAGTTCAACGCCGAACGCCTGCTCACCCGCGAGGACAGCCCCTGGGTCCGGCTCCCCTGGTAGCCGCCCGTGCCGTGCCGACCCGCTCACGGCGGGTCGGGGGTCGCGCCGAGCACGGCATGGGTGAGGCTCGCCCGGTTGGGCACGCCGAGTTTGCGGTAGATCCGACCCAGGTGGCTGTCGATCGTGCGCACGCTGAGCACCAGGGCGCCGGCGATCTCACCGCTGGTCAGGCCGGTGCTGGCGAGGCCGGCGATCTCCCGCTCCCGCGCGGTGAGCCCGGCCAGCGCGTCGACCGGCCCCGGGTTCCTGGTCGCGGCGCGGCCGGCGCGGGCGGCGAGCCGACCGCGCTGGTGGGCGACCTCGTCGGCCAGTCGCGCCGAACCGCACTGGTCGGCCAGCAGCGCCGCCCGGTCCAGCCGGTCGGCCACCTGCTCGGTGCCGCCGGCGTCCAGGGCGAGCGCGGCCGCCATGACCAGGGTGCGGCCGACCTCGATCCGCTCACCGCCGGCGGCGAAGTGCGCGCCCGCCTCCTGGGCGCCGAGCAGGGCCCGCTCGGTCTCCCCGCGCATGGCGTGGGCCCGCATGCGCGCGCGCAGGGCGAAGCCGAGTCGGCTCGCGGAGGGGAGCTCTTCGACGCCGCGCTCCGCGAGCAGCGCCCAGTGCTCGACCGAGGCCCGATCACCCTGGGCCAGAGCCAGTTCGGCCAAGGTGTCGCAGAAGCGCGGTCGGCGCCAGGCGGTGAGCCGGGGCAGCTCGGTGCCCCCTGCCGCGTCCAGCAGCAGCCAGCCGGCACGGGTCGGGTCGCCGGTGAGCAGGACGAGGCCGGCCACCAGGCAGCGGACGCCGACGGCCCAGCCGGGCGTCTGCCCGTCGGCGATCGCCGCCGCCCGATCGGCCAGCTCGACGGCCTCCCGCAGGTCGTCCACGCCGCCGCGCCAGAGCAGTGCCTCGGACCGGAACGTCGCCAGGCCGGCCCGGGTCGCGGGGTTGCCGGCGCGTTCGACGAGCGGGCCGGCCTCGTCGAGGGTCGCCAGGGCGTGGCGCAGGTTCCCCGAGCGCAGCTGGGTGTTGGCCAGGCTCATCAGCATCATGGGCCGGACGTAGGTCTGCCCGGTGCGCCGGGACAGGGTCGCGCCGCGGTCCAGATGGCGTTCGGAGTCGGTCAGCCGCCCCAGCATCCCCTCGGTCATGCCCAGTTGGTAGGCGGCCTCCAGGTTGGTCAGCAGGACGGCGTCCGAGGTGGCGTCGATGAGCTCGGCCGATCTGGTCACCGTCGTCAGGGCGGCGGCCAGGTCGGCGGTGAACAGGTGGGCGAGGGAGGCCTGGGCCAGGGCGTTGGCCTCACCGACGCGGTCATGGTGCCTGCGCGCGATCGCCGCGCCCGTCTCGGCGTGCCGGCGGGAGGTCGCGAAGTCCTGGAGGTCGTAGCTGTAGTCGGCGAGCTCGGCGTGCAGGGCGGCGGCCGTCGCGGAGTCCTGGTCGGCCAGCGCCGTGAGCCCGTCGCGGGCGATGGCGCCGGCCTCGGTGAAGCGCCCGAGCCGTCGTTCGACCCGGCTGGCGTCGGCCAGCGCGGTCGGGGCACCGCTCTGGTGCGGCGGCCGGCCAGGACCGGCGGATCGCAGGGCGTCCAGGAGCGCGCGGCTCTCCGGTGCGTCTCCGGTCAGCAGCCGGGTCTGGGCGAGCAGGACCCGCGCCTCGTGCCAGTGCGGCTCGCCCTCGTGGAGCAGGGACAGCGCGGCCTGCAGGTACTCGGCAGCGGCGGCGGGCGAGCTGTGCAGCGAGTCGCGCGCGGCGGCGATCAGGGTAGTCACGTGCTCCGGTCGGCCGGGGTCGGCGGCCCGGACGACGTGGTGGGCGCGCCGGGCGATGGGCGCCGCCCGCTCGGCCAGCGCGAGTTCGGCGCCGCGGTGCAGGGCGAGCCGGCGGCTGGGTTCGAGTCGCTGGTAGACGACCTCGGCGACCGCGCGGTGACGCAGCGTCAGCTGGGGCGCGGGGTCGACCGGCCGGATCAGGTCGAGCCGGGAGAGGTCGTCCAGCGCCCGCATGGTCGCGGCCGCCTCCAGGCCGGCGACCGCGGCGAGCAGGTCCGGGTGGCACGGTTCGCCGAGCACCGCGGCGGCCTGGACCACGGCGAGCGCGGTGTGATCCAGCTCGGCCAGCTCGCCGAGGATCGCCAGGGCGGCGTCGGCGCCCGCCTCGCCCTTGGCGGCGAGGACCTTGAGGTACTGCGGATTGCCCTGGCACGCGCGGTGGACCTCCCGCGCGTCGGGGTGCTCGCCGAGCAGTTCGAGCACCTGCTCCCGGGAGAGCGGTCCGAGGTGGCGCACGTCGAGCTGGCCCATCGACGCGGCGCGCGCGAGCACGGCGGCAAGCGCGGGCGCGAGCTGGCGCTGCCGGTACGCCAGCAGGCAGAGCGCCGGACCGGTGGCGGCCGTGTGGAGCAGCCGTTCCACCTCCGTGATCCGCTCCGGCGCCAGCTGGTGCAGGTCGTCCACGGCGACCAGCGTGGCCGTCCCCCGCGCCATCTGCTCGTGCAGCTCGCGCAGTTCGCGGCTGCCGTCCGCCGGCGGGCGGACACCGGTGGGCGCGGGAGCTAGCGCGGGGGTGGGCTCGGGGGCGAGCACGGGGGCGAGCGCGCGCCGGCCGTGCGCCGCGAGGACCCGGACCCCGGCGGCCCGGGCATGCGCGGTCGCCGTCAGCATCAGCGCGCTCTTGCCGATGCCCGGCTCCCCGACCAGCGCGATCGCCCGCCCGCGGCCCGACGCCAGCTCCCCCAGGGCCGCCAGCACCTCCGCGACCTCGGTCTCCCGGCCGACAAACCGAGGAGCACCGGCCGCCGACCCGCGGGGCGCCGGTGCCACCTCGCGGACCACGGCGAGCGTGGAGTCACCCGCCGCCACGCGGCCGGCACGGGAGCCGGCCGGCCGACCCGCCCGTACCGGTGAAACCTCGGGCGGTGAGCCGTGACTCCACAGATCGTCAGACATGAACGGCACAGTAGTCGCCCCCACCGACTCGCCCGGCGGTTCGCGGTCCACCCGCCTGATCGGCGGGCGCGGTCCCAGGCTCCCGCACGGACGGCTCCGTTGATGAAACCCTAACTCCGGATGACATTCCGATGGCCTCAATGTGCCCTAGAGTTCTTTTCCTGAACAGTAGTTGACGATTCATCGGGGAGACATGGGCACGGGGGACGGAAGATTCGTCGTCGATCTACCGGATCTGGAGCGGTTGGCGAAAGAGCTGGACAGCGCGAAAGCGGAACTCGACAGCGCGTTGAAAGCCATGGGCGGCGCCGACCCGGCGGGACTGGGCATGACCGAGCTGGACAGCGCGTGCGCTCATTTCCAGAGCAGGTGGGGCTACGGCCTCGGGGAGCTCGGGAAGGACGCACAGGCATTGCACGACGGCCTGGCCAAGGTGCTGAAGAACTACGGCAGGACGGAGGCCGATCTCGCGGCCGGTCTCCAGGGCAAAGGGTAGGCACCGATGAGTACACCCGCTGAGGACTGGTCCGGGCTGGGTTTCGATCCGGCGCCGGGCGACCCGGCCGCGGTGGAGCAGTTGTCGAAGACCCTGGCGCAGGCGGCGCAGCACCTGCAGGGGGTGCATGACACCATCACCCGACTCGGGCAGCCGGGCGGTACCTGGACCGGAGACGCGCAGCAGGCGTTCTCCGGCCAGCTGGGCCAGTTGCCCGATCGGCTCAAGCACGCGGGCGACTCCGTCGACACCGCGCGCCAGGAGCTGGACAAGTGGTGGAAGGAGCTGGACGCCAACCGGCCCCGGGCGAACGACTACGAGCAGCAGGCCAAGACGCTGCGGGCCTCGCTGAAGGACGCCCAGGCGGAGCACGCCCAGGCCGGCGCGAACAGCGATCTCGGGCTGGTCGACCAGACGTTCCCCGACGACGCCGGGCGCGCCGCCGCGCAACAGCGCTACAACACGGCGAAGGCCACGCTGGACGCGGCGGCCACCCGACTGGGCAGCGCCCAGGACGCCCTCAACCGCGTGCTGGGCCAGGCGAGCCAGTTGTACAGCGACCAGCAGGGGTTCGGGCTCGACCGGGCCAACGCGATCCGCGGCGCGGCCGACCACGAGGCGCCGCACAAGCCCGGCCTGTGGGACTGGATCGAGAACCACGGCGCCGACTTCCTGACGGTGGCCGCCTCGGTCGCGGGCATCGTCGCGCTCTTCTGCCCGGCCGTCGCGCTCGTGGCCCTGGTGCTGAGCGCGGCCGCGCTGGTCGCCCACGTGTCCACGTACATCGGCCAGCAGGGGCTGTCGGCGTTCTTCCCGCCCTCGTCCAAGAACATGGGCAACTGGCTGACGGTGGGCGGCGACGCGCTGGGCGTCATCCCCGGCGTCAGTGAGATCAAGGCGGGCGCCACGGCGGCCAGGGCGGCCGACGGGTTCGGGGCCTCGGTCAAGGCCGGCGTCAGCGCGACCCAGGCCGGGATGAAGGCTCTCGACGCCTCGAACCCCGTCGCTTCGGCGATGCAGAAGCCGCTGGCGAAGTGGCTCGGGGAGAAGGGTCTGCAGAACAGCGAAACGGTGGCGACCAATGTCACCAGAGCGGGGCAGGGCGCGGTCATGGCGGGCCTCACGACACCGACCGCGCTGTCGCTCGGCAACAACTCCGACAACGACTGGGTGAACGGGACGACGGCCGGTGGAAACGCCGTGAACAGTCTGGGCTTCGTCCACGGTGAGGGCAGCGGCACGCGCGGCACCGTGCTCGGGACGCTCGCCATGGTCGGTGGTGCTTTCGGCTTCGGCTGGTCACTGCAGGGGAACAACTGATGGACCGCACGACGGTGCCACTCCTCTGGTTCGCGGCTCCGGCCGGATTCGTCGAGGTCCCGCTCGGCGGCACCGCGGAGGAACGGCTCGACCGGTTGGCGGACTCCTTCGCCGTGCTCATGCCCGACGCGCCGCTGGAACAGCGGCTCGGCTCGGCCGTCAACGCCGAGCTGCTCCTCGAAGCCCAGCTGTCCCAGGGCCTGACCTACCTGGCCAACTGCCTCCACCGGACGGAGGAAGGGGAGGTGACCCACGGCGTCTTCAGCATCTTCGTCACGGCCGCGCAGGTGGACGGCCCGCTCACCTTCGCCACCCGGACGGCTCAGCGGCTGGCGGCCGAGCGGCCGCACGCCGAGGTCGGGGTGCTCCAACTGCCATACGCCGACGCGGCCGTCGCGACCGAGGACCGGGTGGTGCGGGTGCCCGGGGCACTGTACGGCCTGACGGCGGACAGCGAGAGCCTCGTGCGGCAGATCGAGATCATGATCCCGCACCCGGCCGGCCGGCACGTGGTGCTGGTGGTCTTCAGCACGGAGCACCCCGAGCACTGGGCGGGCTGGGCGGTGGTGGTGGGTGCGGCCCTGCGGAACCTGTCGCACCTCCCGCCACGGCCCGCGGAGCCCGAGCGGACCGACCTGGCGGTGGCGGGTTCGGCGATGTCGGGTTCGGCGGTGGCGGGTTCGGCGATGGCGGGTTCGGCGGTAGCGGGTTCGGCGATGGCCGGCTCGGCGATGGCGGCGACCGAGGACCGCATCCGGCGGGCGTTCGGCTGACGGTGGGTGGAGGTCCGGACATGCACACGTTCGTCATGGATGTGAGAACAGCGCTCTTCGGTGTCGTCGTCCTCGCCAACGCGTGGTGGCTCGTTCACAAGACCCGGGAACAGCGGCTGCACCGCCGGCGCCAGGGGGTCCCGCACGAGCAGCAGTTGGCCGAGCTTCGCGCCGAGGTGGCCACGGCCCTGGTCCCGGGCGCCGAGCGGCACAGCGTTCCGACGGCGAAGTACCCGGCTCTCACCATCGAGCACGCGGTCGAGGCGGCCGGCGCGGCGGGTCCCTGGCGGGTGCGCGAGAGCGGTCCGAAGGGCGCGCTCCGCTGGGACTTCCAGCGAACCGGTTCCGCCGTCTGACGGCCTTCGTGCCCATGTTGATGGACAAGAGCGCCGGAGCGGACGCACCCGTGTGACCCCGGTGGTACGAACGGGGCAGCAGCGGGAGGACGCCGGCCCGCGTCCCGCCCGTCAGCTCGGGTCGACCTCCGCGCGCAGGGCGTTGTAGGCGGTGAAGGCCGACTCGACCTCGGCGCGGGTCAGGCCGTAGCGCGACAGGGCGTAGCTGTGCGCGCGGGTGCTCCGGCGGCGGGCGGTGATCGCGGGCAGGCGGGCGGCGGTCTGCTCGGTCCAGCGGGCGCCGATGGCGTCGTAGAGCTTCGGGGCGCCGGCGGCCGGGTCGGCGCCGAGCCAGGAGTACGGGACGTCGACCAGGGCTTCGCGCGGGATCGCGGCGCGGGCCGCGAGGCCGCGGGTCATCGCACGGCTCAGCAGGTCGAGCCAGGTGGCGCCGATGCCGGGCAGGTCGAGCGGGCGCACGGTGACGGCCATGCCGTGCTCGACCAGGCTGCAGAACGAGGCCACGGCGGCGACCGGGTCGCGGTGGGTCCAGACGATGGTGGCGTCCGGGAAGACGGTGCGCAGTGCGTCGAGGTTCTCCAGGTGCATGGGGGACTTCAGCACCCAGCGGCGGCGGGGGCGGCCGTACTGGAGCACCTGGAAGACCTGCTTGAGGTGGTGGTAGTCGGGAACGAAGTCGCGTGCGTAGTGCCAGGCCCGGTAGGCGGGGATGCGGGCCTGGGAGAGCACCATGACGGTGTGCGGCAGGGCGAAGGTGCACTCGTCGGGGCCCTCGGCGAGCAGCGGGTGGATGTCGCGGAAGCCCGGGGCGAACAGGTCGATGCCACCGGCCATCCGGCGCGCGGTGGCGACGGCCCGCCGGCGCTGCTCGGGCGGTCCTTCCAGGTCGGGGGTGAGCAGCTCCCAGAGCAGCGGGCAGCGGTGCTCCGCAGCCAGGGAGAGGACGCCGTGGGTCAGCGTGGTGGCGGTGCGCGGCAGGCCCAGCACGAACACCGGCCGCTCGATGGGCTCCCGCTCGATCGCGGGGTGCTCGGCGACCAGGCGGCGGATCCGGGCCCGGTTGGCGAGCTGCCGGCGGATGTGGCCCTGCGCGGACGCCCAGCCGACCGGGGTGAGGTGCTCGTCCGCCGCCCACTGGCGCAGCAGGAAGCGGAAGTCGTCGACGAACCGCTGGTCCCCGTCCGCCTGCCCGGCCGCGGCGACGAGCCGGTCGAAGGTCCGGTCGGGGGTGTGGCGGGCGCCGAAGCCCGGCCGGAGCAGCAGGTTGGCCAGGGTCAGGGCGAGGGGGGCGGCGGGCACGGGGGCGGGTTCCCTTCGGTGGCAGCTGGTGGGGGTGGCGGGGTGGCGGGTGGCGGGGCCGGGGTGGTCGCGCCGTGGGTCAGGGCCGCGCCTCGTAGCGGGCGAGCAGGCGGTAGGCGTTGGACAGACCCGCGCGGCCGGCGAAGCGGGCGATCAGCCGGTCGAGCGCGGTCGCCAGCAGCAGCACCGGGGCGCCGGCCAGGAAGAGCGTGCCGCGCAGCAGCCGCCGCAGCCGCCCCGGCGGCCTTCCCGGCAGCCACGGCGCGTCCTCGCGCGGTGCCACCGCGTCCAGCAGCAGCCAGCAGGCGGCCAGCAGGTCGACCGGGTCGTGCGGCTCGTGATGCTGCTCCAGGAGCACCGTGAAGCCCAGTTCGCCCAGGCGGCGGCGCAGGTTGGCCGCCGGGACGAGGTTCAGGTGCTGCGGCTGCAGCCAGGGCAGCCACCAGCGCCCCAGCAGTCGGGCGTAGCGGCAGCGCGGGTCGGGCACCTCGATCAGCAGCAGCCCACCGGGGCGCAGCGCCTCGCGCGCGGCCGCCAACTCCCGGGCCGGGTCGGTGCTGTGCTCCAGGTAGTGGAACATGCTCAGCACGTCGTACCGGCCGGCCATGGCGGGCGCCAGTTCCGGGAACGAGCCGCGGAAGCCGCGCGCCAACCGGCCGTTCTGCTCGGCGAGTTCGACACCCTCGCTCAGGTCCAGGCCGTCGAAGACGGTCTCCGGGAACACCTCGCGGGCCCGCTCGCAGAAGTGTCCGTGCCCGGTGCCGACGTCCAGCCAGCGGTCCGGCGCGGCGGCGAAGGGTGTCACCGAGCGGGCGCGACCGCGGTAGACCGCCGCCCGGGTGCCGAACACCGTGCCCAGCCGCTGCTCCCCCAGGCCGTCGTAGAAGTCGCGGTAGTAGAACTCCAGCCCCGCGCCGGTCAGTCGGGGGTTCTGGAAGACGTGCCCGCAGGCCCGGCACTCGTCCAGCACGAACCGCCCGGGCTTGTGCTGCAGCAGGTCGGAGGTGCGCAGCCGGACCCTCAGCAGGGTGGAGCCGCACCACGGGCAGTCGGCTCGGCGCGGCTCGAAGAAGCGCTCGGTGCCGTCGGCCAGGTCGGCCTGGTAGCCGGGGCGCAGCGCGGCGACCGCCCTGGCGCGCAGCGCGGCCTTGCGGGCGGCCGGCGCGGAGCTCGGGGTGGGCGTGCCTGGTGCGGTGGTGGTCATCGGGTCTCCCTGTCCGTCGGCCGCGGGCGTGCGAGGAGCAGCCCTTCGAGGTGGGTGGCCGCGGCGGCGGCGCCGCCCGCCGACCGGAAGGAGGCGCCGATGCGCAGCGCCGCCGCCTGGTGGGCGGGGTCGTCGAGCACCGCGTCCAGTGCCTGGCCCAGCCGGGCCGCGTCGGTGCGCCCGAAGCGCACCCGCACGCCCGCGCCGGCCGCGGCCACCTGGGCGGCAACCACCGGCTGGTCGTCGCGGATCGGGGCGACCACCAGCGGCACCCCGTGCCAGAGTGCCTCGCAGACCGTGTTGTGCCCGGCGTGGCAGACCACGGCGGCCGTGCGTGCGAGCAGGCGCAACTGCGGTACGGCGGGCAGCACCAGGACATCGGGGTCCAGCTCGGGCGCGGTGCGCGGCAGGGTCCCGGCGGGGTCGACGATCACCGCCTGGAGTCGCTCGGCCCGGTCCCGCAGCATCTGCTGACAGATCGTCAGAAATGCGGCGCCGGCGTCGCCGTTGGCCGTGCCGAGGGTGACCAGCACCGTCGCACGCTCCCGGTCCAGCCATTCCCAGGGGAACGGCGGGGCCGAGGGGCGGTCGGCGATCGACGGGCCGACGAAACGGATCGGGCCTACGGCCGGGGCCAACGCCGCGACCAGCGCCGGGGCCACCGGCCCGGTGAGCTGCGGGGTGGTGAAGGCGAGGATCAGGTGGGGGGAGAAGCGCGGGTCCGCGCCGCCCTCCGGGTCGCCGATCCGCTTGCGCAGGTCGGCGAGGAGGCCGGCGACCCAGGCGTCCACCAGCGGCATGCCGTCGAGCGCGCCGGTGAACTCCGCCGAGGTCGTCGCGCTGGTGGCCCAGGGCAGGCCGAACCGCTCGGCCACCAGCGCGCCGGCGACCGCCTGCTGGTCCGCCACCACCACGTCGGGACCGAAGCGCTCGATGGCCGCCGCCACGCCGGGGGCCATCGCCTCGGCGAGCGGGACCAGGAAGTCCTGCCAGAGGAACTTCAGCGCTCCGGGCCCGCGCAGCTCCGGCGGCCGCACCGGCTCGGCCGCGGGGACGGCGCAGGCGAAGACCTCGGCCTCCGGGCCGGCCAGTGCGCCGACCACCTCCGGCAGTCCCGCCCACGCGATCGTGTGTCCGCGGGCGGCCAGCGCGGCGGCCACGCCCAGGGCCGGGTTCACGTGCCCGACCAGCGGCGGGACGGTGAAGAGGAAGCGGCTCACCGGGCGGCCCCCAGGACCGCCGGCCGGCCGCGCAGCTCCGCGCCCTGCTCGCGCAGCCAGGACAGGGCCAACTCGCGCACCACGTCCGGCGCTTCGACCAGGACGGAGTGCTCCTGCCCGGGCACGAACACGCTGCGGCAGTCGGGCAGCAGGCCGTCCAGCCAGGCGGCCTGGGCGGCCAGGTCGGAGCGGGTGCCGTAGACGGTCAGCACCGGGCAGCCGATCGCGCGCAGCTCCGCCTCCCCGGGCAACCGGCTGGCCGGGATCTCCCGGGCCAGCGCGGTCTCGGCCAGCAGCCGCCCGGCCGAGCGGGCGAGCCGGGCGGTGTGCGGGCCGCGCTTCGCCGCGACCCAGGCCAGCGTGGACTTCTTGACCAGCTCGGTCTCGGCCCGCCGCAGGATGTCGTCCAGCTTGACCGCCCAGGCCGCCGTGGCCGGCTCGGACTCGATGGCCAGGATGGCGGCGACCTGCGCCGGGCGCCGGGCGGCGAGTGCGAAGGCCACTGTGCCGCCGAAGGAGTTGCCCAGCAGTTGCAGGGGCCCGGTCAGCTCCAGCCGGTCCAGCAAGGCCTCCAGGTCGTCGACGAAGTGCTCAAGCCGGTAGCCGGTCGGCGGCCGCTCGGAGCGGCCGTGGCCCCGCTGGTCGTACATCAGCACCTCCGCTCCGGCGGCGGCGAGGGCCGGGGCCAGGGTGAAGTAGTAGCTGGCGAGGCTGTCGGTGAGCAGCCCGTGCAGCAGCACCACGGTCGCCGCGGGCGGGCCCGCGTCCTGCGGACCGAGCCGCTGCACGTGGCAGCGGAGTCCGCCGAGGTCGACGAAGGCCATGGTCAGCTCCGCCCGGCGGTCCGCAGCCGGTCCGCGACGTAGCCGACCAGTCGGCCCACCGTCAGGCCGATGATCTCGTCGAGGTCCATGCCCGCGATGAACTCGGCGAAGTTGATCCGCTCGCCCCAGCGCTCCTGGAGCTGCCCGGCCAGCGTCACCAGGTCGATGCTCTCCAGTTCGAGGTCCTCGGTGAACCGGGCCTCCATGGTGACCTCGACGTCGTCGAGGCCGTAGTCGCCGAGCACGGTGGCCAGCATGCCGGCGATCTCGCCGAGGATCTGCTGCTCGGTGGGCGGGTGCCGCTCCATGGTCTGCTCGCTGACGGTCACTTGACTGCTTCCCTTTCCTGGTGGTCGAGGGTGTGGCTCTGAGGGGCGGGGCTCTGGGAGGTGGGGCCCTGGGCGGTGCTGGGGTCGGCGGTGCTGGGGTCGGCGGTGCGGTCCTGGGTGGTGCGGTCCTCGGTCGTGCGGTCCTCGGTCGTGCGGTCCTGGGCCTCGTCCGCCGTCCAGGCCGCGACGTAGCGGCGCTCGGGCAGCCCCGGCGGGTTGGCGATCAGCGTGCAGCGCACCCGGTGGACGCGCGGGCCGTCGGGAGTGGCGACCGTGACCAGCAGCGCGGCCGGGTCGGCGCGGACCACCGCGAAGTCGCGCGGCCGACCGCGCAGTCCGGTGCCCTCCGCCTTGGCCGCCGCCTCCTTCGCGGCCCAGAAGCGGGTGAACCAGAGCGCCTCGCTGCCGCCGTGGGCCGTGCGGCAGGCCGCCAGGAGCTCCAGCTCCGCCGGGCCGAGCGCGACCGGCAGGGTCTCGGCCGGCCGCTCCGCCACCTCCTCCAGGTCGATGCCCACCCCCGGCCCGCCACCGGGGCGGGACGGCCGGACGAGGGCGACCGCCGCCTCGCCCCGGTGCGCGAGGGAGACGTCGAGGTCGGGCAGCCGCCGCCCGTGCAGGCCCACCACCCGGGGCCGCCCGTCCGGTTCGTTGCGCACCTCGATCTCGGCGGGGAACACCGGGCCCTCACCCTGCTCCCAGAGCCACCGCCGCACCGCGTCCTTCACCGCGATCCGTCCCAGCAGCCATGCCCGGCGCCCGCGCGGCGGCTGCCGCTCGTAGCGGGCCCGCTCGGCGGAGCCCAGGTGGTTGCGCATGATCAGGTCACGGGAGGCGAGGTCCGGCCAGCGCTCGTGCAGCAGCACCCAGCCGCCGCGCTGTCGCACGGAGAGCGTGTTGCGTTCGACGAAGCGCTCGACCGGCCGGGTCTCGGGGTGGCTGTCGAAGCGGCGGTCCTGCCAGCCGCGCACCTCCGCCCAGACCGTGCCGCCGATGAGCAGTTGCACATCGGCTTCGAGCACGGTGTCGGTGAGCTCGGTGACCCGGATGTGGCAGTCCAGCGCGGTGCCGGGCCGCGGCGGCGGCCCGTAGAAGCGGAGGTGGCGCAGGCCGACGGGGAAGACGACGGTGCGCTCGGTACGGGTGGCCATGATCCAGTAGCCGAGCAGCTGGCCGACGTTGTCCAGCAGCGCGCCGGGGGCGGGCGGTGCGGTGATCACGCCGCGCACGTGCCGCTCCCCCAGCGCGGTCAGCTCGGTGAGCCCCTGGAACGCCGGGCCGTGGAACATCCACCGCTCCGCGTAGAGTGCGGCGGCCGTCAGCTCCGGTGCGCGTTCGGCTCCCCGGTCCACCGGCCACGGCCGCGGCGGCACACTGTGATGGTCCGTCAGCTCTATTGTGCCGCGCGCGAATTCGCCGAAGGAGGCGGTGCGGCGGCCGGGCCCGGCGTCCTGGAGGGTGAGCTCCACGTCCAACGGGGTCGCGGCCGGCACCCACTGCCCGAACCGCATCCCCTCGACGCCGGTGGCGAGTTGACCGGGCGCGGCGTGTTCCGCCGCGTCCATCAGGTGCCGCACGATGGTGGTGGCCGGGACGACGGGCCAGCGGTCGGCCGGATCGGGCCAGTCAGGGCGCTGCCGGAAGAAGCAGTGGTCGCGCAGGTAGGGCATGGCGGCGATGGAGACGTGCAGGGTGCTGGTGCTGGTCCGCACCGGTGCGGGCACCTGCACCTGCACCTGCACCTGCACCTGCACAGGCACCGGCACCGGCTGCTCGGCCCGGGGCCTCCCCGCGCCGATCACCTCGACCGCGGTCCGCTCGGTTTCGCGCAGCAGCGCGTCGAGTTCGGCCGCCATCGGGAAGCGCTCGGCCAGGGCCGCGAGCGCGGGGAGGTCCGCGCGCCGGCGGTCGGGGTACGGGCGGTGCGACGGCGCATCGGGCGGACCCGACTCCATTGCCCCGAGGGCCAGTTCGGCCCGGAGCGCGCCGAGTGCGGCCGGATCCAGGCGGACCAGCGCGCCACCGAGCTCCAGCCGCACCACCGGGTGCGCCCGCTCCTTCGCCACCTCGGCGCTGCCCGGAGCCCGCGTACCGGGGGACGGCAGCGCGGACAGGTCCGGTTCGGCGCCGTCCACCCAGAGCGCCGCGGCGACGCGGCGCAGCTGGGCCAGCCCGTCGCGGTGCGGGGAGTTGGCCGCGACCGCCAGGTGCTCCCGCTCGCCGAGCGTGTCGCCCACCAGCGAGGCCAGCTGCCCGGTACCCAGCTGGACGAACGCCCGGAAGCCGGCGCCGTGCAGGGCCTCGACCAGCGGCCGGAACCGCACCGGCTCCAGCAGATGCCGCAGGAACAGTGCGCGGACCTCGGCCTCGGCGGACGGGAAGGGGGCCGCCGTCGTGCCGGACCACACCGGCACGGTCGGCCGGTGGAGTTCGAAGCTCTCGGCGGCCCGGCGGATCGGCGCCAGGTAGGGGGCCAGCATCGGCGTATGGAAGCCCGAGCGGAACGGCAGCACCTGGCCCAGCACGCCCTGCGCGCGGAAGCGGCGCACCAGCTCGGTGACCGGCCGCTCGGGGCCGCAGACGATCGACTGCTGCGGCGCGTTGTCGTGCGACAGCACCACCTCCGCCATGCCCTCGGCCGCCGCCAGCTCATCGAGGACCCGCCCGGCCGGGGCGCCGAGCGCGGCGAAGGCGAGCCCCGGGACGCGCAGCGAGTCGGGGTCGAAGGAGGCCAGGAAGGCGTCCACCGAGGCGCCGGAGTAGAGACCGGCGGCCGCCATCGCCGTCCACTCCCCGACGCTGTGCCCCGCCACCGCGTCCGGCCGCACGCCGATCCGGCGCAGGGCCTGGTCGAGCAGCCGGCCGACGGCCACCACGCCCGCGCCGTGCCGCCCGACGTCGGCCACGCCGCCCGCCAGGTCGGGGCGGGGCAGGCCGAAGTGGTCGGCGACGTCGTCCACCCGAGGGGCGAACTCGCCCTCCAGGCCGGGGAAGAGGAAGGCCGTCCGGCCCGCGCGGCCGGGGCCCAGCAAGGGCTGCGGCGCGTACCAGACGTCGCCGCGCCCGCGCCAGGCCCGCCCCCGGGCGAGCGCGCGGCGGGCCAGCGCCAGGCGCTTGGCGGTCGGGTCGGCGATCGCCACCCGGTGGCGCGGGGCGGGCCCGCCCCGGTCCGGCAGGCCGGCGTCGAGCAAGGCGTGGTCGTCGGCCGCCAGCAGCGCCGCGAGCTGCTCGGGCCCCTCGGCGGCCAGCCGCAGCACCCGCTCGGGCTCGGTGACCACCGCGGCGGGCCGTGCCGGGGTCGCGGCGAGCGGTGGTGTGCCCGGCGCCTGCTCCAGCACCACATGGGCGTTGATGCCGCCGAAGCCGAAGGCGTTCACCGCGGCCCGGCGGGGCGTGCCGGCGGCGCCCTCCCAGGGCCGCGCGGCGTCCACCGTGCGGAACCGGGTGCGGGCCAGCGCCGGGTGCGGCTCCTCGCAGTGCAGGGTGGGGAGCAGCACGCCGTGGTGCACGGCCAGCGCGGCCTTGACCAGCCCGGCGATGCCGGCAGCCGGCATGGTGTGCCCGATCATCGACTTCACCGAGCCGAGCACCGCCCGCTCCTCCCCCGCCGTCACCGGGCCGAACACCTCGGCCAGGGTCGCGAGTTCGGCCGCGTCGCCGGCCGGGGTCGCGGTGCCGTGGGCCTCCAGCAGACCCAGGGCGCCGGGTGCCGCCGGGTCGAGCCCGGCCGAGCGCCAGGCCGCCCGCACCGCCCGGCTCTGGCCGCCCGGGTCAGGGGTGGCGGGCCCGGCCGTGCGGCCGTCGCTCGCCACACCGGTGCCGCGGATCACCGCGTACACCCGGTCGCCCGCGCGCTCGGCGTCGGCGAGCCGTTTGAGCACCACCACGCCGGTGCCCTCCCCGATCAGCAGCCCGTCGGCGCCGCGGTGGAACGGGCGGATCCGCTGGCTCGGGGAGAGCGCCCGCAGCTGCGTGAAGACGCTCCACAGCGTGACGTCGTGGCAGTGGTGCACCCCGCCCGCGAGCACCACGTCGCAGCGCCCGCTCGCCAGTTCGCCGACCGCCTGGTCCACCGCGACCAGCGAGGAGGCGCAGGCGGCGTCCACCGTGTAGGCGGGGCCGCGCAGGTCGAGCCGGTTGGCCAGCCGGGAGGCCGCGAGGTTGGGCACCAGGCCGATCGCCGACTCCGGCCGGTCGGGACCGAGCCGATCGGTGAACGCGTCCTTCACCTTCCGGAGTTGATCGGTCGTCAACTCCGGCAGCAGCTCGCCGAGGGTGCGCACCAGCTGGTGCGCGCCGCGGACCCGCTGGTCGAGCCGGACCAGGCCCGGGGTGAGGTAGCCGCCCCGGCCCAGCACCACGCCGACCCGGTCGCGGTCGGGCAGCCGCTCCGGGCCGCCCGCGTCCGCGATGGCGGCGGCGGCGACCCGCAGCGCGATCAGCTGGTCGGGCTCGGTGCCGGGCACCGAACTCGGCATGATGCCGAAGCGGGTCGGCTCCACCTCGGCCAGCGCGTCCACGAAGCCGCCGCGCCGGCAGTAGAGCCGGTCGGGCTCCACCGGTCCGGCGGCTGCCGCCGGGTCGTAGTAGCCCGCGTCCAGGCGGCCCTCGGGGAGTTCGCTGATGGCGTCGACGCCGTTCACCAGGTTCTGCCAGTACGTCGCCAGGTCCGGGGCGCCGGGCAGCAGCACCGCCATGCCCACCACGGCCACCGGCGGCAGCTGGGTGTGCGTCACCGCGCCGCTCACCAGCCCGAGGCGGTGTAGACCACGGAGCGCACCGACGGTTCGCCCCAGGCGAGTTCGCGAAGCAGTGCCAGCGCGCCCGCGCCCGGGTCGATCAGCCGCACGCCCCGCCGCTGGTAGTCGCGGGCCAGCTCGGGGGAGACCATGCCGCCGTGCGTGGCGGACGGCGCCCACGGGCCCCAGTGGACGGTCAGCGCCCGGCGCCCGGTGCGCTGCGCCCAGCGGGCGCCCAGTTCCTCCAACGCGTCGTTGGCCGCCGCGTAGTCGGCCTGGCCGCGGTTGCCCAGGGCGGCGGCGATGCTGCCGAAGAGCACGGTGAAGCCGGGCCCGGACGGCAGCTCGGCCAGTGCGTCGAGCAGGGCCCGCGCGCCGTCCGCCTTGGTGGCGAAGACCCGCCGGAAGGAGTCCGGGTCCTTCTCGGCGAGCACCTTGTCCTCGATCACACCCGCGGCGAACACCACGCCGTCCAACCGGCCGTGTTCCGCGTACACCTCCTTGACCGCCTGCCGCAGCGCGGCCGGATCGGCGGCGTCCACGACCTGGTAGCGGGCCCGCGAACCCAGCGCGGACAGCTCGTCGAGCGTCGCCGCGACCTCGCGCCCGGCCAGCAGGGCGGCGGCGGTGCGGTCGATGCCGGCCAGCGGCACGCCCTGGCGGGCGAGCGCGGTCCGCAGCGCCGCGCGGTCGCGGGCGGCGCCCAGCACCGGGTCCTCGGCGCCCTGCGGCGGTGCGGTGCGGCCCAGCAGCTCCAGCCGGCAGCGCGCGGCCGCCGCGAGCGTGGCCGCGAACCGCGCGGTGATCCCGCGCGCCCCGCCGACCAGCAGCACCACGGCGTCGCGGTCCAGCCCCAGCGCGGCGGCCTCCGCGGCGCCGTCGCCGGCCGGCCCCGCGCCGGTGCTGCCCAGCAGGCCCAGGGAGCGCTCGACCAGCGCCAGGCCCTGGCGTCCGGCCGGCCCGTGCAGCACCACCGGTTCCCGGTCCTCGGCCAGCAGTTCGCCGACCAGCGCCGCCGCGGCCTGCTCCGGGCCGACCTCCGCGCCGAACTCGACGAGCCGGGCGGTGCACTGGGGGTACTCGCGGCTCAACGTCCGGAACAGTCCGCGCAGTCCGTCGGCCCTGCCACCGCCAGCGGGTGCGGCGGTGCGGGCGGCGGTGCCGGCGGCGGTTCGGGCGGCGAGCAGCCGGCTGGGAGCGGCGGCCAGGGCGCTCTTGAGCGCGGGCACGCAGCCGGGCAGCACCGGCGGGCCGTCCTCGCGCAGCGGATCCAGCAGCAGCACGCCGTCCACCGGTCCGTCCGCCTCGGTGAGTTGGTGACCGGCGTCCAGCGCCAGCAGCTGCGCGCCGGCCGCGGCGAGCTGTGCCGCCAGTGCCTCGGCGACCGGGCCGCTGTCCTTGCCGCTGTCCGGGCCGCCGTTCTTGCCACCGTCCGTGCCGCCGTCCGTGCCCAGCACGGCGAAGCGCCGGCCGGCCAGCGACTGCGGCGCCACGGGGGGTGCGGCGGGCAGTGGAACGGTGGCGAACTCCAGGCGGGTGGGCTCGTGGCCGACGACGGCGGGCGGTTCGGCGATTCGCTCGGCGGGCGGTTCGGCGGGCGCCCCGTCAGGCGGCAGGGGAGCCACGGGCGAAGGCGCGGGCGTCGCACCGGGGCCGGCCAGCCGGTCGGTGAGCCAGCGGGTGATCGCGGCTGCGGTGCGGGCGCCGGAGAGTTGCTCCACCTCCTCGTCGCCCAGCGTGGCGAGGTCGGCGCCCGGGACGGTGGCCAGGCGGCGGGCGAGCCTGCCGATGATCTCGGTGCGCTTGATGGAGTCGATGCTGAGGTCGGCCTCCAGGTCCAGCTCGGGTTCGATCATGTCGGCCGGGTAGCCGGTGCGCTCGCTGATCACCTCCACCACCGCGCGCAGCACGTCCGCCTCGCCGAGGACGGCGGGGGCCGGCGGCTGCTCCCGCACGGCTGCGGCGCCCGATCCGGACAGCGCGGGCACCGCGGGCACCGCGGCGGGTGACGGCACCACGGCCGTCGGGACCAGCGGCGCCGTCGCCGCTGCCCCTGTCGCCACGGGCACGGTCGCCACGGGCACGGTCGTCAGGGGCAGCGGCGCGACGGGCACCGTCGCCAGCGGCGCCACCGGCGGCAGGGCCGGCGCGCCGCCCGCCCCGCCGAGATGGGTGAGCAACACGTCGCGCTGCGCCGCGATCATCTCCCGGCTGCTCCGCAGGAACTCCGCCACCAGGGCGTCCCCGGCGGCCTGGCGGCCGTCGGCCTGGGGTTCCCGCGTCGTCATCAGAGCCTCCGGTACAGGTCGGGCCGGTGCCAGCGCACCGGGCAGCAGTTCTCCGGCAGCGGTGCGCACCAGCTGCCCGTCCACCGTCCAGCCGGGCCGGCGCGGGGTCCGCGTCCGGCCCGGGTCCACCGCGTCGCGGCCGCGCAGCAGGCGGCCGGTCCGCACCGGCACCCCCGCGACGGCCAGCTCGGCCAGCGCGTCGAGGAAGCCGGGCAGGCCGCTGCGCCGCCCCTCCAGCGCCACCGCCCGATGGGGCCGCTCCCCCAGCACTGCCGAGACCAGCCGGGTCAGCACCGCGCCGGGGCCCGCCTCGACGAACACCCGGGCGCCCGCCGCGTACATCGCCTCGATCTGCTCCGCGAAGCGCACCGGGGCGCCGATCTGCGCGGCGAGTTCGGCCCGCACCCCGGCGGGATCCGCCGGGTAGCGCGCGGCCGTCCGGTTCGAGAAGACCGGGAACTCCGGTCCGCGCACCGTCCGGTCGGACAGCGCCGCGGCGAAGCGCTCGCCCGCGCCCGCGACCAGCGGGCTGTGGAAGGCGCACGCGACCGGCAGCCGCTTCACCCCGTGCCCCGCCTCCGCCAGCAGGCGCATCGCCTCCGCCACCTCCGCCGTCCCGCCGGAGACGACCGTCTGGCGCGGCGCGTTGCGGTTCGCCGTCACCACCCGCCCCGCGAGCCCGGCGGCGGCGAGCACCCGCTCGACCTGCTCGGCCCCGGCCGCCACCGCGGCCATCGACCCCGGGTCCTGGCCCTCGCCGACCGCCGCCAGGATCGCGCGCGCCCGCTCGGCGCTCAGCGCGGGCAGGTCCTCGGCCGCCAGCGCGCCCGCAGCGCACAGCGCCACCAGTTCGCCGTAACTGTGGCCGGCGGCCAGCCGCGGGCGCACGCCGGCCAGCCCCAGCAGCTCGTACGCCGCCAGTCCGGTCATGCCCAACGCGGGCTGGGCCACCCTGGTGTCGGTCAGCGCGGCGCGCTGCCGCTCGCGCGCCTGCGGCGTGAACGCCGCCGGGGGGTGGAGCGCGTCCGCGTGGTCCCGTCCCAGGCGCAGGTGCCGCCGCACGGCGGGGAACGCCGCGAACAGCTCCGCGAACATCCCCGGGCGCTGGCTGCCCTGCCCGGGGAAGAGGAACGCCACCTCACCCGGCGCGAGCTCGCCGGTTGCCGAACCGCTTTCTGACGACTCGTCAGCCTCGGCCAGGTGCAGACCCGCCGCCGGGTCGCTCTCCCCCGCCAGCGCCCGGCGCAGCAGCCCGGCCAGCTCGGTGAGGTCCGAGGCGACCACCGCCACCCGCACCGGCCCGGCAGCCGACTCCGCCCGCCCGGCGGCGGCCAGCGCGAGATCGCGCAGCCGCCACGGCGAGCCCGCCGTCTCCACCTGGCCCAGCAGTTCCGCCACCCCGCGCAGCGCCCGGACCAAGTCGGTGCCCCGGAAGGTGAAGAGCTCGGCCGGCCACTCCTGCAGCGCGTGCACGGGCGGCGGTCCGTCGTAACCCTGGAGCACGGCATGGAAGTTGGTGCCACCGAAGCCGAAGGCGCTCACCCCGGCCACCCGTTCGGCGGCCGGTGCGGTCCACGGCCGGGCCTCGGCGTGGAAGACGAACGGGCCGGCGCCGTCCTGCCAGGCGGGGTTCGGCCGTTCCAGGTGCAGGGTCGGCGGTTTGATCCCGGTGTGCAGCGCCAGCGAGGTCTTGATCAGCCCCGCCAGGCCGGCCGCGCACTTGGTGTGCCCGATCTGCGACTTCACCGAGCCCAGCGCGCAACTGCGGGGCGCCGCGCCCGCCTCCGTGAAGACCGCGCTCAGCGTGGCCAGTTCGGTGCGATCACCGACCACCGTCCCGGTGCCGTGCGCCTCCACCAGCCCCACGTCGGCCGGCCCGAGCCCGGCACCGCGGTAGGCGCGCTCCAGCGCCGCCCGCTGGCCCTCGGGCCGCGGCGCCGTCAGGCCCAGCGACCGCCCGTCGCTGGCGCTGCCGATGCCCTTGACCACCGCGTACACGCGGTCGCCGTCACGTTCCGCGTCCGCCAGCCGCTTGAGCACCAGGCAGCCGACCCCCTCACCGAGCACGATCCCGTCCGCCGCCGCGTCGAAGGGGCGGGAGACGCCGGTCGGCGAGAGCGCGTGCACCGAGGCGAAGAGCAGGTAGTCGTTGATCCCGTTGTGCAGGTCCGCGCCGCCGCAGAGTGCCAAGTCGCTTGTGCCCGAGATCAGTTCCTTGCACGCCACGTCCAGCGCCGCCAGCGAGGAGGCGCAGGCCGCGTCGACGGTGAAGTTGGCGCCGCCCAGGTCCAGCCGGTTGGCGATCCGCCCGGAGATGACATTGGCCAGCATGCCGGGGAAGGAGTCCTCGGTGAGCTCGGGCAACTGCTCGGCGATCGCCGCGGGCACCGCGCCGAGGTAGGCGGGCAGCACCGCCGCCAGCACACCCGCGTTGGAGAGGTCGCTGCCCGCCTCCGCGCCGAAGACGACGCTGGCGCGCGAGCGGTCGAAGGGCCGGCCGCCCTCCGCGGTGCCGGTGCTGGTGCCGGTGCCGGTGCTGGTGCCGCTGGTGCCGGTGCCGCTGGTGCCGGTGCCGGTGCCGGCGTCGTACCCGGCATCCAGCAGCGCCCGTCGCGCCGCCTCCAGCGCCAGCAGTTGCACCGGCTCGATGCTGCCCAGCGCGGCCGGCGGGATGCCGTAGTCCAGCGGGTCGAAGGGGATCCTGGGCAGGAAGCCGCCCCACTTGGACGGTGTGCGGCCCGGGTCGCCGTCCGCCGCGTGGTAGAGCGCCGGGTCCCAGCGCTCGGCCGGCACCTCGGTCACCGCGTCCACCCCGCCCACCACGTTCGCCCAGAACGCGGGCAGGTCGGGGGCCTGCGGGAAGAAGCCCGCCATGCCGATCACCGCGATGTCCAGCGGCACGGGCTCCGGCTCCGGTGCGACGGGGCGCTGGTCGAGCAACCGCGCCAGCTCCGCGGCACGGGTGGTCAGCAGGTCGGCCGCGCCGGTGCTCACCGCGGCGTGCAGTTCGGCGAGCGTGGTGGTGGCCGAGCGCAGGACCGCGACCTGCCCGGCCATGAACATCCCCCGCTCCAGCTGCCCTTGCTCGTCCACCTCGGTCAGCTCGCCCGCCACCCGGTCCACGCCCTTGGCCGCGATCCGCAGCCGCCCGACGTTCAGCCGCTCCAGTCGCTCCCAGACCTCCCGGTCCGGCACCCCTTCGGCCCGCAACCGCTCGCGCGCCCGGCGGAACTCCGCCGTGAACGGGCTCGGCAGGCATCGGGTGGCATGCCCGGGCGCCGTCCCCAGCAGCTCCGTGGCACGTGCCGCCAGCGCCTGCCGCTGGAACTGCGCCCGCACCGCGCCGCAGGCCACCGCCTCCTCGGTGAAGAGGTAGGCCGTGCCCATCAGCACCCCCGCCGCGAGGCCGCGCGCCGCCAGCGGTGCGGCCAGCGCCGCCACCATCGCCGCCGAGCGTGCGTCGTGCACCCCGCCCGCGAAGAGCACCTCCACCTCCGGGGCCTGCGGAGCCTTGGGGGCCTGCGGGGCCTTGGGGGCGGCGGCGAGGAAGTCCTCCAGCACCGCCAACTGTGCCTCCCAGAGCGGGAAGCTGTGCCGCGGCCCGACATGCCCGCCGCACTCCGAACCTTCGAAGACGAACCTGCGCGCCCCGTCCTCCAGGAACTGCCTGAGCAGCCCTGGCGAGGGCACGTGCAGGAAGGTGCGGATCCCCGCCTCCTCCAGCACTCTCGCCTGCGAGGGCCGCCCGCCCGCGATCACCGCGTGACTGGGTCTGGCGGCGAGCACCTCCGCGAGCTGCGCACCGCGCACCTCCTCCGGCGCGAAGCCCAGCACCCCGACGCACCAAGGCCGCCCGCCGACCGCCGCGGCCGTCTCCGTGAGCAGCGCGCGGGTCTGCGCCGGGCCCGCCAGCGCCAGGGCCACGCACGGCAGCGCGCCGGCCACGGCCACCGCCGCCGCGAAGCCCGGCTGGTCGCTGACCCTGGTCATCGGCCCCTGCACCACCGGCAACCGGGTGCCCAGCACCTCGGCCGCCCGCGACCCCGGCCCGAGCAGCGCAGCCGCCGCACCGGGCGCCGCCACTGCCCGTAGGCCGTCCAGGACGGCCTCGCGCACGGCCCGCACCGCTCGCTGGACGGTCCCCCAGCGTTCGGCGAACTCGGCAGCGAGGAAACCGTCCTGACCGATCATCAACTCCGCTGCGGGCCGCTCCCGCTGAGCCGACGCACCCGATTCACCCGATGGGCCTGAAGGGCCCGACACACCCGACAGGCCCGACGTGCCTGGCCGCCCGCGCCGCAGCAGGCGGCGCCCGTCGACGACCACGGTCTCGGACCCGTCCATGCCGCGCAGGAGTGCCGCGACCTCCTCCGGCACCCCGGACTCCGCCAGCAGCGCCAACTGGCTGTCCAGCACCACTCCGGCCGCCCCACCGGCCACCGCCGCCACCGCCGTGCGCGGCCCGATCCCGCCCCAGGCCCACACCGGCACCCCGATCCCGGGCTCGGCCAGCAGCTGCTGCAGCAGCACGAAGGTGCTCAACTCGCCGACCGGGCCGCCACTCTCGCAGCCACGCGCGATCAGCCCGTGGACCCCGGCGCGGACGGCGCCCAGGGCCTGCCCCAGATCCGTCACCTCGGCCAGCACCCGGTACTCACCACACAACGCCGCGACGTCCCAGCCCGGCGCACCCTCACCCGCACCCGCACCCAGCACGAGGACCGACGGCGCGGCGCCATGGGCCGCACGCAGGTCCTCGGGCACCATCCGGCAACCGGGCCCCACCCGGACGCCGAAGCCCTCCGGCGCCCTCTCGCGGAGCCGGGCGAGCTCCTCGCGCGACCGGCGACCACCGGCTCCGAGGTCCAGCACGCCCACCGCGCCCGCACGGCACACGGCTTCGGCCAGTCCGGCGTCCGGTAAGTGGAACGGGGTGATCCCGATGACGACGTCGGTCAGCGGAACATTGGGCCTCATGGGCTCTCCGGTATGCATCATGGCGCAGGTCGGGGCATGAGCGACTTGGAACGGAGCGCTACCGGCAACCCTGTGTCGGGGCCGCGAGGCGCCATTGCGCCATCCCGCGATCCGGTTCAACATCGAGGCTACCGAGTGGTAGGGCCTGTCAGGTTAAACCCACGTTGCGCGTACATGTCAACATCACCGCACGAGAAAGCCCGTTCGAAACCGGGGGTTTGCAATTGGCCCGCACTACCGACCGGTACGCGATTCCGCCCGCGCCCTTGACCCGCGCCCGAGGCACCGGCACCCTCGACGGGCGGCCCTCGTACCGCCGGCCGATCCCGAGCATCGGCACACCTGCCCCTTTAGCGGGGAACGTGAGCTGAGCATCCGTCACATTGCTCAGCAGGCAAGGGAGACGAGGCGGTCAGGGAGACGAGCCGGTCAAGGGGACGAGGTAGTGAGGGCGCCGGTCAGATCAGCACCGGCTGGTCATAGATCCGGCGGGTGCTGGTGCCGCGAGGGCGGATGTCGACACCGTAGATGTGGAGCGAGACCGTCGTGAGGGCGGTGGCGTTGCGGACGCGTTCCGGCATCCTCGGGGATCCGACCGAGCACAGTGGCGGCCTCCAACTCCTTGAAGGGTGCGCGGCGACGTGCTCTTCTTCACCGCCACCCGCGGGCGCGGCGAGGGCACCCCGCCGGCCACCGTCCGGGGTCGCCACCTCACGGGCCGCGTCATCGATCGCCACCTGGACGCCACCCACCACGGCCTGATGGGCCCCGGGCCGCTCGCCGAGATCGCCCGGGCGATCGCCGGGTTCACGAAGGGCGCGGGCTGACCCGCACCGGGCGCGCGGCCCGGGCGTCGCGCGAATCGTCACTCGGTGTCACGATGGGAGTCGACGGATCTCGCCGCGATCGGAGGCGGTCATGGGCCGCGACTACCACTTCCACCGTGAACACGCCGGCTGCTCGGTGACCCTCGCGGTGCACCTGGGCGGAGCACGGGAGGTCGAGCTGCTGGTGGACGGCAAGGAGGTGGCGGTGGAGCGCGTGCACGGCCACCATGCCGGGGTGCGGTCGCTGAGCACCGTCCTGCCGACCGACCCGCCGCGGCGCATCGACGTCGAGGTGACCCTGCCCGGCGGGGTCAGGGGGGAGCCGGCCGGCGTCCTGATCGAGGACGGCGACCGGCTCCCGATGCCCGAGAAGGAGGTGCCCCGCAGGGCGGGGTTGACGGAGGCGTCCTGGTACGGCTGAGCACCGCCCACAGCAGGTACCGCCCCCACCCGGCACGCTCCCACCCGGCACGGCTCCCATCCAGCACAGCCCCCGTCAGGCACAGCCCCCGTCAGGCAGCCCACCCGCAGGACCCGCCCGCCGGCTCTACCGGCGGGCGGCGATCCGGCGCCAGATCGCCCGCTGGCAACGCATGAGGTCCGGCGGGCTCACCGCGCGGACATGGATCAGCTCCACTCCTGCTACCGCCACGAGTTCCGGCCGCCGGGCCGACGGCGGGCCCCTGCAGGATCCCTCACCCAGGCCGGTGCGCCCCGGTATCGGCGCGCGCGGGGCGCCCGGCATGACACGGCCACCGCAACGGGCGCGGCCACTGGTCCGGGTCGATAGTGAAATGAGGGACCGAACGAGGGAACACCCGAACCGGGGAGCACCCATGCACCGCTACCCTCCGATCGCCGAGCACGGCCTGATCGGCGACCTGCAGACCGCCGCCCTGGTGACCTCGCGGGGCGTTGTCGACTGGTTCGCCGCGCCGCGCTTCGACTCCCCCAGCGTCTTCGCCGCGCTGCTCGACCACGATCGCGGCGGCTACTTCCGGCTCGCCTCGGACGATCCGCAGGCCACCTGCAAGCAGCTCTACTACCCGGACACCGCCAGCCTGGTCACCCGCTTCATGTCCCCCGACGGGGTGGGCGAGGTGATCGACTGGATGCCGCCGAACAGCAGCCGCACCGCGACCGACCGGCACACCGTGATCCGCACCGCGCGCACCGTGCGCGGGACCGTGCGCTTCGAGCTGGAGTGCCGCCCGCGCTTCGACTACGGCCGGGCCCGCCACCAACTCGACCTGGGGCCGGACTCCGCCGCCTTCCGCGCACCGGGAGTGAGCGCCCACCTGCAGAGCACCTTCCCGCTGGAGCGGGACGGTGACGACGTGCGCGGCGCCGTCACGCTGAACGTCGGCGAGCAGGCGGCGACCGTCCTCACCGTCTGCGACGCCGAGGGCGGGCCCCCGCCGCCGCTCACCGTCGACGGGATCACCCATGAGCTCTGGTCGGCCGTCGAGTTCTGGCAGCGCTGGGTGCGCGGCTCCAACTACCGCGGCCGCTGGCCCGACATGGTCAACCGCTCCGCGATCACCCTCAAGCTGCTCACCTACGCACCCACCGGCGCGCCGGTGGCCGCCGCCACCATGGGCCTGCCCGAACAGGTCGGCGGCGAGCGGAACTGGGACTACCGCTACACCTGGGTGCGCGACGGCTCGCTCTCCGTGCGCGCCCTGCTCGACCTGGGCTTCGTGGAGGAGGCCACCGCCTTCACCCACTGGCTGGGCGACCGCCTGCACGAGTCGGCGGGAACGGACGGCGAGGCGCTGCAGATCATGTACCGGGTCGACGGCTCGCCGCTGCTGGGCGAGGAGGTCCTCGGGCACCTGGAGGGCTACCGCGGCTCCGCCCCCGTGCGGCTCGGCAACGCCGCCGCCGACCAGTTGCAACTGGACATCTACGGCGAGGCGCTCTACGCGCTCTCCCAGGGGCACGAGGTCGCCGTCCAGGCCGGCTACCGGGGCTGGAAGGTGCTCGCCCACAGCCTGGACTGGCTCGCCGACCACTGGGACCGCCCCGACGAAGGCATCTGGGAGACCCGCGGCGGGCGCAAGGACTTCACCTACAGCCGGGTGATGTGCTGGGCCGCCTTCGACCGCGGCCTGCGGTTGGCCGACGAGTTCCGCCGGCCCGCCGACACCGAGCGCTGGCTCAGCATCCGGGACAGCATCCTGGAGCAGGTCATGGCCCATGGCTGGAGCGAGGCGGACCAGGCCTACGTCCAGCACTACGGCGGAGAACCCGTGTTGGACGCGTCGCTGCTGCTGATGCCCCGGGTGGGGTTCGTCGCGGCCAAGGACCCGTCCTGGCTCTCCACCCTGGACGCGATGGACCGCACCCTGGTCTCGGACAGCCTGGTCTACCGCTACGACCCCGCCGCCTCCCCGGACGGCCTGCGCGGCTCCGAGGGCACCTTCAGCCTCTGCACCTTCCTCTACGTCGACGCGCTGGCCAGGGCCGGGCGGCTGCGCCCCGCCCGGTACACCTTCGAGAAGATGCACACCTACGCCAACCATGTCGGCCTCTTCGCCGAGGAGGTGGGGCCCAGCGGTGAGCAACTCGGCAACTTCCCACAGGCGTTCACCCACCTGGCGCTCATCATGTCGGCGTGCACGCTGGACGAGGCGCTCGACCGGCAACGCGACTGACACCGCCGCCCGAGGAGCGATGTTCATGGCTGCGCAGCACCGACCGGACCCCCAACAGCCGCAGAGCCAGGAGGAGTTCACGGCCCTCTACGGACGGCTGTGCCGGTTGGCCACGGGCGACTCCCGGGGTGCGCTCGCCACCATCACGCCGGAGCGCCTGCGCGCGGCGGCGCACGAGGTGCGCCTGGGCCGGTCGGTGACGATGGCGGCGCCGGTCGAGACCCGGGCCGCCCCCGACAATCCGCGACCGGCCGGCCACCACCTGACCAGCCCGCCCGAGGCGGCGGCCGACGGCACCGGACTCCACTTCGCCACCGACCACTTCAGCATGAACGTGCACGGGGACGCCGACAGCCATCTCGACGCCCTCTGCCACGTGGTCTACGACGGCACCCTGCACGGCGGCGTCCCCGCCACCACCCTCACCGCCGAGGGTGCCACCGCGCTCAGTGTCGAGCTGGTCAGGGACGGGATCGTCGGCCGGGGCGTGCTGCTCGACATCCCGCGGCTGCGCGGCGTCCACTGGCTGGAGCCCGGCGACCACGTCACCGCCGAGGAGTTGTCGGCCGCCGAGCGGCACCAGCACGTCCGGGTCGGCGCCGGTGACCTGCTCTTCGTGCGAGTCGGCCACCGCCGCCGCCGGATCGAGGCCGGCCCCTGGGACGTCGCCCGGACCCGGGCCGGGTTGCACCCGGCCGCGATGGAGTTCCTGGCCGAGCGCCAGGTGGCCGTCCTGGGCTGCGACAGCAACAACGACACCGCCCCCAGCATCACCGACGGCGTGGACTTCCCGGTGCACGTGCTGGGTGTGCACGCCCTCGGGCTGCACCTCCTCGACTACCTGCAGTTCGAGGACCTGGTGCCGCTGTGCGAGGCGGCGGACCGCTGGTCGTTCCTCTGCGTGGTCGCGCCGCTGCGGCTGCCGCACGCCACCGGCTCACCCGTCAACCCCATCGCGATCCTGTGACCAACTACCGCCCACCGCCTACCGACCGGCCGGCCGCCCACCGACGGCCCTCCACTCACCGACCGACCGCTCACCGACGACCCCGAGGTGGCCGACATGGCCGACGACCAGCACTACGACGTCATCATCATCGGCACCGGAGCCGGCGGCGGCACCCTCGCCCACCGCCTGGCCCCGACCGGGAAACGCGTGCTGCTCCTGGAACGCGGCGACTACCTGCCCCGCGAGCGGGACAACTGGGAGTCGAGCGCCGTCTTCGTCAAGGGCAAGTACCGCGCCCCCGAGTTCTGGTACGACAAGAACGGCGACCGCTTCCCGCCCGAGGTGAACTACTACGTCGGGGGGAACACCAAGTTCTACGGCGCGGCGCTGTTCCGCCTGCGCCCCGAGGACTTCGGCGAGCTGCGCCACCACGGCGGCCTCTCCCCCGCCTGGCCGTTGCGCTACGAGGACCTGGAGCCGTACTACACCCAGGCCGAGCACCTCTACCTGGTGCACGGCCGGCACGGCGAGGACCCGGGCGAGGGGCCGGTCAGCGCCCAGTACGCCCATCCGCCGGTCCGGCACGAGCCACGGATCCAGCAACTCAGCGACGACCTGGAGAAGCAGGGCCTGCATCCGTTCCACCTGCCCATCGGCGTCGACCTCACCCAGGACGAGCAGGGCCGCGCGACCCGCACGAGCGTGTGCATCCGCTGCAACCGGGTGGACGGCTTCCCCTGCCTGGTGCGCGGCAAGGCGGACGCCCAGGTGATCTGCGTGGACCCCGCGCTGGAGCACGACAACGTGCGGCTGGTCACCGGCGCCAACGTCCGCACGCTGGAGACGGATCCGGGCGGGCGCACGGTGACCGCCGTGGTCGCGGAGCTGGCGGACGGCTCGACGGCGCGTTTCAGCGGCGACATCGTGGTGGTCTCCTGCGGCGCGGTGAACTCCGCCGCGCTGCTGCTGCGTTCGGCGAACGAGCGGCATCCCGGTGGCCTGGCCAACAGCTCCGACACGGTCGGGCGGCACTACATGCGGCACAACAACCTCGCGCTGATGGCGGTGTCGAGGGAGCCGAACGACACCCAGTTCCAGAAGACCCTGGCCCTGAACGACTGGTACCTGGGCGCCGACGACTGGGAGTTCCCGCTCGGCGGCATCCAGATGCTCGGCAAGTCGGACAGCGAGCAGATCAAGGGCGAGGCGCCCCGCTGGGCCGGGCTGGCCTCACCCGACATGCCCTTCGAGGTACTGGCCCACCACGCGGTGGACTTCTGGCTCTGCGGCGAGGACCTCCCGCAGCCGGACAACCGGGTCACGCTGGACGCGCAGGGCGACATCCACCTCGCGCTCGACGAGCAGAACAACATCGAGGGGCTGAAGCGGCTGCGGCACAAGTTGCGGAGCATGCTCGGCCGGCTCGGCATGCATCCGCACCACCTGCTGCCGCACAGCCTCTACCTGCACAAGGGGATGCCGATCGGCGCCACCGCGCACCAGGCGGGCACCGTCCGCTTCGGCACCGACCCGCGGACCTCGGCGCTCGACGTGCACTGCCGGGCCCACGACGTGGACAACCTCTACGTCGTGGACACCAGCTTCTTCCCGAGCATCGGCGCCGTGAACCCCTCCCTGACCGCGATCGCCAACGCGCTGCGGGTCGGCGACCACATCGCCGAGCGCCTCCGCTGAGGCGCCCGGGGCGGGCGCTGCCGTAGCGCTACCGGGCCCGGGCGCGGTACGGCAGCGCTACCGCGGTGTGGCCGGGGGCGTCAGCAGGATCGCGATGTCGCCGCCCGCGGGCACCGGCGCGCTGCCGTCGGTGACCGCGCTGAGCCGCCCGTCCGGGCGCACCAGGAAGAGCGTGTCGTGTCCGTCGGGCAGGCCGCCGCCGACCTGCCGGGCGACGATCCGGGCGCCGTCCGCGTACCGGCGGGCCAGCTCGGGGCGGTTGAGGCCGGGGGCGAAGAGTGCCTCGCCGCCGGTGTAGGGGGCGACCACGCCGTAGCTGCCGGCGGGCGGCTCCAGCCGGTGGACCGGGCCCTCCACCCGCTCCCTGAGGGTCATCAGCGCGAGCGCGTTGAAGTCGTCCTCGTCGGTGAGCAGCAGCACGTCGGTGATGCCCTCCAGCTCCGCGCCGGCGCCGGTGGCGGCAGCGAGCAGCTCACCGGGGGCCAGCGCGAGGCCGGCCTCGGTGATGCTCCGGCGCTGCTGCTCCAGGCCCGCCCACATCAGCACGTCCAGGCCCGCCGAGCGCAGCGCCCGACCCAGCTCCACCACCCAGGGCTGGCCGCCGACCAGCAGCGGGCGCGAGCGCGCCGAGCGGCGCACGCCCAGGAAGCGGGCCACCGGCAGCGCGGTGAGGCCGTACACCATGACGGTGGCGACGATCACGATGAAGGTGGCGGGCAGGATCTTCTGCGCGCCGCCGACACCGGCCTTCACCAGGGAGACCGAGAAGGTGGAGGCGGTGGCGGCGGCGACGATGCCGCGCGGCGCCATCCACCCGATGAACCACCGCTCCCGGTAGGGGACATCGGTGCGGACGGTGGCGAGCAGCGCCACCAGCGGCCGGACCAGCAGGACCAGGACCGCGACCAGGCCCAGCGCGGGCAGCACCACGTGGCGCAGCGACTGCGGGGTGACGGTGGCCGAGATGCCGATGAAGAGCAGCCCGATGGTCAGCGAGACCAGCGTCTCGAAGAAGGGCCGGCGCGCCGGGATGTCCAGGCCCGGCAGGTTGGCCAGCGCCATGCCCGTCACCACGGCGGCGATCAGGCCGGTGTCGTCGCGGAAGGCGTCGCACGCCGCCGCCACGGCGACCACGACGGCGAGCTGCACCGTCGTGCCGAGCACCTCGCCCAGCGCGAGGCGGCGCAGCAGCAGCCAGAGCAGCGCCGCGCCGACGGCGCCCCCGGCCAGGCCGACCGCCGCGCTGCCGGTGAACTTGGCCAGTTGGCTGCCCACGCCGTGCTGGCCGCTGGCCAGCACGGCGTGGAAGACGAGCGCACCGAGGATGCCGCCGAGCGGGTCGATCAGCGCGCCCTCCCAGACCAGGACGCGCTGCAGCCGCTCGGCGGGGCGGATGAAGCCCAGCAGCGGCCCGACCACGGTCGGGCCGCTGACCACCAGGATCGCGCCCAGCATCACGGCCGCGCTCAGCGACATGCTCAGGATCGGGACGGCCGCCAGCGCCGCCGACGCCCAGGTGACCAGGGCCCCGAGCCAGAGCAGCCTGATCACCACCCGACGGTTGTGGCCCTTGAGGTGGCGCAGGTCCAGGCCGAGTCCGGCGTCGTAGAGGATCACGGCGACGGCGAGCGAGACCAGCGGGGAGAACGCGGCGCCCAGCAGCTTCTCCGGGTTGACGTCGTCGGTCAGCGCGCCCGCGGTGAACCCGGCCGGGAGCAGCAGCAGGATCGCCGGCACCCGCAGCAGGCTCGCCACGACCTGGCAGCCGACGGCGAGGGCCACGATCAGCGCGATGCCGATCAGCACCTGACTCGATGTCATGCCCGCTCCTCCTTGGTCGTCGTGCCCTGCGGTCGGACCAGCCGTCGGACCAGCCGTGCTCTCAGACCAGCTGGGAGATGCTCTTGCCGACCAGCCACAGGCCGAGCAGCAGACAGATCACCACGATGGTCTGGTCCTGGTGGTCCGCCATCCAGGTGCGCATCCGCCCGAGCCGCTGCTGCGCGGCGGCGGGCCGGAAGACCGCGTAGACGAGCATCACCAGCTGGGTGGCGGTGGCCAGCAGGCAGAAGCCGAACAGGACCAGGTAGGTGGAGAGGTGGGAGAGGTCGGCGTCCACCGCCGTCGCGCAGCCGGCCGCGACCAGCGGCCAGGGCTGCAGCAGCACGGCCAGGCCGGCCGCCGTCCACGGCGAGACGCTGTTCAGCCGGGCGGTCCAGGCCGGGGGCTTGCGGGGGCGGCCCAGCCGGCGGCGCCGGTGCTCGCCGTACAGGACCAGGCCGAGGCCCAGGGCGAGCTTGACGGCCAGCACCACCGTGGAGGGGTTGCTGTTGTGCGCGAGCGGTTGGCCCCCGGTCGCCAGCACCACCATGGCGAGCACCAGGACGATGCAGCCGAGCCAGGCCAGCACGAAGGCCAGCCCCTTGCGGACGCCGCGCTCCGCGGAGAGCAGCAGGATGAACGCCATCGCCGGCACCGGCTGCAGGGTGATCCCCAGGCCGATCAGGATCAGGTCGAGGACCATCGCCACCGCCTTCCGAGCCGAGCCGTCCTGTCACGGCGCCCGGCCGTCCCGACACCGCGCCCGGCCGTCCTGCTGCCGCGCCCGGCCCTCACCGCGTGACGTCCTCGTCGGAGAGCGGCTCCAGCACGCCGTGGGTGTCCAGCCGGTAGAGCACGACGAGCGCGGGGCCGATCAGCACCAGGGCGACCAGCGCGACGATCAGCATCCACTGCAGCGGCGCCGAGGCTCCGGCCGCCTGGCGCACGGTGAGCGAGGTGGGCACCAGGTAGGGGCGCTGGGCGCAGCCCCAGGCGGCGACCAGCAGGGCCACGGCGGCCACCGAGCTGTACCGGGCCCAGCCGGCGGCCCGTCCGGCCACGAGCCGGGCGGTGAGCGCCACGGCCGCCGCGGCGAGCAGGACCAGGGCGAGCCCGGCGCCGTGGGTGAGCCCGTGGTGGACGTAGGCGGCGTGCGGGTCGGTCACGGTCAGGCCCAGCACGCCGAGCAGCAGCAGGGCACCGGCACCGATCCAGGCGCGCCGCCGGAAGTAGCCGACCAGGTCGGACGCTTCGAACCGGCGGGCGTCCACGGTCAGGAAGACCGCGCCGAGGAAGGCGGTGGCCGCGACGGTGAGCAGGCCGGCCATGATCGAGGTGGTGGTGGCCCAGGCGTCCGCCGAGGCGGTGGTGCCCGGCGCGACCCGCCCCGACGCCACCGCGCCGACGGCCGCGCCCAGGAAGAACGGGGTGAGCAGCGAGGAGACGGCGAACACGGCGCCGTAGACCCGGCGCGCGGCCAGCCGCCGGGTGGGCTTGCGCAGCGCGAACCCGGCCCCGCGCAGCACCAGGCCGACGGCCGCCAGCGCCAGCGGGAGCCACAGCGCGGTGAAGACGGTCTGGAAGAAGACCGGGAAGCCGGTCCACATCAGCACCAGCACGAAGATCAGCCAGACGTTGTTGACCTCCCAGACCGGTGCCATGGCGTGGTCGATCAGCCAGCGCGGCCGCTTGCCGCGGTCGGCGCCGCCGGCCAGCAGGTCCCAGAAGCCGGCGCCGTAGTCGACGCCGCCGCCGCACGCGTAGGCGGCGATCGCGAGCAGCAGGATCCAGGCGACGGCACTCGCGGTCACAGTTCGCCCCCCGGGGTGCGGGCGCCCGCGGCGCCGACGGGCGGGCGCGGACCGTACGGCGTGCCGCTCTCCGGGCCGTCCGCGAGGTCCGACGCGGGGCCGACGCCCTCGTCGGCGAGCCGCCAGCGGGTGCGCATCTTCAGCACCACGGCCAGGAAGGCGCCGAAGACCAGCACGTAGACCGCCACCACGATGCCGAACATGGTCCACAGCGAGGCGGCGGCGGTGGGCGTCACCGCCTCGGAGACCCGCATGTTCTGGTACACGATCCAGGGCTGGCGGCCCACCTCGGTGGTGATCCAGCCGCACTCCACGGTCACCAGGCTGGCCACCCCGGCCAGGGCCGCGCAGCGGAAGAACCAGCGCGAGCGCGGCAGGTCGCGCCGGCGCCACCAGCACCAGGCGTACCAGAGCGCCAGCAGGATCAGCACGCTGCCGATGGTCGCCATGATGTCGAAGGTCCAGTGCACGATGGTCGCCTGGAGCGCGGTGGGACGGTCGTCGGCCGCCACCGTGTTGAGCCCGGTGACCTGGGTGTCGGGGCTGAACCCGGCCAGGATGGAGTCCAGTTGGGGGATCTTGAGGCCGCCCTTGACGCTGCCGTCCTCCTGCAGCCGGCCGAAGAGGTACTCGGGCACGTGGGTGCCGGTGTTCCAGACCAACTCGGCGGCGGCGAACTTGATCGGCTGCTTGTGGAAGATCTGCCGCGCGATGTTGTCGCCCAGCACGAACTGCACGGGGGTGAGGATCGCCGCGAGGGTGAAGGGCACGGTGAAGCCGAGGCGGTGGTAGCGGTCGCGGCGGCCGCGCAGCCAGCCCACCGCGTAGACGCCCGCCACCACATAACCCGCCGTCAGGAACATCGCGACGGCGAAGTGCCAGTACTGCGGGCCGAACATGGGCGTGAAGACCGCCTGCCGCACGGTGACGTTCACCGGGTCGCCGTTCGCGTCCAGGGTGAACCCCTGCGGGGTGTTCATCCACGCGTTGGCGGCGATGATGCCGAACGCGCCCATCAGCGCCGCCAGGGGCAGCGGCGCGCCGAGCCAGAAGTGCGTCCAGGGCTTGAGTCTGCGCCAGCCGTAGAGGTAGATCGCGATCAGGATCGCCTCCAGGAAGAACGCCCACGCCTCCACCCCGAACCCGAGGCCGAAGACGTCCCCCCAGCGGCCCATCATGCCCGGCCAGAGCAGGCCGAACTCGAAGGAGAGCACCGTGCCGGTGACGATGCCCACGGCGAACTGGACGGCCATCACCGCCGACCAGCGCCGCGCCAGCAGCAGCGCGGTCGCATCCGCCCTGCGCAGGCCCCGGTAGTGCATCAGCAGCGTGACGAGCGGCAGCGCCACGCCCAGCGGCACCAGCAGGATGTGGGAGGCCAGGGTGAACGCCATCAGCTCCCGGGCCGGCAGCAGTTGCGCGGGGGCGTTCGCCAGCAGGTGTGCGGCGGTCTTCATGCGGGCCTCGGTGGTTCGGGCCGCTCGACAGCGGGGCCGGCCGGCGGAGCGGACGGGTGCGCGGACGGGTGCGCGGGCGGGGAGGGGGCCTGCGCGGCGGGCGGGTGCGGCGGGGCCGGGACGAAGGCGCGCTCGCGGCGCGAACCGGAGGCGAAGGAGACCGCCCAGCTGAGCAGCGCGCCCGCCCGGCTGCGGAAGCCGGTGAGGAAGACGATGTGGACGAAGAGCCAGATCAGCCAGCCGAGCAGCCCGGAGGCGTGGAAGCGGCCCATCTTCACCACGGCCCGGCCGCGCGAGATGTACGCCGCGCTGCCCAGGTCCAGGTAGCGGAACGGGCGTGGCTTGCCGGCCCTGCCCTCCACGGCGTGGCGGATCCGGCGCCCGGCATAGGCACCGCTCTGCATCGCGACCTCGGCGAGTCCGGGCAGGCCCGCCAGGCTCATCAGGTCGCCCACCACCCGGATCTCCCGATGGCCGGCGATGGTCAGGTCGGGCTCCACCCGGATGCGCCCGGCCCGGTCCTGCTCGGCACCGGTCGCCCGGGCCAGCGCCGTCGCCAGCGGCGGCGCCTCGACCCCCGCCGTCCACAGCACGGTCCGCGCCTCGACCCGCTCGGTGCCGCCGTCCTCGCGACGCACCGTCAGGCCCTGCTCGTCCACGGCAGTGACGATCGACCGGAGGTGGACCTCGACGCCCAGCTCGGCCAAGGTCCTGGCGGCCCGCCGGGAGAGCACCGGACCGAAGGCGCCGAGCACCGCGTCCGAGCCGTCGAAGAGCAGCACCCGCGCCTGGCCCGGGTCGATGCTGGAGAACTCCCGGTCGAGCGTGCGGCCGGCGATCTCCCTGATCTGCCCGGCCAGTTCGACCCCGGTGGGGCCACCGCCGACCAGCGCGAAGGTGAGCCACCGCTCCCGCTCGCGCGGATCCTCGCTCGCCTCGGCCAGTTCGAAGGCTTGGTAGAGCTTGGCACGCACCGCGAGCGCGTCCGCCAGCGTCTTCATGCCGGGGGCGTGGGCCGCGAACTCGTCGTGCCCGAAGTAGGACTGCCGCACGCCGATCCCCACGATCAGGTCGTCGTAGGGCAGTTCGAGGACGCCGCCGTCCGGCCGCCGGACCCGCACCAGGCGCTCGGCGACGTCCACCTCGGTCGCGGTGGCCTGCAGGCAGCGCACCCGGGGGTGATGGCGCAGCACGGCCCGCAGCGGCTGGGCGATCTGGCCCTCGGAGAGGATGCCGGAGGCGCACTGGTACAGCAGCGGCTGGAACAGGTGGTGGGCGCAGCGGTCGACCAGGGTGACCGCCACCGGGGCGCTGCGCAGCGCCCGGACGGCGAAGAGGCCGGCGAAACCGCCGCCGAGGATGACCACCCGGCGGCGGGCCACGGGCTCGTCCGCGGTGCGGCTGCCCGCGGGCCGGCCCTGCGCCGTGCTGCCCTGCGCCGTGCTGCCCTGCGCGGTGGGCGCTGCCGGGGTGTGTTCTGCTGCCACGGGGGTCAGCCTCCGGTGGCGAAGCCGGGGTGGAGGGTCACCAGCGCCGGCCGGCCCCGCAGGATCCGCGGCGTCCGCCGCCGTCCCTCGTCCACAGCTGACATCGCTGGTCCCTCCCGTCCTTGGCCGCGAGCCGGCACCGGGGACGGCGCCGGGGACCACCCTGCTCGGCCGGTCCCGGTACGGGGGCCAACGGCACGCCCGCTCGGCCATTCGGGAGAGCGGGATCCCTCCAACGGCGGACGAGCGGGAGTTCGGAGCTCGGAGCTCGGAGCTCGGAGCTCGGAGCTCGGAGCTCGGACGATCTCCGTTCGGGGTGTAGACGAGCACCAGGACGCTTAGGTTAGCCTTACCTTCACTACTCTCCCCCTGGCCGCCTCGCCGGCTACGCCGCCCCGGATCGCCCGGGCCCGCCGCGCCGAGGCCCTCGCCACCCCCGGACCGGCCTCACGTCGGGTGCGGCGGGGCGGCTGCGGAAGCCCCGTCAGGACCTCGGGGCCGCCGCGGTGCGGCGGACAGTCAGGACTGCTCCGGGCGACGGGGGGTGAGCAGGCCGCGGTCGTACGCCTCGGCCACGGCCGCCGCGCGGTCGCCGACGCCGAGCTTGCCGTAGACGTTGAGCAGATGCGTCTTCACCGTCGCCTCGCTGATCAGCAAGCGTTCCGCCACCTCGCGGTTGGTCGCCCCGGCCGCCACCCACTTCAGGACCTCGTGCTCGCGCGGGCTGAGCAGCCCGGGACCCGGGCCCCGGACCTGGTTCATCAGCCGCGCCGCGACCGAGGGCGCCAGGACCGCCTCGCGGTTGGCGGCGGCTCGCACCGCCCGCAGCAGCTCGTCACGGGGAGCGTCCTTGAGGAGGTAACCGGTCGCCCCCGCCTTGATGGCCGGCAGGACGTAGCTGTCGGAGTCGTAGGTGGTCAGGACCAGCACCCGGGCGGTGCTGCCCGCCCTGGCCAGCTCACCGATCGCGGTCACCCCGTCCATGGTCGGCATGCGCAGATCCATCAGGACCACGTCCGGTTCCAGGCTCCTGGCCAGCCGGACCGCCTCGGCGCCGTCCGCCGCCTCTCCCACCACCTCGAACGCGGAGTCTGCGGCGAACATGCCGCTCAGGCCGTTCCGGACCACGGGGTGGTCGTCGGCGATCAGCAGCCTGATCGCGGCGGGGGCCACGGAGTTCACGCGCCCACCTCCGCCGACGGGTGCGGCACGCGGGCGGAGACGGTCGTCCCCGATCCCGGTCGCGACCGCACCCGCACGGTGCCGGACAACTCCTCGATCCGCTCCCGCATCGCCTTCAGGCCGAACCCGCCGCCGGCGGCGCCCGCTGGTTCCGCGCCCACTGTGACCGGGGCGGCCGTCACCGGGGCGGACACCCGGGCGGCGGACGGGTCGAATCCGCAGCCGTCGTCGCACACCTCCAGGGTGACCTCGCGATCCAGGTAGCCGAGGGTCAGGGCGACGGTGCCGGCCCGGGCGTGCCGGCCCACGTTGGCCAGCGCTTCCTGAGCCGCCCTCAGGAGGGCCAACTCGGCTTCCGGGGGCATCGGCCGGGCCGTCCCGGTGGTGGTGACCTCGACGGTCACACCGTGCAGGGCGGACCAACGCTCGGCGACCCCGGCCAAGGCCTCCCCCAACCCAGCGGTCTCCAGCGGGCGGGGCCGCAACGCGTCCACCGACCGCCGGGCCTCGGCCAGGCTCTCCCGGGCCAGCCGGGTCGCCGCCTCGAAGTGGGCCCGCCAACGGTCCGGGGACTGCTCGGCAAGCTGTTCGGCGGCCTGCAGCTGGGTGACGATCCCGATGAGGCCCTGCGCCAGCGTGTCGTGGATCTCCCGGGCCATCCGCTGCCGTTCGTCGAGGACCCCGGCCTCCCGGGACTGGACCAGCAGTTGCCGCTGCAGCCCGGCGTTCTCGGCCAGTGTCGCCTTGAGCCGGCGGTTGGCTTCCCGCACCTGCTCCAGGGCCGCCTTCCGCTCCTCGTTCTTCCGATCGGCGTCCCACTGCCACCAGCCCCACCCGCACATACAGATCACATTGACGGCCAGCACCACGACGTAGACGGTCACCCCGGCCGCACTGTCCTTGGCGGTCCCGGCGACCTGGGCGCTCCCCGACTCCAGGGCGACCGCGGCGATCCCGCAGAGCCGCCACGGCCAGGGCAGGATCCCGAAGGCGTAGAAGTAGCCGGCCGGCGTGAACAGGCCGAACCACGGATCCCGGACGACGAGGATGCCGGTGAGGACGACCAGCCCGGCGAAGAACACCCCCATCACCCACGCCCGCTCCCACCGGTCGCGGCGCAGGGAGAACATGCAGAGGATCCACAGGGCCACCGCGGCGCACAGGCCCAGATCGATCAGCAGGGAGCTTCCCGTCCCCCACTTGACGATCAGGGTCACGACCGTGAGGGCGGCCAGCATCACATAGGGGACGACGGTCACCAGCGGTAGCAACCGCTCGTCCTGCTCACCCATCCAGGTGGGCGCTTCCGGCCTGCTCAACGCTGCCCCTCCGGTCGGCTTCACTCCCAGCGGAAGAATTTAACCGCTCCCGCGCCGAAGACTACGACGTAGCCGGCCAGAGTGATCAACTGGAGGGGGTGGGGCCAGTGCCCCTGGGTCGCGTCGGTCAAGGCCTGCACGGCGGCGCCCAGGGGAGCGGCCCGGCTGACGTGCCGCAGGAGCGAGGGCATGACGGCGATCGGGAGGAAGAGCCCGGCGAAGAACATCATGACGTAGAACAGGGTCGTGCCCACGGCGTCCGCGACCTGGCTGCTGGGCGAGACCGCGGCGATGAACAGGCCGATCGCCATGAGGGCGAGAGCGGCCAGCACGATGCTGACCACGTATCCGCCGACCTGGCGCGGCAGCGGCACCCCGAACGCGAACCGGCCCACCAGGAGCACGGCGGTCACGGAGAGGGCCGCGGTCGCCAGATTGACCAGGAGCTGGGCGGCCAGCATCCGGGCCGGCCCGACCGGGGTCGTCCGCAGGCGGCGCAGCACGCCCTTCTCCCGGTAGCCGACCAGCACCGCGGGTACGACGTTGAAGGAGAGCGTGGCCAGCACGAAGGCGGTCAGGATCGGGACGTAGACGTCGAGCAGGGTGTGGCCGTCGAGGCTCTCGCGGTGCTCGTTGTAGAAGGGGATGTTGCCGAAGATGATCAGCAGGCCCAGCGGCAGCCCGATCGCGAAGACCGGACCGGCCTTCCCCCGGATGAACATCTTCAGCTCGGAGAGGGCGAGTTGGCCCAGCGCCGAGCGCCGGTCGGCGGCGAACGGCACGGGCACGGGCGCGGTTGAGGTGGTGGCTGACACGGTGGTGCTCCTCCTGCTCGGTCGGCTAGCGCCGCGCGGCGTCGGCCGCCGCGGCATGGGCTTCGGTGGCATGGGCGTCGGCGGCATGGGTTTCGGTGGCATGGGCGTCGGCGGCATGGGTTTCGGTGGCATGGGTCTCGGCGGCATGGGTCTCGGTGGCATGGGTCTCGGTGGCGGGTCGGGTGCCGGTCAGCGCGACGAAGGCGTCCTCCAGGCTCGGCTGCTCCACCCGCAGGTACTCCGCCACGATGTTGTTGCGGGCCAGGGCGGAGGTGATCGCGTTGAGGGCGTTGCTGGTGCCGGTGATCACCACGAGACCGTCGTGGCGGGTGAGACCGGTGACCTCCGGCAGAGCCGTCAGCAGCTGGTCCTCGAACGGAACCGACGGGCGGAACCGGATCCGCTGACCGTCCTGGACGCGTTCGGTCAGGCCCTCCGGAGTGTCCACCACGGCGACACGGCCCCGGTCGATCACCGCCACCCGGTCGCACAGCCGCTCGGCTTCCTCCATGAAGTGGGTGACCAGCAGGATCGTCACCCCTCGGGAGCGCACGTCCTGGATCAGGCTCCAGGTGTCACGACGGGCCTGCGGGTCCAGTCCGGTGGTGAGTTCGTCGAGGACGGCCACCCGCGGACTTCCGATCAACGCGAGCGCGATGGAGAGCCGCTGCTGCTGGCCGCCGGACAGGTCCGCGTACCGGGTCCTGTGCTTGCCGGCCAGGCCGAGCGCGTCCATCAGGGTCTGCGGGTCGGCGGGCTCGCGGTAGAAGGAGCGGTAGAGCCGCAGCGCCTCCCCGACCGTCATCCTGTCGGGGAGCCGCCCGTCCTGGAGCTGCACGCCGAGCCGCTGGGTCAACTCGGCGCGGTCGCGCCGGGGATCGAGCCCGAGCACCGTGATCTCGCCCCCGTCGGGCTCGCGCAGCCCCTCGACACACTCCACGGTGGTCGTCTTGCCGGCCCCGTTCGGGCCGAGGATCCCGAAGATCTCGCCCCGCTCCACGGTGAACGAGACGTCGTCGACCGCCACCTTGTCGCCGTACTTCTTGTGCAGGTGCCGCACCTCGATGACCGCTGGCATGCCTGGCATCCTCTCCGCCTCCGGAGGTCTCCGGATCGCTGGTACCAGCGTGGCGGCGCACGGGTCCCCGGCGGCATCGACCGTCCGGCCCTGTCTGGCGGGCACCGGTCGATCGGTCGCGCGGTTGAGCCGCATCAACCGATCGGTTGATGCGGCCTCAGCCGACCTTCCCGGAGGCCGGTCGGCGTGACGCGCCCCGGCGGCTCCGCCGCGTCAGCGCGCCGGGCCGGTCGCGCGTGCGGTCGCGGGAGCGGTCGCGGGAGCGGTCGCGGGAGCGGTCGCGGGAGCGGTCGCGGGAGCGGTCGCCGCCGGGGGGTGCTGCGCTTCGCGGGCCGGGGCGGTGCCGATCAGCAGGACGGTGACGACCAGGATGGCGGTGACGCCCGCGAGTTCGAGCAGGACGGAGCGCCGCAGGGCCACGGCCTCCGCCTCGCCGAGGCCGGCCGCACGGGTGCGTGCGTTCGCGCGGACCCGGCCGCGGGTGACGGCGGCGGCGGCGAGCACCAGGACGAGGACGGCTGTCTTGACCAGCAGCAGCCTGCCGTAGGACGTACCGGTCAGAGCGGCGAACCCGCCGACCTCGCGGACGGCCTGGTAGAGCCCGGTGGCGGCCAGCACCAGCACGGAGCCCAGCGCCAGGCGGGAGAAGCGCGCGGTGATGGCCGCCAGGTGCGGGCCGGCTCCCCCGCTCAGCAGGACGACGATGCTGACGAGTCCGCCCGCCCACACCGCCATCGCGGTGACGTGCAGGGTGGTGACCAGCAGCGCCAGCGGCACCAGGCTCCCGCTCGTCGCATGGCTGATCTCGCTCCAGGTGGCGGCGAGCGCGAGCGCCAGCACGACGGCGGCGGTGGCGGTGGCCACGCCGGCAGGGGTCGCGGCGGCCCGGCCTCCGGCAGCGCTCCCGGCGGCAGCGCTCCCGGCGCGGCGGAGGATCGGCTCGCCGACTGCCGCCACCAGGGCCAGCAGGATGATCCGGGCGACCAGCGCGTGGCCCTCGTGGGTGGCGAGCGTGGCGGAGAGCAGCCGCCGGTCCAGCACGTGCGCGAGCGACTCCCCCTGGGTGGCGGGCCCGTGGACGAAGAGCTGGGCCAGGGTGCCGACCAGCAGGGCACTCCAGCCGAGGCCGGCGGCCCGGCGTGGGTCGCGGCCGGTCGACGAGGTGTCAGCGGCGCCGGGCGGGGCGGTACCGGCGACCGCCGGCAGGCAGTACAGGCGGATCGCCGCGAAGCCGACCAGCAGCGCCAGCCCGGCCAGGCCCAGCCAGATCGCCAGGTCGAGCACCGCGTCGGTCACCCGGTCCGGCGCGCCGAAGCCGCCCGCCGCCACCGTGCGGCTCGGCGCGCCCACCGAGAAGGTGAGCGAGCCCGAGGTGGCGTGACCGTCATCGGCCGCGGTGGCCAGCCAGTCGAGGACGAAGGTGCCCGGTGTCGGGTCACTGGCGAGGTCGACCGCGATGCTGTCGCCGTCGGCTCCCCCGGAGTGCGGAGCGCCGCTGTCGACGCGGTGCCCGTCGGGTCCGATCACCTTCACGGAGCTCAGCCTCAGGGTCACCTCCTCGGAGAAGACGAGGGTCACCTGCCGCGGCTCGGCGGCGACCACCGTCCCGTTCGAGGGCGAGGAGGAGACGAGGTCGGCGTGCGCGGCGGCCGGACCGGCCAGGGCGAGCACGGCGCCGAGCGCCAGGACGCAGGCTGCGACGAAGCGCCGCAGCGGTGCGGCCGGTCGGACCCGCGCGTGAGCGGCGGTCGTCACGGTCGCGGTGGTCAAGGAGGTCAGTGGCATGAGCCCGCGGCCCGTCTCTTCTGGACCAGTTGGTCGACGCCCAGCCGGTAGTCCGCCAACGAAGCCGCGTCCGGCACGAACTGCCACCGGCCCGCCTGGTAGAGCAGGGTGTTGCTGCCGGTCGCGTTGCCGCCGGTCGGGTTGCCGCCGGTCGCGTCGGCCCGGTGCCAGTCGATCCGCACCGTGGTCGAATCGACGATCGTGGTGCGGTCGACCACGTACGGGACGCCGGGCACCGGGCGGCACTCGGTGTTGAGCCGCACGAAGTCCGCCTGGGAGATGACCTGGTGAGCGCTGTCGGTCCACAGGCTCCACGCTTGCGCCCAGCCGCCGCCGGCCAGCAGCCCGAACTCCTCGGAGGCGACCGACGCGGCCTGCCGGGACTGGGGTGGGGGTGGCCCGGCGGGGGCGCTGTGCCCAGGTTGACTCGTGCATCCGGTGGCCACCGTGATGAGCGCCAGGGCGGTCACTCCGGTGGCGGTCCGCCGGTTCGGTGCGCGGCGCAACGGCCACTCCATTCCTGATCTCGGCAAACTGGACGGGGCCGGCGCGGCGGCCTGCGCCCGGGGCGGGTGACCCGTCGTCAGGTCGCCCGCCCCGAGGGCCGACCGCCCCGAGGATCGGTCGGTCAGCCGGTCGAACCGGTCAGTTGGTCAGCCGGTTGGTGCCGTAGTGCTGCACCAGCGCCTGGTTCGCCGTCAGACTGAGGTCGGCGGTGAGCTTCAGCGAGTCGCGGATCTGGGTGAGCGAGATCGCGGCGCTCGGCACACCGCTGATCTGGTAGGTGAAGGACTGCCCGGGCGCGACCTGGCGCTGGGCCAGCGGCACGTCGTGGAAGTCGATCCGGGCGATGTAGAACGACGTCCCATCGCCGCGCGGCACCTCCAGGTAGTCCTCCTGGGGGTGGCCGAACTGCTGGGTGGCGCTGTACTCGTGGTCGTCCGAGCCGGACGGCGCGCGGAAGACCAGCACCGCGCAGTCCGTCGAGAGCACCTCGGAGGAGGTGTTGGTGAAGACGAACTGCCAGTCGCCGTAGTACTGGTTGCCGCTGAAGGTCACGTACTCCGACAGCCCCACATTGCTGGCGAACTGCGTGGTCACCGGCTCGCTGAGGACCGGGTTGGCGCCGCTGATCGGGTAGTTGACACCGTTGGCGCACCGCTCCAGCGGCTGGTTGTACTGCGACGGCGCTCCGGCGGGCACCGCCTGGGTGTAGGTGGCGGGTCCGGCGCTCACCGCGGTGGTGGTGTTCGGGTCGGCGACAGCCGCGCTGCCGTCGGCGAACGCCGCGACACCGGCGAGCAGCAGGATGGTGGCGAGGCTGGCGCCTAACCCCCGCTTGGTGGACTTCGCGTGCATGGTGGATCGGTCCCTTCGGTCGCGAACGGGCGAACGACCCACGGCGGGCGTGCCGTGTGCCCGGAGGCAGGACCGCGAGCGCAGCGGTGAACGCCGCTGCGAAGGACCTTGCTGGCGCGCCGGCTCGGAACAGTGGGGGAACGCGACGAGACGGCGCTTCTCAGGACACCCCGCTGAGGGCTCAGTTGTACGTTGGCACTCACCGACTGCACACGTCAAGGGTCTGTACCATTCAGGTCTAGTCCATTAGGTCTAGACCCTTTTCGGCTGACCGGCCACCCGTCCACCGCACCGCGTACGACCGGTTGCGGGCTTGCAACTCGGCATGGCACTTGACCAGTTGGGTCGTCCGGGACGACTACCGAGCCGAGATGTCGAGTGTGACGGCGCTGCCGGCCGTCGCGTCGTGGCCGGCCGCGGGCAGTTGGCCGCAGACCCGGCGGAGCGGAACCCCCGGGGTGGGACAGCCGCCCTCCACCACCTTGACCACCCGCAGCCCGGCGCCCTGCGCGCCCTGCCGGGCATCGGCGACGCTCTTGCCCACCAGATCGGGCGTGCGGACGGTCCGCGCGGCGGCGGCCGAGCCACTCGCCGCGTAGCCCGCGGCGGCCGCGCACCCGGCCGCGCAGATCACGAGGGCCAGGACGGCACCCCGGACCCGCCCGCGCCCGCGCCCGCCAGGCCGCGATCCGGCGGGGTGCGGTCCAACTGCCTGCGGTCCAACGGCCTGCGGTCCGGCAGGCCCGAGCACCTCGGCGGTCGGCTCGGTCGCGGCGGTCAGATCGGTCAGCGCCCGCGCGAGCGCGCTCCGCATCTCGGCGGCGGTCTGGAACCGCTGCTCGCGGTCCTTCGCCAAGGCGCGCAGGACCAGTGCGTCGCAGCCGGGCGCCAGGTCCGGCGCGAGCTCCGAGGGCGGCCGCGGCTCGTCGTTGACCTGCTGCCAGGCCACCTCGACGGCGGTCGCACCGGTGAACGGCGGTGTTCCGGTGAGCAGTTCGTAGAGCAGGCACCCCGTGGCGTAGAGGTCCGAGCGCCCGTCCACCGCCTCGCCACGCGCCTGCTCGGGCGAGAGGTAGGCCGCCGTGCCCATCACCATGGCGCTCTGGGTCAGGTTCATCGCGTCCGCCCGCAGCGAGCGGGCGATCCCGAAGTCCATCACCTTGGTCCGCCCGTCCTCGGTGACCATCACGTTCGCGGGTTTGACGTCCCGGTGCACCAGGCCCTGGGCGTGGGCACACGCCAGGGCGTCCAGCACGCCGAGCGTCAGCTCCAGCGCCCGCGCGGCCGCCATCGGCCCTCCCTCGCGCACCAGTTCGTCCAGCGTGCGGCCCTGGACGTACTCCATCACCAGGTAGCGCAGCGCCCCCTCGGGCGCCGCCCCGCCCGACCACTCCTCGCCGCTGTCGAAGACCGCGACGATCGAGGGGTGGTTGAGCGAAGCGGCGGCGAGGACCTCGCCCCGGAACCGGGCCGCCGAGACGGGGTCGACCGCCAGGTCCGGCCGGAGGAGCTTGACCGCCACCAGGCGGTTCAGCCGCCGGTCCCGCGCCAGGTACACCTCCGCCATGCCCCCGCGGCCCACCAGCCCGGAGAGCACGTAGCGCCCGCCCAGCACCTGCTCCGGTTCCATGCCGCCCGCTCTCCCATCCGTGCCCGGGACCCGGGCCGACATGCCGACGCGGGTCCCGGGCACGGTAGGGGGCAATCTTGTGAAATCTCTGTGGGACCGGGCCGGGAACACGGGTGGCGGGCCGCCCGCGGCTGCTTACCTGGAGGTGTCGAACCGCTCCGCCGATCGAAGATCGAGGTCCCGCTGTGCCCGTGCCCGCCAACCCGCCCGCGCCCGCGCCCGCGCCGAGTGTGCTCGCCGTCTTCGCCCACCCGGACGACGAGTCGCTGTCGGCGGGCGGCGTGCTCGCCCGGCACGCGGCCGCGGGCGCGCGCACCGCCGTGGTCACGGCGACCTGGGCGCCGGAGACCCCGCGCGCCGCGGAACTGGCCGAGGCCCTGCGGATCCTCGGCGCCGGGCAGCCCCGGATGCTCGGCCACGGCGACGCCCGCGCGGCGTGGTCGGCGCCCGGCAAGGCGCGGTTCTGCGACGTGCCGATCGAACAGACGGTGAGTCAGTTGGTCTGGCACATAAGGGAGTTCCGCCCGCAGATCGTCGTCACCCACGACGCCTACGGCGGACTGAGCGGCCATCCGGACCACGTGCACACCCACCGGGTCACGCTGCTCGCCGTCCACGCGGCCGGACTCGACCTGCTCCACCCGGAGGCGGGCGAGCCCTGGCAGCCGGGCGCCCTCTACCTGGCCACCCACCCGCACACGGCCGCACGGGAGGTGGGCGCGCACCTGCTCCGCCCGGGCGCCCTCCTGCGCAGCGTCCCGGACGAGCGGGTCACCGCGACCGTCGACGTCGGCCCCTGGGTGGAGCAGAAGGTCGCCGCCATCCTGGCGCACCGCACCGAGGTGGCCCGGGGCGCCGCGCCAGGCCGGGTGGCGGCCCTGTCGGCCGCCGTCCGGGCCCGGGTCCTCGGCACCGAGTGGTACATCCGCCACGAGCCCGTCCCCCGCACGGCACCCCGAACCGAACTGACGGCCTGACCCGGGCTGACGGCCTGACCCGGGCTGACGGCCTGAGCGCCCCCGGGCTACGCCCCGTCGTACGCCGCGCGGGCCCGGTCGACCTCCGCGATGTGCTGCTCGGCCCAGCACGTCACGGCGGCCAGGACGGGCAGCAGACTCTGCCCCAGCGGCGTGAGCGCGTACCGCACGCGGGCGGGCACGCTCGGGCCGACGGTGCGTGTGAGCAGACCGTCGCGCTCCAGGCGGCGCAGCGTCTGGGTGAGCATCTTCTGTGTCGCCCCCGCGACCGCGCGGGCCAACTCGCCGTAGTGGCAAGGCCCCTCGGCCAGTTCCTTGAGGACGACCGCGACCCACTTCTCGCCGACGCGCTCCAGCAGCCGGTTGGTCGGACAGTCGGCGAAGCGGGCCTGGTGCGCGTCGCGGGCCTCGGCCCGCCGTTGCGCCGCCGTGCGCGGTCGCACGGCGGCTCGGGCGTTGGTGCGGGCGGTGGTGCGGGCGGTAGTGCGGGCGGTAGTGCGGGCATTGGTGCGGGCGGTCATGGCATCCCCTCGCGTGTGCGGGCCGGGCACCTTGAAGTGCGTTCTCCCGCTCCACCGTAGCCGCGCCTAGCGTCACTGCTGAGCGGATCCATCCCCGATCAAGGAGCGCACAGCCATGACGACGATCGCCATCCTCGGTTCCGGCACCGTGGCCCGAACCCTCGCCGGCCGCCTTCACGAGGCCGGGCGCCTCGTCGTCGTGGGCTCCCGCGACCCGCGGCGGACCGCGCCCGCCTGGGCCGGCTCCGGCATCCGCGTCACCGGCCTGCGGGAGGCGGCCGGTTCGGCCGAGGTGGTCGTCAACGCCACCCCGGGCCCGGCATCGCTGGAGCTCCTCGGCGGCCTCGCGGCGGAGCTGGCGGGCAAGGTCCTGGTGGACCTCGCCAACGCCACCGAGTCCGATGCCGCGGGCTTCGCCTCGGCGCTGCGCCACCCGGACAGCAGCCTCGCCGAGGAGCTCCAGCGCGCGCTGCCGGCGGCCCGCGTGGTGAAGACGCTCAACACCCTGCACGAGTCGGTCATGGCCGACCCGGCCCGCCTGGCCACCCCGCCAACCGCCTTCGTCTCCGGTGACGAGGCCGGCGCCAAGCGGGTCGTCACCGAACTGCTGGGCGCGTTGGGCTGGCCGCCGGAGTGGATCATCGACCTGGGGGACCTGCGGACCGCCCGAGTGCCGGAGGCGTTCGTCCTGCTGGTCGGCCCGCTGGTCCGCGCACTGGGACCGGTCCCCTTCGGCCTGGCCGTCGCCCGCTGAGCCGCACCCTGAACGCGACAGCCGGCCCGGCCCGGGACCGCTCCGGGCTGACGCGGCGCTAGGTGTTCTGACCCGTGAGGTTGGGGACGCGGCTGGCGGGTGATTGGCCCTTGAGCGCGGTGTGTCCGCGGTGGTGATTGTAGGTGTGGAGCCAGGCGGGGTAGGCGTCGCGTCGTTCCTGCTCGGTGCGGTAGGGCCTGGCGTAGGCCCATTCGTCGAGCAGGGTGCGGTTGAAGCGTTCGACCTTGCCGTTGGTCTGTGGCCGGTAGGGCCGGGTTCGTTTGTGGGTGATCCCGGCGGCGGCCAGGACGTCCCGCCAGGGGTGGGACTTGTAGCAGGAGCCGTTGTCGGTCAGCACGCGCTGGACGGTGATCCCGGCCTGGGCGAAGAAGTCCTGGGCTCGGGTCCAGAACGCGGCGGCGGTCTCCTTGCGCTCGTCGGTCAGGATCTCGCTGTAGGCGAGGCGGGAGTGGTCGTCGACGGCGTTGTGGAGGTAGCTGTAGCCGGTGCCGGAGCGGGTCTTGCGGCCGGCCTGGCGGCCGAGCACCTGGTGGCCGCCGCCGTCGGGGATGTTGCCGAGCTTTTTGATGTCGACGTGGACCAAATCGCCTGGTGCGTCGTGTTCGTAGCGGCGGATGGCGCGGCCGGTGGCGCGGTCGAGGTGGGTGAGGCGGGCGAGGCGGTAGCGGGTCAGGACCCGGTGGACGGTGGCGGGGTTGAGCCCCAGCAGGTAGGCGATGCGGGCCGGTCCCCAGCGGCGCAGGACGCGGACCTTGATGATCCGGCGCTCGGTGCGGGTCGGGGTGCGGCGCGGGCTGTGGTGCGGGCGGCTGGACCGGTCGTCCATGCCGGCCTCGCCCAGGGCCCGGTAGCGGTCCGCCCAGCGCTTGGCCGTGGTGGGCGAGACCTGGAAGCGTTCGGCGGCCCGGCGCAGCGGCCAGCCGTCCTCGACCACGCATCGGGCCAGGCGCAGGCGTCCGGTCTCAGTCAGGGGTGCGTTACGGTGTGGCATGAGGGCCTTTCTGGCGCTGGGGTAGATGTCGCAATCCACACCTGGCCAGAAGGCCCTCACTCATTTCAAGATCTGCCAGCCGTGAGCCCTGTCACCAACCTCCGTGGTCAGTACACCTAGGGCGCTTATTTGGTCGTGATCAAGCGGCAGCTCTGGTGAGGTCCTTGATCCAGATCATCGCGCCGCGAAGGTGGAGGCCGGCCCGCGAAAATCGCTGTTACGTCGCCGCCGCACAGTGATAGAAACCCCGGGTGACCAAGACCTTGGACTTCCCTGAGCTGCTGCGCCTGATCGACGAGCGGTCGGCCGCCTTCCGGGCCGCGATCGCCTCCGCGCCCAGCCTCGATGTGCAGGTGCCGACCTGCCCCGAGTGGACGCTGCTCGACCTGGTGCACCACCTGGGCGGGGGGCGTCGCGCCTGGGCCGCCACGGTCGCGGCTGGGCCGGACGCCTCGGGCAAGTTGGCGGGAGAGGGCCTGGCCGCACCGCAGGAGCGCGAGGCCCTGCTCGCCTGGCTGGCCGAGTCGACGCAGCAGATGCTGGACGCGTTGCGGGAGGCCGGCCCGGAGCGCGGTTGCTGGACGTGGTGGGGCTCGTCGCAGTCGCCGCGGACCTGCGGCGCCGTCGCCCGGCACCAGCTCCAGGAGATCGCGATGCACACCTATGACGCCCAGCTCACCGTGGGCGCCCCGGAGCCGCTGCCGGAGGAGGTGGCGCTTGATGGCGTCGAGGACTTCCTGTTCACCTGCTGCACCACGACGGTCGCTTGGCCGCACAAGCCCGCCGTCGTCGACTATCACGTCACCGAGGGCGGCTCCTGGCGCCAATCGCTCTCCGCCGATGGTTCGCGGGCCTTCCGTCTGCCCGAATCCGGCCCCGCCGCCGGCGAGGACTCGGAGTCGGTCGACGTCTCCGTCCGGGGTACGGCGAGCGACCTGGTCCTGGCCTTCTACGGTCGCATCCCGCTGGACTCCCTGAAGCTCGAAGGCGACCGGCACCTCTTCGACCTGCTGGAAGAGTGGGACATGCAGTAGGACTGCCTGGAGTAGGACCGCGCACCTAGGCCGTGTCTGACAATTCCCGCCGGGCCCGCGACGCCGGGCATCCCGGCTGGACGCACGCCCGAATCATCCAAGTACGTCCAGTACGAGGACGACTCGGGCGCACGCCCAGCCGGGCGCCCAACACCGCGCGCTGATCCGACAAGATCGACCGGAAAGCTCCTAGGAGTTGCTCAGCGGCAGCCCCGGCGGGTTGACGGCCGACGTGGGGACGGCCTCGTTCGCGAGGTTCCAGGCGGTCAGCCACTTGCCGTAGTCGCCCTGCTGGATCAGGTAGTTGATGGCGTCGGCGGTCGGCTTGGCCAGCCCGTCGCCCTTCTTGGTGGTGGCGCAGATCAGCCCCTGCAGCGTGGCTCCGGCACCGGAGAACTTACCAGCGCTGCGGGTCGGGTTGGGCGACTTCGCGCTCTGCGTGACGTGGTAGGAGACATCGGGGTTGGGACCGAAGTAGGCGTCGATCTTGCCCGAGTCCAGCGCGAGGTAGGTGGCGTTGTTGTCCGGGAAGTACTTGATGGTCAGGTTCTTGCCCTCGGCCTGCAGCTGGCTCTGCCACTGCTCCAGGATCTTCTCCTGGTTGGTGCCGGCGCCGACCGCGAAGGTCTTCCCGGCGAGACTCTCGAAGGTGCCGTCGAAGCTCCACGCGTCGCTCTTCAGGACCTCGAAGCCCAGGTTGTCCTGGCGGTAGGAGGCGAAGTCGTACTTGGTCTTGCGCTGCTCGGTGTCGGTGATGTTGGAGAAGCCGAGATCCGTCTTCCCGCTGTCGATGCCCACGAACAGGTTGTCCCAGGTCGCGTTGGAGAGCACCGGCTTGAGCCCGAACACGGCGGCGACCAGGCGGCCGAGGTCGGGCTCGGAGCCGGTGAGGGTCTTCTGGTCCGAGCCGATGTAGCCGAGTGGCGCGGAGCCGGTCGGCAGCAGGCCCAGGCCGATGTGCAGTTGCCCGCCGCTGACCAGCGAGGCGGGCAGTTCGGCCCGGATCGAGGCGACCTGAGTGACCGTCAGTCGCGTCTCGGTCGCCGCTCCGTTGGACACGGCCCCGACATCGATCACGGTGCTGCCCGCCGGCGCGTCGGCCTTGGGGCCGGCGGACGTGCCGGTGGCGCTGGAGGCGCAGGCGGTCAGGCCCGTGCCGAGAGCGACCAACGCGGCGGCGAGGGGGAGCAGCCGGCGGCGTCTGAGACCGCGGTCCCGGTCGGTGCGGGCTCTGGGATCGGTACCACCGGTGCTCGTGCCGGCGGTCGTGCCGGTGGCGGTCGTGGTGGAACCGGTGGTCGCGCCGGCGGTCGTGCTGGCGCTGATTCCGGTGCTGGTGCTGGTGCTGGTGCTGGTGCTGGACATGCTTCTCCCTTGGTGCGGGTCGGCGGGTGTTGAGGGGGCTGCGGGGCGGGCGGACGTCGCGCGCCGATCGCCTCAGATGACCTTGCTGAGGAACTCCTTCGTGCGCGGGTGCCGGGGGTTGTCCAACACCTCGGCCGCCGTGCCCTGTTCGAGGATCTGCCCGGCGTCGAGGAAGACGACCAGGTCGGCGACCTCGCGGGCGAGGCCGATCTCGTGGGTCACCACGATGAGCGTGGTCCCGCTGGTGGCGAGGTCCCTGATCACCGCCAGTACCTCGCCGACGAGTTCGGGGTCCAGCGCGGACGTCGGCTCGTCGAAGAGGATCACACCCGGCCGCAGCGCCAGCGCGCGGGCGATCGCCACCCGCTGCTGCTGGCCGCCGGAGAGCTGGCGCGGATAGGCGTCGGCCTTGTCCGCGAGCCCGACCCGGGTCAGCAGGCCCAGGGCCAGCTCACGTGCCTCGGCCCGGCCGACGCGACCGGTCGCCACCGGTGCGGCGGCGACGTTGTCGAGCGCGCTCAGGTGCGGGAAGAGGTTGAAGTGCTGGAACACGAAGCCGATCCGGCCACGCTGGGCCAGGATCGCCCGTTCGCTCAGCTCCTTGAGCCGGGTGCCCTGCCGGCGCACGCCGATCAGCTCACCGCTGACGCTGACGTGGCCCGCGTCCGGCTTCTCCAGGTGGTTGATCGTGCGCAGCAGCGTCGACTTGCCCGACCCGGACGGTCCCAGGATCACCGCGACCTGCCCGGCCTCCACGGTCAGGTCCACGGCGTCGAGCGCACGGTGCGTGCCGTACCACTTGTGCACGCCGTGGACCTGGACCGCCGCCGGCCGCACCTCATCGGCCTCGATCACCTCCGTCCCGACCGCGTTCACGACCCCGCCCCTCCCGTTCGACGTCACGGCGCTCATCCGCGCACCGCCCCGGACTCGGTGGCGCGGGTCCGCAGCTCGCGCAGGCCCGCCCGCAGCCGCTGCAGGGGCGTCGGTGGGACGGTGCGCAGCGCGCCGCGCGAGTAGTGGCGCTCCACGTAGTACTGCGCGACCGACACGACGCTGGTCAGCAGCACGTACCAGACGGTGGCCACCATCAGCAGCGGCACCACGTCCCCCGGGTAGGTGCTGCCCATGCTCTGGACCTCGCCGAAGAGGTCCAGCAGCGAGACGTAGAAGACCAGCGAGGTGCCCTTGATCAGCCCGATCAGCTGGTTGACGTAGGAGGGGACGATGGCCCGCAGCGCCTGGGGCAGGATGATCCGGGTGAACTGGTAGCGCCTGGGCAGCCCGAGAGCCGCGGCCGCCTCGTGCTGGCCCTGGTCGACCGAGAGGATCCCGGCCCTGACCACCTCGCAGGCGTAGGCGGCCTCGTTGAGGCTCAGGCCGACGGTCGCCACCACCAGGTCGGTGGCCAGGGCCGATTCGTCGAAGTGCACGAAGCCCGGCCCGAACGGCACACCCAGGCTCAGCGTGCGGTACAGCGCGCTGGCGTTGTAGAGGATCAGCAGGACCACGATCAGCGGCACCGAGCGGAAGAGCCAGACGTACGTCCAGCTGACCGCCCGCAGCACCGGGCTCTTCGACAGGCGGCCCAGTGCCAGCAGGATGCCGCCCACGAGCCCGAGCACCGCGCTCAGCGCCGTGACCTCCAGGGTGACGACCAGCCCGTTCATGATCACCGGACGGACGAACCAGTAGCGGAACCGGTCCCACTGGTAGAACGGGTTGGTCACCAGGCCGTGGGCGAACTGCGCGACCAGCACGACGACCACCGCGGTCGCCAGCCACCGGCCGGGATGGCGCAGCGGGATCACCCGCTCCGCGGGCAGCGGCCGCTCGGCGGTGGGCCGTTGGGTGGTGGACTGTTCGGCAGCGGACCCCGGCGAGGTCGGCGCCGGCACGGACCCGGAGGCCACCGCGGACCCGGGGGCGAGCCCGAGGCCGGACGGCCCTCGGGCGCCTGTGAGGAGGGAGGGGGGTGGTTCGTTCATCGGAGGAGCTCCAGCGGGGTCGAGGAAACCCGGGCATCGGAGGGCACCCTGGACCGTGCGCCGCGGGTGCGGCCGGGGTACGGGTGATCGGCCCGACCGCGCCTGCGCGGCGGCGGTTCGGCGGGGCACCGGCCTTCGGCCGACACTCAGGTCGGGGCAGGGCCGGGCAGAGGTCGGACGGACCGGACCGGACCGGGTCGGACCCGGCGGAACCAGGTCAGGTCAGGTCGAAGCAGCTCAGGTCGGCTCCGGTCAGGTCAGCGGCGGCACGGGGCCGGCGTCGCTCAACCGCGACAGAGGGCGCTGCTCACCCGGAGCAGATCGACGTGGCGCCGGGCGACCCGGGCCTGGAAGGACCCGTGCGGGCGCGGCGTCGTGCTGCGGTGCCGTGCGTGCATGTCGATCACCTCCCAGTTGCCTGGCCCGTGGGCCGCGCGCTTACCGGACACCTCGTCCTGTCGGGTCGTCACCTGGAGCACCCCACCGCGGACGAGGGTTGCCGGTCAGCGAGCCAGGGCTTGACGCTGACGCTCATGACCGGGGCTCACGTTAACCGCTCGCCCGGCCCTGGGCAATCCCCACCGGTGTGGTGGAGGTCGCATCCGACCAGCACGGACACGAGCGGTACGGTTGTTCCTCCCCGTGGTACCGATCCAGACAGGCCGGGTATGAGCACACGCCAACTGCGTTCCGGATGGCCGCGCTTGGCCTGCCCGGCACTGGTGCGGCGGCGCTGGCTGGACAACACCGGGGCGCCGACCGGCCTCTGTCGCCGCTGACCCGCGTCGCCACCGACCCGCGTCGCCACCGACCCGCCACCGACCCGCCGGTGATCCGCCGCCGTTCCGGCCGCCGACCTGACGCCGACCCACCGGTGACCTGACGCATCCGCCCCCGACCGCGCGGGAACTACCGCGACGCGGATGCCTTCCGCGAACCCCCGCAACTCCAGCCGCCGACAACGCCCTTCGCGATCCGCGAGGGTGGGCCGGCGCCGCCCCAGCACCTTCGAGAAGACACCGAGGAGTGGAACCGCATGCCCACGCCCACCTCCCACCTGCTCACCGCCGACGCCGACGCCGCACCAGGTCCGGGGCACCCCGTCCCGCCCGCCGCCCCGCACCCGCTGGACAACCCCGTCCGCGCCGCCCTGCTGGGGGCGCACGCGCACCTGGCCGAGCGGCGCGGCGAGGTGCTCCGCTACCCGGTCGACGTCTCGCCGTTCGCCGCCCTGCCGGAACGGCCGGACGAGCAGACCTGGCGCGACGTGGCCGCGCTCTTCGGGCCCGGCGCCGTGGTGCCGGTGACGGGGATCCTGGGCTCCGCTCCCGCGGGGTGGGAGGTCGTGATGGACCTCGCCGGGGTCCAACTGGTGGACGCGGGCGTCGCCGCCGCGCCCGACGACGAGGCCATCCCGCTGGGTCCGGCCGATGTGCCGGAGATGCTCGCGCTGGTGGAGCGGGCCAAGCCCGGCCCGTTCCTGCCGCGCACCATCGCGCTCGGCCACTACCTCGGGATCCGGCGCGGCGGTGTGCTGGTGGCGATGGCCGGTGAGCGACTGCACCCGCCGGGCTGGACCGAGATCAGCGCCGTCTGCACGGCCGAGGGCCACCGCGGGCAGGGGCTGGCCACCCGGCTGGTGCACGCGGTCGCGGCCGGCATCCGGGCCCGGGGCGAGACGCCGTTCCTGCACGCGGCCGCGAGCAACACCGACGCGATCCGGCTCTACGAGTCCCTCGGCTTCGAACTGCGCCGCCGGGTCGGCTTCCGCTCCGTCCGGGTCCCCGCCACCGGGCCCGAGGCGCGCCCCTGACCGCCGGGGCCTCGCGATTCGTCCCGAACCGACGGGGATTGTTTTCGCCACCGGGGCGGTTATACGGTGCACGCAGCTGACGAGGTGACGAGGCGATGGGGGGTGCGGCGCAGGTGACGAGGACGAGACCGCTGGACGCACGCCCGGGAGCCGAACTCCACTCCTGCGGCCGCTGCCTGATCGCGCGTCGGGCCACTGGTGCCTACTCGCGCCGGCACATCGACCTGCAGCGTGTCGCCAGCGCCCTGTGTCCGGCCTGACGCACCACCGGCCCGCCTGCGGGCCCCACGTCCCGGCCGCGTGCGCCGGCACCGCCGCCGACACCACTGTCAGCACCGGGGCCGCCCTCGCGTCCCGGGTCCGTTGACCTCCAGGTGCTCCCCGGCGCCCTGACGCCCAGGCCTGCCGACTCCTCGCACGCCGACCCTTCGCACGCCGCCTCCCCGCACCCGTACTCCCCGCACGCCCACACCACCCGTGCCCCCGCAGCGCACCGCGCCCATCGCGCGCGCTGCCGCCCCGAGGCACGCCCGCGGCCGTCCCGCCCGTGCGGCGGCCCACCGAGCAGGAAGCGACTCCGTCCATGGCCCAACCGCATCCCGCCCTCCACCTGGCGCTCGCCCTCGACGGCGCCGGCTGGCACCCCGCCGCCTGGCGGGAGCCCGACGCCCGGCCGGGCGAGCTGTTCACGGCCGGCTACTGGACCGACCTGGTCACCGAGGCCGAGCGCGGCCTGCTGGACTTCGTGACGATCGAGGACTCGCTCAGCCTGCAGTCCGCCGACCCCTCGGCACCCGACGACCGCACCGACCAGGTCAGGGGCCGACTGGACGCGGTGCTGATCGCCGCCCGGGTGGCCCCGCTGACCCGGCACATCGGCCTGCTGCCCACCGCCGTGGTCACCCACACCGAACCGTTCCACCTCTCCAAGGCCATCGCCACCCTCGACTACGTGAGCGGCGGGCGGGCCGGGGTCCGGGTGAAGGTCTCGGCGCGGGCCGACGAGGCCGCGCACTTCGGCCGCCGGACGCTACCCCCCTTCTCCTTCGCGGACCTGGCCGCACCGGAGGTGCAGGCCCTGGTCACCGAGCTGTTCGACGAGGCCCGCGACTACGTCGAGGTGGTGCGGCGGCTCTGGGACAGCTGGGAGGACGACGCGGAGATCCGCGACGCCGCCACCGGGCGCTTCATCGACCGCGACAAGCTGCACTACATCGACTTCCAGGGCGCGAAGTTCAGCGTCAAGGGCCCTTCGATCACGCCGCGCCCGCCGCAGGGCCAGCCGATCGTGGCCGCCCTGGCGCACGACACCGTCCCCTACCGCTTGGTCGCCCGCGCGGCCGACCTGGGCTTCGTCACCCCGCGCGACGCCGCCCAGGCCGGCGCCCAGCTCGCCGCGATCCGCGCCGAGCAGGCCGCCGCCGGACGCGACGGCGAGACGGTGCACGTGCTGGGCGACCTCGTGGTCTTCCTCGACGACGCCCCGGGCGCGGCCGCCGCCCGCAAGGCCCGGTTGGACGAGGTGGCGGGCGCCGAATTCGCCAGTGACGCCCACGTGTTCACCGGCACGCCCGGTGAGCTGGCCGACCTGCTGCAGGACTGGGCGCGGGCCGGGCTGTCCGGCTTCCGGCTGCGCCCGGCCACCGTGCCGCACGACCTGGAGCAGGTCACCCGGCGCCTGGTCCCGGAGCTGCAGCGCCGCGGCGCCTTCCGCACCTCGTACCAGGGCGGCACGCTGCGCGGTCTGCTCGGCCTGCCGCGCCCCGCCAACCGCTACGCCGCCGCGGCCGCCACCGCCGGCGCCACCCACTGACGCCCGCCCGGCCCAGACCACAGGGACCCATCGCGATGAGCAAGCCACGCAAGCAGATCCACCTCGCCGCGCACTTCCCCGGCGTGAACAACACCACCGTCTGGAGCGACCCGGCCGCCGGGAGCCAGATCGAGTTCAGCTCCTTCGTCGAGCTGGCGCGGACGGCGGAGCGGGCCAAGTTCGACTTCCTCTTCCTGGCCGAAGGGCTGCGCCTGCGCGAGCAGAACGACCGGATCTACGACCTCGACGTGGTCGGCCGACCGGACACGCTCACCGTGCTGGCCGCACTGGCCGCGGTCACCGAGCGGCTCGGGCTGGCGGGGACGATCAACTCCACCTTCAACGAACCCTACGAGGTGGCAAGGCAGTTCGCCTCGCTCGACCACCTCTCGGCCGGCCGGGCCGCCTGGAACGTGGTCACCTCCTGGGACGAGTTCACCGGCCAGAACTTCCGGCGCGGCGGCTTCCTGGCCGAACGGGACCGCTACCTGCGCGCGCAGCAGTTCCTCGCCGCCACCTGGGAGTTGTTCGACTCCTGGCGCGGCGACGAGATAGCCGCCGACCAGGCTTCCGGGGTCTTCCTGCGCGATCCGCAAGCTGGCGCCTTCGACCACCACGTCAGCCAGTTCGACATCACCGGGCGCTTCGACGTGCCGCGCGGCCCGCAGGGACGTCCGGTGATCTTCCAGGCCGGCGACTCGGACGAGGGCCGGGAGTTCGCGGCCGCCTCGGCCGACGCCATCTTCAGCCGGCACGGCACCCTGGCCGCCGGCCAGGCCTTCTACGCCGACGTCAAGGGCCGCCTGGCCCGCCACGGCCGCTCCCCCGAGGACCTGAAGATCCTGCCCGCCGCCACCTTCGTGCTGGGGGACACCGAGGCCGACGCCCAGGAGAAGGCCGAGCTGATCCGCCGTCAGCAGGTCAGCGGACAGACCGCGATCAAGTTCCTGGAGCAGGTCTGGAACCGCGACCTGAGCTCCTACGACCCCGACGGGCCGCTGCCCGCGATCGATCCGCTGGTCGGCGAGCACACCGTGGCCCGCGGCCGGGCGAGCGTGCGGACGCACCGCGACCCGCTGGAGGTGGCCGGGCAGTGGCGCGAGCTGGCCGAGGCGAAGAGCCTGTCGATCCGGGAGCTCGCCATCGAGGTCAGCGGGCGGCAGTCCTTCATCGGCACCCCGGCGCAGGTCGCCGCGACCATCGACGAGTTCGTGCAGGCGGACGCGAGCGACGGCTTCATCCTGGTGCCGCACCTGACGCCCGGCGGCCTGGACGAGTTCGCCGACACCGTGGTCCCGCTGCTGCAGGAGCGCGGCGCCTTCCGCACCGAGTACACCGGCACCACGCTGCGCGACCACCTCGGGCTCGGCCCGCTCGGCGCGGCCGACCGGGCCCGCACGGAGCGGGCCACGTCATGAGGGTGGCCACCGGCCGAGCACGTGTCCAGGTACCGGACAGCGCGCACCGCCGACGGCCACGCGGTGCTACAGTCCGCGACATGCAGCACACCGCCACCCTCGCCATGATGCGAATGATGCCCCCGCTCCCGGAGGCGCTTCGCTAGCGAAGCCGTGTGCGCGCACGACGCGACGGACCCTCCGGAAACGGAGGGTCCGTTTTTTGTTGCCCCGATCCTCCTCGCCCGCCCGGAACTCCCGGCAACCGGAACTCCCGGCAACCGGAACACCTGGCGACCAGAACACCCGGCAACCAGAACCTCCGGCAGCACCAGAACACCCGACAGCCAGAACACCCGACAGAAGGCGAAGTACCCGCGATGCCCCAGCCACCGGTCATCTCCCTCACCGACTGCGCCGATCCCAACGCGCTGGCCCGCCAGTCCGCCAGGATCGCCGCGCTCCTCGGCGCCACGCCGAGCATCCTGCCGCTGGCCGGCCCCGACCCGGAGGGCGCCGCCGCGCTCACCCTGCTGGACCTGCTGCGCGCCACCGGCCTGACCGGCGGCCCGACCCACCCGCTGGTGGTGCTGGTCAACATCGCCCCGCGGGACGGGCACTGGCCCAACGGCGCGCCGTTCTGCTGGTTCCGCCACGGGGGGCACCTGGTGATCAGCACGCTGAACCACCGGGTGCTGGCACCGCTGACGGCCCACCTCGGCGTCACCGAGGTCCAGGTCACCGATGTCCGCGAGGTGCTGGAGGCGGCCGCCGGGCAGTGGGCCGAACTGACCGCGGCCGAGGTGGAGGAGATCGCCCGGACCCAGTTCCGCAGCCTCTGGTACGTGCCGCTGCTGGCCCGCTGGCTGGTCGACGGCCACCCGGTCCCGGCCCGCCCGCTGGCCCTGCCGGCGCCGGCGGCGCACCCGGACTCCGAAGCGGACGCCGTGCGGGTGGCCGTGGTGGACAACTTCGGCAACTGCAAGCTGGACCGGCCCGCCACCGCGCTGCCCGGCTACGCCGGTTCGGCCGTGCTGAGCGTCCACAGCCGGCGCGAGGAGCGGGCCGTCCAGGTGCGCTGCTACGACCGGCTGCCCGACGTCCCGCTCGGCGAGCCGGGGATCACCACCGGGAGTTCGGGGGTCGGTTTCGCCGAACTGGTGGTGCGCGGCGGCTCCGCGGCCGACCTCTTCGGACTGCGCGAAGGCGACCGGCTCTGTCATCTCACCAGCTGACATGTTGTGCCGGCGTTACCGAACAGTTGCCGACGCGATTGACATCGCACTCCCCCGCCCGGAATGCTGAAACGCATGTCCGGAACATCTCCCCTGGTACGCCGCCGCCACGTGGACAACGTGCGCTGTGCCGCCGATCTGTGTCGCTGAGCGCACCGGCCCGGCCGCTTTTCCGTACCCCCTTTCCGGACTCCCTCCCTAAGGACCTCCCCATGCTCCGTATTCGGACGGCTCTCACGGCTGCCCTCGGCGCCACCGTCGTGCTCACCGCCGCCGCCTGCGCGCCCCAGCCGCAGGCGGCGAGCACGGCGGCCGGCTCGGCCGGCCCCACCTGCACCACGACCAGCCCGGGCCTGCACACCAGCGGGCAGCTGACCGTCGCCACCGATTCCCCGGCCTATTCGCCCTGGTTCGACAGCAACAACCCGGCCGACGGGAAGGGCTTCGAAAGCGCGGTGGCCTACGCCGTGGCCGCCAAGCTCGGATTCGGCCAGAGCCAGGTGAAGTGGGTGGTCGAACCCTTCGACAATTCGTACGCACCGGGCGCGAAGAACTTCGACTTCGACATCAACGAGATCTCCGCCACGCCGGAGCGTGCCAAGGCGGTGGATTTCTCCACCAGCTACTACACGGCCAAGCAGGGCATCCTCACCCTCGCCGACTCGAAGTACGCGGGTGCCACGTCGCTGGGCGCGCTGAAGGACGCCAGGATCGGCGTGCAGGTGGCCACCACCAGCCTCCAGGCGGTGCAGGACGACCTGAAGCCCTCGCACCAGCCGGGGGTCTTCAACACGACCAGCGACGAGGTCAACGCGCTGAAGAACGGCCAGATCGACGCGATCGTCACGGACATGCCGACCGTCTTCTACCTGGCCGGCGCGGAGCTGGACAACGGCAAGATCCTGGGCCAGTTCGACTACGACGGCGGCACGCCCGAGCAGTTCGGCCTGCTGCTGCAGAAGGACAGCGGGTACACCTCCTGCGTCAACCAGGCGCTGGCCGCCGTCAAGGCCGACGGCACCCTCGACAAGATCACCACCCAGTGGCTGTCCGCCTCGGCGAACGTGCCCGAGCTGAAGCGGTAACGGGGCGAGAGTGGACCACGCGAGCACGGCCGCGCTGAACAAGCAGGCCACACCGCCGGACGAGGAGTACCGGCCGAGCGCCCGGGAGCAGGAGCGCGAGCGCTACCGCCGCACCCGCAGGCGCCGCAGCACCTGGATCGCCACCGGGTGCACCCTGCTCTGCCTGGTGGCGCTGGGGGCGGCCGCGGTCGCCTCACCGGGCTGGGAGCGCGTGCGCAGCCTGTTCCTGGACGGGGCGGAGTTCCGCGGCACGCTCCCGGAGATCCTGCGGGGCTTCTGGCTCAACATCCAGATGTTCCTGATCGCCGAGGTGCTGATCCTGGTCCTGGGGCTGCTGGTCGCGCTGGTGCGGGTGACCCGGGCGCCGGGCCTGCAACCGCTGCGGCTGGCCGCCACCGCCTACGTGGACGTCTTCCGCGGCGTGCCGACCCTGCTGCTGGTCTTCCTGGTCGGCTTCGGCCTGCCGGCCCTGCGGCTGCAGGGCACCCCCACCCAGCCCTGGGTGCTCGGGGTGATCGCCCTGGTGCTCTCCTACGGCGCCTACGTCGGCGAGGTGCTGTGCGCGGGACTGAACTCGGTGCACCCGGCCCAGCGCAACGCCGCGCGGGCGCTGGGGCTGAACGAGCGGCAGGCGCTGCGCCACGTGGTGCTGCCGCAGGCGGTGCGCAACGTGCTGCCGCCGCTGCTCAACGACTTCATCGCGCTGCAGAAGGACACCGCGCTGGTGGCCGTGCTCGGTCCGCTGGAGGCGCTGCGGGTCGCGCAGATCAAGGCCGACTACGCCTTCAACTACACCCCCTACCTGGGAGCGGCACTCTTGTTCATCGCGGTCACCATCCCGCTGACCCGGTTCGCCGACCGGCTCCAGCGGCGGGCGGCGCAGCGCACCTGGGCGGAGGCGGCGCGATGACCGGGCCCGGCGCGGAGCGCCAGCCGACGTCCGAGCAGCTGCCGGGCTCCGACCTGCGGCCGGGCTCCGAGCCGTTGCCGGGCTCCGAGCCGCTGCTGCGGATCCGCCGCCTGCGCAAGAGCTACGGCTCGCGCCTGGTGCTGCGCTCGATCGACCTGGACGTCGCCGAGCACCAGGTGGTCTGCCTGATCGGCGGTTCGGGCTCGGGCAAGTCGACCCTGCTGCGCTGCGTGGACCTGCTGGAGGTGGTCGACGACGGCACCGTCCACCTGGGCGAGCGCGA